>CACBUI010000054.1 GCA_902542505.1 uncultured Alphaproteobacteria bacterium | reverse complement strand
GATTTATGTTAAATGACCAAGACTATTTAAAATGGAAAAAAATTTATAATAAAACGCATTGAGGAACTTCCTAAATTTTATAATTCACAATCTTTATTTAATTTTTTAGTCTCATTTCACTGAAATGCTGAGCTAATTTCTTACCAGATAACCAAGCATCTTGCATACTTGGACCTTCACACCAATCTCCAAAAGCATATAGACGCTGATCTATGGACTCAATGAATCTTTTAGAGTTTTGATCTCTTAGACTTTTCTTTGTATAAGAGTATCTCCATCTATGTGACTTCTTAAAAACAGCATCAGCTTTTGATTGAAAAGACTTTTTCATTTGATTTACCACATAGTCCTCTAAAACATAATTTTCTATGTTGTAATACTCTTTTGTCCAATCAGCTCTCATATTTACAACCCAGCACTCTTCATTAAAAAATTCGTGTTTAAAATTTTGATTCATTAAGAAACTAATTTCAGGTGTTAAGTGATATCCAAATTGAAACGGAGCCCCCAATCTTTTATTAAATGCAATCATGACTGTCCAAATGGAGTCAAACTCTATTTCAGGAATTTCACTATAATCTATAAATTGATCTAACAATTTTTTTGATTGTTCATAGGGCATGCTACAAAAAACATAATCATAAGGTCCAAATTTCTCATCTGCTGCGATTAAGAAATATTCATTATTATGGCTTTCAATGTTAGTTATCTGTTTTGAAAAATGCGTAGGGTAGTGCAGTGATTTATGTATCTTTATAGGAATTGTTTCATTTCCATCTTTACCAACAATGACCTCTTTATCTTCAATTGGAGAATTTTGTGAGATATTTGAACAAAATTGACCTTTTAAAATTTTAATAGCATCAATTTTTTTTAAAAATTCATTTAAGCCAATAACACCATGATCTAATTTCAAATAGTGAGCACCATGATCAAAAGCATATTGCTCATGTTTTCTTGTGCTTATTCTTCCACCTGGTCTCCAGGATTTTTCAAAAAATGTAATATCAAGTGCAGGCAAGTGATATGCTAAAGAAAGCGCACTAAGCCCAGTTCCAATGACTGCAATTTTTTTCAATTTTATTACTTTTTTGTGCTTCTAGGTTTAATTTCATCAACATCTTCAATAGGACGAAGTATTGGGACATACCTAAGTCGAAGAATGATGACTGCAATCGCAACTAAGACTATTGCTCCTGCTTCGTAAAGAAGAAGCTCTGGGTTTGAGTCTTTACCTTGAAGTATAATAAGACGAGATAAAGCGGTAATAGCAATAAATAAGGGATATGTCATTCTAACACGATTGGAAACATAGTAGACTCGAACCATTCCAATAACCTCAACATAAATAAACAAGAGGAGTAGATCAGCTAACTCTACATACTGAACTTCTATCATTCTCATTATCTCAAACATAATGGCTGTAATAGTAGCTACTAATATTATTGCAATAACTGCTTTTTCAATAAACCCTACGAGATTTTCAACATCAGTCTTCATTACCATTCAACCATATCAATTTGTTTTGATTTTAGAAAGGTATTTGTCTTAGAAAAAGGCTTACTCCCAAAAAAACCGCGGTGAGCCGATAATGGGGAAGGGTGCGGTGCTGATAAAATAAGATGTTTATTCGAATCAATTATCTCTTTCTTTGATTGAGCAAACGAACCCCATAATATAAAAACAATATTTTGTAATTCATTACTGATAACTGAGATAACTTTGTCTGTAAAAATATCCCAACCAAACTTTTGATGTGAGAGGGGTTTTGATTTTTCTACTGTAAGAGTTGTGTTTAAAAGAAATACTCCCTGCTTAGCCCACTTATCTAAATTACCATTGTTGTAATTCACCTCTTTTTTTAAGTCATCTTGAAGTTCTTTATAAATATTCAACAGTGAGGGCGGTGGTTTTATATTTTCTGGTACAGAAAAACTGAGCCCATGAGCTTGGCCAGGTCCATGGTAGGGATCTTGACCTAATATCACTACCTTCACCTTGTCTAAAGGAGTTAAATTAAATGCATTAAAAATTTGTTTTCCTGGAGGATAAAAAATAATTTTATTTTT
>CACBUI010000053.1 GCA_902542505.1 uncultured Alphaproteobacteria bacterium | reverse complement strand
TTGAGTATTTTACTATAAACCCTCCCCAGTAATCAGGACGAGGGAAATTTTCTTTTTCAGGATATTTATTTTTATAAAATTCAATTTTATTCTCTAAATCTTCTCTTGATTTTAAGATCTTCGATTGATTAGATGCCCAAGCCCCTATTCGACTTAAATAATGTCTTGAATTAAAATATTTATCTGATGTTTCTTTTGAGATTTTTTCAACTTTACCTTCTATTCTTATTTGTCTTAGTAATGACTTCCAATGGAAATTTAGGCAAACATTAGCATTTTTTAAAATGTCATTTCCTTTATTGCTATCGTAATTTGTGTAAAAAATAAAACCTTCATTATTATAATCTTTTAATAGAACCATCCTTGAATGAGGGGTATTTTTATCGTCAACTGTCGATAGACACATTGCATTCGGATCGTTGATCTCTTTTTCAGTGGCTAAATCAAACCATTCTTTAAACTTAATAATTGGATTTAATTTATCTGACATGGTATGAGTATTATATTAATTTTATCAAAAAATGGATTTAAAAAATAAAAAAGGACTAATAATGGGAGTGGCTAATGATAAGTCCATTGCCTGGGGTATAGCTCAACAATGCGCAAATTTTGGTGCTGAATTAGCTTTTACTTATCAAAATGATCTTCTATTAAAGAGAATAGATCCTTTAGCTAAATCTGTTGGTTCCAATTTATTGATACAATGTGATGTTAGTGATGAAGGATCAGTAAAAAATGCTTTTGAAAAAATTAGAGATAAGTGGGGAAAATTGGATTTTTTTGTTCACGCTGTTGCGTTTGCAGATAAAAATGAGCTAAGAGGTAAGTATGTTGATACATCAAAAGAGAATTTCTTAAATAGTTTAAATATTTCTTGTTATTCCTTCACTGAGTCTTGTAAATATTGCTATGAATTAATGGATAATGGTGGGAGTATTTTAACATTAACTTATTATGGAGCAGAGCAGGTTATGCCACATTATAATGTAATGGGAGTCGCAAAATCAGCACTTGAGGCTTCAGTTAAGTATCTTGCTGTGGATATGGGAGATAAAAATATAAGAGTTAACGCTATATCTGCAGGCCCAATTAAAACTCTTGCGGCTTCTGGTATTGGTGATTTTAGATTTATTTTAAAATGGAATGAGCTAAATTCTCCATTGAAGAGAAATGTTACACTTGAAGATGTTGGTAACACAGGAGCATACCTTTTAAGCGACCTTTCATCTGGTGTAACTGGTGAAATTCATCATGTTGATTGCGGTTATCATACAGTTGGAATGGTAGCAGTTGATGAAGCTGAAGGTGTGGCAGGATTATTAAATGAGTTTAGTAAAAAATAATTAGTTCATGTCACATAATTCTTTTGGAAATTTATTAAAATTTACTACTTGGGGAGAAAGTCATGGAGAGGCTATAGGTTGTGTCGTTGATGGTTTTCCAGCGGGAATACCTATTGACACAAAATATATTCAAACAAGACTAGATTTAAGAAAACCAGGTCAGTCAAAATTTACAACACAGAGAAAAGAGAAAGATGAAGTTAATATACTCTCTGGAGTTTTTAACGGTAAGAGCACTGGTGCTCCAATATCAATGATAATTTATAACTCTGACCAAAGAAGCAAGGACTATTCAGAAATAAAAAATAAATTTCGACCTGGCCATGCCGATTACACCTACTTTATGAAATATAAAAATTATGATTATAGAGGTGGAGGAAGGTCTAGTGCTAGGGAAACTGCCATGAGAGTTGCTGCAGGTGCTCTTTCGGAATTACTTCTTAAAAAAATTTTAAAAAATAAAATAAAAGTTACAAGTGCTGTTATACAAATTGGTAATGAGAAGATAGAAAACTCAACTTGGAATAATAACTTTATTAACAAAAATCCTTTTTTCTCACCGGATAAGTCAATCCTTAAAAAATGGGAAGAACTAATTCTTACACATCGAAAAAAAGGTTCATCACTAGGTGCTGTAATTGAAGTTAGAGTCTCAAATTGTCCTGTAGGTATAGGAGAGCCAATATATCAAAAACTTGACTCTGAGTTATCAAAAGCAATTATGAGCATAAATGCTGTAAAAGGTATAGAGTTTGGTACTGGTTTTGATTTAGTAAACTATGATGGCACTAATGGATCTGATCAAATTAACTTTGAAAATAAAAAAATTAAATTTCATACTAACCATGCTGGAGGAATATTAGGTGGTATTTCTTCAGGACAAGATATTATTTTTAGATATATTGTTAAACCTACAAGCTCAGTGCTAAGTGAAAAAAATACTGTTACAAAGAATTTTAAAAATACTAAAATC
>CACBUI010000052.1 GCA_902542505.1 uncultured Alphaproteobacteria bacterium | reverse complement strand
GGAGCCCTGTTTGGCACATTATTTATGACCATGGCCAAAGGAAACGATATAGATAATGGTGTTGATTATAAAAAGGCAATCGAAATTTTTGCAGATGGTGTGGAAGCTGTAAAACAAAGAGGTAAAGCAGATGTAGGTGAAAAAACAATGATGGATGTTCTCATACCTGTATCTAACTGCCTTAAAAAAGGTGTCGAGGATAACAAAGATGTTAAAGAGATACTTCAAGAAGCTATAGAAGTGGCGGAAAAAGCGATGTTTTCAACAAAAGATCTTTTAGCTACAAAAGGGAGAGCTTCTTTTTTAGGAGAGCGAGCGAAAGGTCATATCGATCCTGGAGCCAGGTCTTCACAATTAATGATAAAAACTGTCTGTGAGTCAGTGTTAAATAGTTAGGAGGATACTATGAAAAAATTTATGAATTCAGCGGATGATTTTCTAAAGGAGAGTCTGCAAGGTTTTGGTGCTGCGCATCAAGATATTGTTAACTGCCACTACGACCCCAACTTCATCACCAGAGCCACTCCCACAAAAGAAGGGAAAGTAGCTCTGATCAGTGGAGGGGGGAGTGGACACGAACCCATGCATGGTGGCCTAGTCGGCTACGGTATGCTGGATGCAGCCTGCCCCGGATTTGTTTTTTCATCACCCACACCTGATCAAATGTTAGCTGCTGCTGAAAAAGTAGACAGCGGAGCTGGAGTTTTATTTATCGTTAAAAACTATTCTGGAGATGTAATGAATTTCCAAATGGCAGCTGAGATGATGCAAGGTCCAAATGAGTCTGTATTAACAAATGATGACGTTGCTGTGGAGGACTCTTCATTTACAACTGGTAGAAGAGGTGTTGCCGCTACTGTTGTTGTTGAAAAAATAGTTGGTTCTTTAGCTGAGCACGGAGGTAGCTTACAAGAATGTAAAGCCTTAGGGGATAAGGTAAATAAAAATTCAGGTTCTATGGGAGTTGCATTTTCAAGTTGCACTGTCCCGGCTGCAGGAAAACCAAATTTTGATATAGGCGATGATGAAATGGAATTTGGTGTTGGAATTCATGGTGAACCTGGAAGAAGAAGAGATAAAATGAAATCTGCACAAGAGATTACAAACGAGTTATTAGAGGCAATTAATGAGGATTTAAAGCCTGAGACAAACGAAGAAATTCTTTTATTCGTCAATGGTATGGGAGGTACTCCTTTAACAGAGCTATACCTAATTTTTGATAACGCTAAAAATATGTTAGACAAAAAAAATATAAAGATATCAAGGTCTCTTGTTGGAAATTATTGTACTTCTCTTGAGATGCAGGGTGCCTCTATTACTCTAACAAAGCTTGATGAAGAGCTTTTAAAGCATTGGGACTCATCTGTTCACACAGCAGCTATGAGATGGGGTGTCTAAAAATCATAAAGCCTTTAGACTGATCTAAAGGCTTTATATTCGTCTGATTACCCTCATAATTAGTGATTATGATGATCTAATGTAACTTCGCCAACTACTGTCTCGACTGAGACCCTATTTTCTATATTAGTATTTAATCTTTTTTCTCGTGCTGCATCTGCTGCTTTCATAGTTTCAGCATCAGGATAAATTGTAACCGCCATCAATGTAACATCATCAATTCTAATGCCAATTAACTGACTTGCTTGTGGAAATTCTGATGGCGCACTTTGTACGTACCCTTGTGTTTGTTCGTCAGCTGCCTCCTTTGAGTCCATTTTTACTGTTGTTACTCTTGCTATGCTCATTTATTACCCTCCTTCATTGTTACCTAAATAGTTTAGTTTATTAGTTAACAGTACACTCTATTAACAATTAAATTAAATATTTTATAGACTAATTGACCTGACTATTTTGCATATCAAAAGATAAAATAATTTTTGTTAGCTAATTAACTATAGAAGTATATTAAGAAGCCGAAAATAAATATAAAAATTAAAAAATAGCTGATTGCTGATTTTTTAAAGTATATCTCTGACTTAAACAGAATATTAAATATTTTATAACTAGCAAAAATTACTAATGCTATTACTGCTAGAGTAACAAGCCATGTTCCTAAAAAGTTAATTGAAAAAAGTTTATCTAAGTTTTGTTCCATTTTTTAATTTCATCTTGGTGGAGCCAAGGGGGATCGAACCCCTGACCTCTACGCTGCCAGCGTAGCGCTCTCCCAGCTGAGCTATGGCCCCAATCATGCGTAGAATAAGCATAATAGAGTATTCGGTAGTTAGTTCAAATCATATAACCGAGAAAAAACCGAGAATAAATACAAAAAAGGGAACTATTTGATAAGTTAAAATTATGAGACTCGTTCTAATATTTATATTCTCATTAATTTCTATTTCCTCTCATAGCTATCATGAAAAAGATATAATTTATGATGAAGAGGAAATAATCTGTATTGCAACCTATGAGCTAGCCGAAGATTTTTTTTTACAAATGAAAGACCCTAACACTTCTGAAGAAATGAATAAAAGAAAACAAGCTCTACTAGATAAATACGATGAGGGTCACTTTCCTCAGGAGGAT
>CACBUI010000051.1 GCA_902542505.1 uncultured Alphaproteobacteria bacterium | reverse complement strand
AGCGAGGAAACTATTAATAAAAATTTGGAGTCAGGCGAAGTTGAATTGAAAATAGAAAGTTTTGAAATATTAAGCCGATGCTCTAAAGCTCTCCCACTGGAGGTAAATTCAGATAGCGATTATGGTGAAGAGGTAAGATTAAAATATAGATATTTAGACCTTAGAAGATCCAAAATGCAACGTATCATTAAGCTAAGAAATCAAATTATAAATTATATAAGAGATTTTATGAATAATGAGGGTTTCATGGAATTAGCAACTCCAATTCTAACAGCTCCTTCTCCAGAAGGTGCCAGAGATTACCTGGTACCTTCCAGATTACATAAAGGATCTTTTTATGCTTTGCCTCAAGCACCTCAGCAATTTAAGCAACTTTATATGGCCTCTGGTGTTGATAAATATTTTCAAATAGCTCCATGTTTCAGAGATGAAGATAGTAGGGCTGATAGATCCCCTGGTGAATTTTATCAAATTGATATGGAAATGAGTTTTGCCACACAAGAGGATGTTTTAGACGTAATCAGTCGTTTACTATTTAATACTTTTGATAAATTTAAACCTTTAGACAAATCAGTAAATAAACTTCCATTCCCAAGTTTTACTTACAAAGACAGTGTTGAGAGTTTTGGATGCGATAAACCAGATTTAAGAAATCCTCTGAGATTAGCTAATGTAACAAATTATTTTGAGGGTTCAGGTCTTCAAATTTTTGAAAATTTAATAAAAAAGGGCGCTATTGTTAATTGTATTCAAGCCCTCAATTCTGAGGGTAAGCCAAGAAGTTTTTATGATAACCTTAATAAATGGGCTCAAGAACAAGGAAAAAAAGGTCTTGGATATATAAACTTTGAAAATTCACTACCTAAAGGCCCATTAGCAAAAAATTTTAATCAAGAAAAGTTAAATCAAATGATTAAAGATAATAATTTTAATTCAAATGATGGATTACTTTTTGTGTGTGATTTACCAGATGAGTCATATGAGTTTTCATCAAAGGTTATTTCAAAAGTAGGAGAGGATTTAAATTTAATTGATAAAAATAAATATGAATTTTGCTGGATTGTTGACTACCCCATGTATGAAAAAGATGTGTTGACTGGCAAGATTGACTTTAGTCACAATCCTTTTTCTATGCCTCAAGGAGGAATGGATGCATTGACGAAAGATGAACCCTTGAATGTTTTAGCATACCAATATGACATCGTATGTAATGGAATAGAATTGTCATCTGGAGCCATAAGAAACCATAGACCAGATATCATGAAAAAAGCTTTTGAAATTGCAGGATATGGTGAAAGTGAGATTAAATCAAAATTTAGTGCTTTGTTTGATGCTTTTCATTATGGAGTTCCCCCTCACGGAGGATGTGCGCCGGGTCTAGACAGAATAATTATGTTACTCAGTGAAAATGAAAATATCAGAGAAGTAATAGCTTTCCCTTTTAACCAAAGAGCTCAAGACTTAATGATGAATGCACCAGTTAAAATAGAGGATAAACAATTAAAAGAATTAAATTTAAAAAAAGTTAGCGATTAGCTTTAAGTATTTTTTCGACATCCTCAATTGTTAAATTTTCTCCATCATATTCTGGAGGAATTTTGTAATTCATTATCCCTATCTTAAAGTAAAATTTTCCTGACTTCCCTCTATAAAGATTTGCTCTTTGTTTTCTTCTCTTTAGGACTCCTATTTCTCTTACTTTATTTGTAGGTTTATTTTTTTTTATAGTTATCAATTCCACTGCTTGATCTAAACTAATTTCCAAGACATCATATTTTCTTCCCAAAGAGGCAAAAATATCTTGGTATTTAACATATGGTCCATACGCGCCTATGTTTGCTATTACTGGATCTTCGCTATTTGGAAAATTTCCAAGTGTTATTGGTAGTTTAATTAACTGACTAGCAATATTCATACCAATTGTATTTTGATCATAACTTTTAGGAAGAGTTACTCTTTTAGGCTTATCTTCATCCGTTTCTTTTCCTAATTGTAGATAATAGCCATAAGGACCCAAGTGAACTGCTATTTCTTTTTTAGAGTCAGCATCTATTCCTAGGGTTCTTGGAAAAGTGATGATCTCATCTCCCTCACGATTTTTTGGATTTACCTCTTTAATGAATGCACCAATAGAAATTGTAAATTTACATTCAGGGTAATTAGAACAGCCAATAAATCCTCCCATTTTTCCAACTTTTACACCCAAATTGCCCTCACAATTTTCTGTGTTGGCCCAAGAGGAACATTTGATATCTATGTCTCCTCCAATTTTTTTTAAAAATAACTGGTGATAATTCTTCATTTATCACATCAATAACTTCTCTATTAGGCTTACCCATAACCTCATTTATGAAAAACTCAAAATCCTTCCAAAAATTTAAAACAATATTTTTCCATTCTGCTTTATCAGCAGCTACATCATCAAGCTGATTTTCTAAATCAGCTGTAAATTTATATTCAAGAAATTTTTTAAAATAATTACATAAAAATACATTTACTACTCTACCACGGTCATTAAGTATGAATGATTTTCCACTTTTTAAAACATAACCTCTATTAACAATTGTTTGAATTATAGAGGCATATGTTGAAGGTCTTCCAATTTC
>CACBUI010000050.1 GCA_902542505.1 uncultured Alphaproteobacteria bacterium | reverse complement strand
TTAAATTTAGATGAGCTCTTAGATTTTGATATTGATTATCTTGTTTTAAATGCAGGTCTTAATAGAGATAACATTTTTTTAAGAATGTCGTCTGATGATTGGAATAGTGTGATAAACGTTAATTTGAACTCATCTTTTCATTTGATAAAACATTTTACTAAAAAAATGGTAAAGAACAGGTTTGGGCGAATTGTATTTATATCATCTGTAGTAGCTCATACAGGAAATCCTGGCCAAGTAAACTATACAGCATCAAAGGCTGCTATTTCAGGAATGGTAAAATCACTTGCTTTAGAGTTATCAACCAGAAATATAACAGTTAACAGTGTGGCACCAGGTTTCATAAAGTCTAACATGACTGACAAACTCAATGAAGGCCAAAAAAATACCATTTTAGATAAAATTCCAATGAAAAAACTCGGTAATTCTAGTGATATTGCCAAAGCTGTAGGTTTTTTATGCTCTGAAAATGCTAATTATATTACAGGACAGACTTTGCACGTAAATGGAGGACTAGCGTTAATTTAATTATTTGAATATTAACTATAATGTGGTACGAACTTTTTAAATTTATTACTAAGAGGTTTTTAAAATGAGCGACATAGAAGAAAGAGTAAAAAAAATTGTAATCGAGCATTTAGGTGTTGAAGATTCAAAAATTCAAAGTGACTCAAAATTCATTGATGATTTAGGTGCTGACAGTTTGGACACTGTTGAACTTGTTATGGCCTTTGAAGAAGAATTTGGTTGTGAGATACCTGATGATGCGGCTGAAAAAATCGTAACACTTAAAGATGCAGTTACATATTTATCTGCTAATTCAAACTAGTATAAGAAAACACAACAATTGAGGCGAGTAGTAGTTACCGGACTTGGGACAATTAATCCTCTAGGTAATAACGTTCACAACTCTTGGAACGCTCTCATTGGCTCCGATAGTGGTATTTCAAAAATTACAAAATTTGATGTAGAAAATTATCCTTGTAAGATTGCAGGTACAATTGATGACTCAAAGATTAATGATGAAATAGTTAGTTCCAGAGATCAAAGAAAAATTGATAGATTCATCACATTAGGATTAATTGCTGCTGATGAGGCAATAAAGGACTCTGGTTTTGTTTCCAATGATTCTAACTCCTTTAGATCTGGAGTTATGGTAGGGTCTGGAATAGGAGGATTAGATACTATTTACAAAAATTCTTCAATCTTAGATAACCATGGTATAAGAAAAATTTCACCTTTTTTTATACCCTCGTCTTTAATCAATTTATTATCTGGCCATATATCAATAAAGTACAATCTTAAAGGTCCGAATAGTTCACCAGTTACAGCATGTGCAACAGGCACTCACGCCATAGGAGACTCTTTTACAATTATAAAAAATAATAAAGCAGATCTGATGGTATGTGGAGGAGCTGAAGCAGCTATATGTCCTTTAGGAATTTCTGGTTTTTCAGCTGCAAGAGCACTTTGTGATACTTTTAATGACTCTCCTGAGAAAGGATCAAGACCATGGGATAAAGATAGGTCAGGATTTGTAATGGGGGAAGGAGCAGGTGTTTTAGTAATTGAAGAATTGGAACATGCAAAAAAAAGAGATGCAAGAATATATGGAGAGATTAAAGGTTACGGAATGTCAGGTGATGCGTTTCATATAACTAAACCCTCAGAGGATGGTAACGGTGGCTATAGAGCTATGGAGATGGCTTTATTTGAGTCACAACTTAACTCAAATGATGTAGGTTATGTTAACGCTCATGGCACATCCACTCCAGTCGGAGACACAATTGAATTAAATGCCGTTGAAAAACTATTTGGATCAAATAAGAAATTGCATATGAGTTCTAACAAATCATCTATTGGCCATTTACTTGGTGCTGCAGGAGCAGTTGAAGCTGTTTTTTCTTTTAAATCATTAGAAACTAAAATTCTCCCGCCTACTTTAAATTTGGACAACCCAAGTTCAAATACTTCAATTAACTTAATACCACATGAGTCAATATCAGAAACAGTTGATAATATTATCTCAAATTCTTTTGGATTTGGTGGTACTAACGCAAGTCTAATCTTTGGCAATTAAAAGTAATAATTTCTGTATAGTATTATCCTCACCCTCTGGTGCTGGAAAAACGACTATTTCGAAAATGCTACTAAAAAAAGATAAGAAAATTTCACTTTCAATATCATGCACAACAAGGCCTATGAGGAAAGGGGAAAAAAATAATAAAGATTATATTTTTTTATCAGATAATGATTTTGCTAAAGCTATAAAAGCCAATAAATTTTTAGAATATGCAAAAGTTTTTGGCTTTAAATATGGAACACTTAAGAAATCAGTAAATTATTTTTTCAAAAAGAATAAAGATGTTTTATTTGATATAGACTGGCAAGGATACCAACAATTAAAACAAAGTAACCTAGAAGTTGTGGGTATTTTTATTTTACCCCCAAATAAGAAAGAACTTATTAAACGTTTAAAAACAAGGGCAAGAGACACAAAAGATGAAATGAAAAAAAGAATGAGTTTAGTGCAAAGTGAAATCTCTCATTTTCCAGAATATGAGTATGTAGTTGTAAACAAAGACTTAAACTCATGTGTACAACAAATTAAAAATATAGTTGAGTCAGAAAGATTAAAAAGATCTAGGCTTATTAATATTACAAATTTCGTAAATAAGTTTATGAATTAATAGCTCTGAATAATTTTATTAATTGATCTAATCTTAAATTTTCAACTCTTAAATTTAAATTAAATTTTCCCTCTAAAGAATATTTTTTTAAAATTTTGTTCAGTGATTTTCTTTTTTGTGAAAAAAGTTTTCTTTTAAATAAAATAA
>CACBUI010000049.1 GCA_902542505.1 uncultured Alphaproteobacteria bacterium | reverse complement strand
TTATCGAATTTGTCTCATCTAATATCAAACCGTATAAGAAAGGGGAGGCTGCTGAGGCCAATACACCAAAAAATGTTAAAAGGGCCCTTATTGCACCTAGGTTTTTGACTCCATACATTTCAGCCCATAAAGAATTAGACATATTTTCAGTAAAGCCATTTGATAATCCAAGACCTGCCATGTAAAGATATAATACAAATATATGATTTGAAAATAACATCACAATAAATATTAAAGCCATGGGAGTTAAATGAAATGTGATTACTCTCCTACCAGAAAATTTATCGACTAATAAACCAGAAACTAATGATCCACCAATTCCACAGATTGCATAAAAAATAAAACTTTGTGCAATATCTAACATTGTCCAATTATTCAATTGTCCAATAAAAACTTGATGAAATAAAAAACCAGTTACTGTAAATGACATAAATAATGTAAGAGGTAAATAAAGATAAAATTTAAGATCTTTTAAAACATCTCTTCTTCTCCATGAAAATGAATTTTGTATATCTTCATTCTCAAACCCAGTTTCACTTTTAAAATTATCTTTATTTAATAGGTAGTATAAAAATACTCCGAAAAATATTATTATAAATACAGATGAACTAAACCAGGTAATTCTCCAGCCAAAAGTTAATATTAAAATTACTACTACAAATGGATAAATCATCTCACCAAAAGAAAATCCAAATCCAGATATAGCTAATGCTTTTCCTCTATTAGCTTTAAAGTATCTTGCCATAGTTGTTCTTGAAGTGTGTCCCATAAGCCCTTGACCAAAAAGTCTTAAAAAATAAATTACAAAAAAAAGAAGTATTACATTAAACACAATACTTGCAAAAAAACATGTTATCGAGAGACCCAATACAATGGCTAAAGTATATTTTTTGAGAGAGACCGTATCTATAAGTTTGCCAGCCCATATAATAGTTAACGCACTTAAAATTGTAGCTATTGAATACAGACTGCCAAATTGAGTATTACTTAAGTTAAATGTTTCTCTAAAATCTTCACTAAAAAGAGATATAAAAAATGTTTGTCCAAATCCTGATGCGAAAGCTATTAGAAAGCCAAATATTAATAAATTTGAATTTTTATTTATAAAATTAATCAAAACAAGAGGGATATTATGATTTAATGACTATATATCAATTATAATAAAGAAAGGGACCACTGGTGAGCACAATTAAAAGAACTGATGATGATAATCATCCAATTATAAAGGAAGTCTACGAAGATATTAAACAATCAAGAAACACAGCTTATATAGGTAATTTTTGGAAATATTTAGCATTCGACCCTCAATTACTAAAAAATGTTTGGAGTGATGTTAAAGATTTAATGGTTAAACAAACCATAATTCCTAATAAAACTAAAGAGATGATTTATATGGCAGTCTCTATAACAAATAATTGCTCGTATTGCACACACTCACACACAGCTGCAGCAAAAAAACTTGGGATGACTGAAGACGAACATTCAGAATTTTTAAATATTGTAGCTCTTGCAGCAAAAACAAATCAACTGGTCAATAGTATACAAGTGCCAGTAGATGAAATATTTGATGAAGACATAGAAAAATAATCCAATGGAATTCTTAATATGGTTTTGGAATGCAGGTGAACTTCTGATGATTATAGGTATTGGTATAATTATAATTGGATTATTATTTTATAGAAAAAAAAAATAAATTTTTAACTTATTTATTTAATTATTTTATTTATGATCCCCAGAATTATTATAATATTGATTAATGTATTACGATGATGATAATAATGACGATAATACGCTGTTAGGTAGACTTACTGAGTTAAATAGAGCCCTAAGTCAAATGATGAGGAACACCAGCGAAAGAAATATCGTTGAAAAGTTACATACTTACCAACTTGCTATAAAAAAAACTCTAAAAATTATGACTAAAAAGCAGCTTAGCACTATTTCCGAGTCCTCCAATGAATACGAAGATAGATTAGAACGAGGAGACTTTGACTAATTTTTTTAGTCTATATTTTTAAAACCGTAGCCTGTTTTTTTTACTCTTGTTTTAAAATAATTCTTATTAAACTTGTTAATTGTAGGTTTAGTATTTATTTGCTTGGCAATTTTAATACCAGCTTTTTTTAGAGAAGAAACTTTTGTAAAATTATTTGTGATAATATTGACTTTATTCACTTTTAATAACTTAAGTATCTTAGCGGCAATATTAAAATCTCTTTCATCATCTAAAAAACCTATGTTGTGATCAGCATCAATAGTATCCAAGCCTTTTGACTGAAGAGAATATGCCCTCATTTTATTGGCTAGTCCTATACCTCTCCCTTCCTGATCTAAATAAAGGATAATACCTCCTTTATTTTTAACCATATAGTTTAGAGAGTTATTTAATTGTTCTCCGCAATCACATTTTCTAGAGTGAAATATATCCCCAGTAAAACAAGCTGAGTGGATTCTAAGGTTTGTTGGTTGTTTTAAATTTTTTGGTTTAATTATGATTGCAATATGTCTTCTAGCTCCAATATATGACTTAAAAATATTAAAAGTAGTAGATGCAACATTTGGTAAGGGCACATTTGCACTTGAAACTAATCTGATACTATTTGTTATAAATTTATTCTGATTTTTTAACTCTTTATGGTTAAATCTTAATAGTCCAAGTTGTAATATTAGATTATCAATATTTTTATAGTATTTAGAATTAATTTTTTTAAATACAAGTGATGGTATTACCTTCGCATTTTTGGCTATATCTAAACAGACATTATGGAAGTCTTTACTTTTGATATAAGGCTCATCTTTAAATAATATTTTATTTTGATCAGATAAAGGGTTAATGAATAAACTTAATAAAGATTTGTTTGATATTTTTTCATTTATTTTTAAATAAATATTTGTTGATACTTTATTTTCAAATATTGATTTTGCTTTTTGTTTTGTGATTAAAAGATATTTGTCTTTTTGTAGGTATTGATTGAATTGATTAAGAATTTTATTGTCCGAATGTTCAATATTAAAGAA
>CACBUI010000048.1 GCA_902542505.1 uncultured Alphaproteobacteria bacterium | reverse complement strand
ATTTCTGTCATTTCACAAAGTAAATTTGATAAATGGCTGTTAACACAATCATCTTTTACTAAAAATTGGGCTTTATCTAATAATTTCAAGGCAGAATCAGGAAAAATTCTCAAAATTCCCTATGAAGACGGAAGATTGAAAGAGGTCATATTAGGAGAGGGCGCAGATAAAAACCTAGAGGCAATTAGTGCTTTTTCTGCATCTAACATTGGTAACTATTATATTTCTGGTAAATTTGCCAAATCAAAGGAGTCTGAAATATACAAAGCATGGGCTTGGGGCAACTATAATTATCAGTCTAAATCTAAAAAAAATTTATTATACGTAAAGGAACAAAAGGAATTAGAGTTTTTAACTTTTTACTCAGATTGTATTAATTTTTCAAGAGACTTGATAAATAGCCCTGCAAATAAATTAAACCCATCAACTTATTACTCAAAAATTAAAGTTTTAATTTTATTGATTACACTGAAAAAGAAATAAATTCGAATTTTCCTTTGACATGTGCTGTTGGTAAATCTTCCTCTTCAAAACCAAAAGTGATTGAAATAACAAATCGAAAACTTTCAAAAAAAGATAAACCATTGGTTATTATTGGAAAAGGCGTTACATTTGACACAGGTGGTGTAAACATAAAACCAGGTACCTCAATGAGAAATATGAAAAAAGATATGGGAGGATCTGCTATCGCTATATCATTATTTTTATTAGCAAATTATTTTTTAAAAAAAACTAAAATTGTTTTAATTGCCCCAATCGCTGAAAATGCAATATCCTCAAAATCAATGAGACCTGGTGATGTATATTCATCTGTATCAGGAAAGTCTGTGGAAATTGCCCATACAGATGCTGAGGGAAGACTTTTGTTAGCAGATGCAATCGAAAAAGCTTCTTCTTATAACCCATGTATGATTATTGATTTTGCAACGCTTACTGGAGCAGCAAGAGTAGCTCTGGGTGAAGACCTTCCTGCATATTTTTGTAATAATGAAACATTTGCAAAAAAAATCGAAAATTTAAATAAAGAAAAATTGAGATGTTGGAGATTACCCTTGTACTCTCCTTACTTGTCTAAAATTAAATCTCAAGTAGCAGATCTTAGTAATGCATCTTTAGATGGTATGGCTGGTTCTATTACGGCAGCACTTTTTCTTCAAGAATTTTTAAAATCTCCCAATATACCTTGGTTTCACTTTGACACCTTTGCTTGGTCTCAAGACTCAAAAGGAGCTGCATTACAGGGATTAGATATAATGAGTGATTTTTTAAGGAAAAATTTTAATTAGTGAAGTACTTACTTATATTTTTTCTTTTATTATCAGGTTGTATTACAACCGATAGGTCTTTTAACACAGCAAATATTTGCGATATTTTCAAAACAAATCCTAAATGGAAATCATATGCAGAGAAAACAAAAGAAAAATGGGGAGTTCCAGTTAGTTTGCAATTAAGCTTTATTAAACAAGAGTCCTCTTTTGAAAGAACTGCAAGGCCTCCGAGGAAAAAGGTATTGGGTTTTATACCTGGTTTAAGGCCATCAAGCGCTTATGGTTACAGTCAGGCCTTAGATGGAACATGGGAGGAGTATAAAGTTTCAACAAAAAACTTTAATGCCGATAGAAAAAATTTTAGAGATGCTAGTGATTTTATAGGTTGGTATGTTGACGGAAGTTACCGTCTGTTGAAAATTGATAAAAGTGATGTTTATAATCATTACCTTGCTTATCATGAGGGCAAGGGTGGGTATCAAAAAAAATCTTATAACAAAAAAAAATGGCTTTTAGAGGTGGCAAAAAAAGTAGAACGTCAAGCTAAAGATTATTCTAATCAAATAACAAAATGTAATTTTCATAAAAATAGTGTGTTTTAATTGTTACAAAAATCAGATCTTATAAATTATTTCTACTCCAATTTTACTGACCCTGAGTATAAAGGCATTGGAACTGAACATGAAAAATTTATCTTTTATAAAGACAATAAAAGATTTCAATTTGATGGAGAGGTAAGTATACAAAATTTATTTCAATTTTTCTTATCAAAGGGTTGGCAAAAAAAAGAATACAATAGTTTCAATCAATTAATATCTTTGTCTAAAAATGGTGCTAGCATTACTTTAGAGCCAGGGTGTCAACTAGAATTATCTGGTAAAATTTTAAAGAATCTTCATCAAACATGTACGGAGTCTTATGAACATTTAAGAGAATTAAAAGAATATGCCGAATTGAATAAATTATGTATTTTAGGACTGGGATTTGATCCAATAAGTAAATTAGAGGATTTAACTTTTATTCCAAAAGAGCGGTATAAAATTATGAGTGAATATATGCCCAAAGTTGGCTCAAGAGGATTAGATATGATGACCCGAACATGTACTGTTCAAGCAAATTTAGATTATTTTAATGAAACAGATCTAATTAAAAAATTTGTTGTTTCTAATAGAATTCAACCAATAGTTATGGGTATATTTTGTAATTCGCCCTTTCGTGAGTCGAAATATAATAATTTAGTGAGTAATCGAATTTATACATGGCAAGACACTGATGATCAAAGATGTGGAATAAAAAGATCATTTCTGAACAAGAATTTTTCTATTGAGGAATATGTTGACTTTGTTTTGGAAGTAAAAAACTATTTTTTAAAGATCAATGGAATACAATATGACACAACAGATTATACTTTTAATGAATTGTTAACTAAAAACACCGCAAATAAAGACCTTTCAAATTACAACATATCAATACAAGATTGGATAAATCATCTCTCCACAATTTTTACAGAGGTAAGATTAAAGTCATATATAGAACTTAGAGGTGCAGACGCTGGGAAATGGGAAATGATTTGCGCTCTTCCAGCATTTTGGGTTGGCATACTTTATGATGATGAAAATCTTGAACATCTTTGGAAAGAAACTAGTTCGTGGCAAGAGAATGATATTTTAAATTTGTATCTAGAGGTACCTTATAAAGGGCTTAACAGTAACTTTATTAATTTGCCCTTATATGAGCATGGTAAAAACCTTCTTAACCTCGCTAACAAGGGATTAGAAAAAAGAGGTTATCTAAATTCTGAAGGAAGAGATGAAAGTATTCATCTTGAAAAATTATATAATATTGTTGAAAAACAAAAAAATCCTGCAGATTTGTTAATTGAAGAGTTTAAGGATAAAAAAGATATATTATCATTATTAAATAATACCTATTATTGAATTTGCTATGAAATTTCTTTTTCAAATGGATGATCCCCAAAAAATAAATA
>CACBUI010000047.1 GCA_902542505.1 uncultured Alphaproteobacteria bacterium | reverse complement strand
AGTTTTGTCTAAATCTTCCCTGCTTACCTTTAAGCATTTCAGATAAAGATTTAAGAGGTCTTTTGTTAGTGCTTGTAATAACTCTTCCCCTTCTTCCATTATCAAATAGAGCATCGACAGACTCCTGGAGCATTCTTTTCTCATTTCTAACAATAATGTCTGGTGCTCTTAAATCTAAAAGTCTTTTTAATCTATTGTTTCTATTTATAACTCTACGATACAAGTCATTTAAATCTGATGTCGCAAAACGACCACCTTCTAGAGGCACAAGCGGCCTTAACTCTGGTGGGATAACTGGTAAAACTTTTAAAACCATCCATTCAGGCTTTATATTAGAGTTTCTAAATCCTTCCATAACTTTCATTCTTTTTAAGATTTTTTTCTTTTTAGTTTCTGAAGAGGTAGCCTCACTTTCTTCGACTAGCTTTTCTATTTCAGCTGTTAAATCAATTTTAGATAATATTTCTTGAACAGCTTCTGCACCAATACCATGCTTAAAAGAGTCTTCACCAAATTGATCAATGGCCTCTTCTAATTCTTCATCTGATAGAAGTTGATTAGGACTTAAGCCAGACATTAAAGGATCGATTACAATATGACTTTCGAAATATAGAACTTTTTCAAGGTTTTTAAGAGTTATATCAAGGGCGAGACCAATTCTACTTGGTAATGATTTTAAAAACCAAATATGAGCAACTGGTGCTGCTAATTCAATATGAGCCATTCTTTCTCTTCTAACTTTAGAGAGTGTAACTTCGACACCACATTTTTCACATGTAATGCCTTTAAATTTCATTCTTTTGTATTTACCGCACAAACACTCATAATCTTTTGTTGGCCCAAAGATTCTAGCACAAAATAAACCCTCTCTCTCTGGTTTAAAAGTTCTGTAATTAATAGTTTCTGGTTTTTTGATTTCACCAAAGGACCATGATCTTATTTGCTCAGGGCTTGAAACAGAAATTTTAATCTGATCAAAATTTAGAGTTTGAGTATTAGTTTTAAATAAATTAGTTAGGTCTTTCATTGTGCAGCCTCTCTATTAACGGTAGGGTCTGTTTCTATTAATTCAACGTTTAATCCAAGAGATTTTAGCTCTTTAACTAGAACGTGAAAAGATTCTGGAATGCCACTTTCAAAGTTGTAGTCACCTCTTATTAGCGCTTCGTATACTTTTGTTCTTCCAGCAACATCATCTGATTTAATTGTTAGTATCTCCTGAAGTGTATTAGATGCACCATAAGCCTCGAGTGCCCAGACTTCCATTTCACCAAATCTTTGGCCACCAAACTGTGCTTTACCACCTAATGGTTGTTGAGTTACTAAACTATATGGTCCAATGGATCTAGCATGAATTTTATCATCAATTAAGTGATGGAGTTTTAATATATATTTATATCCTACAGTAACCTTTCTTTCAAAACGTTCACCAGATCTACCATCAAATAAATGTACCTGACCACTGTTATCAAAACCGGCTCTATCTAATAGATTTGTTATTTCTTCTGTATTAGTTCCATCAAAAACAGGCGTAGCAAAGGTGACCCCTTTTTCAAGATTGCTAGCTAATTCAATAAGCTGATCATCATTCATCTTAGTAATTTCAATATTAGAGTCTTTGTTTTTTTCATAGAAATTTGACAGAGACTCTTTCAATTGAATTATATTTCCCTCTTTTTTAGCCATGTCTAAACTATTTGATATTTGTTTACCAATACCATAGGCAGCCCATCCTAAGTGTGTTTCTAATATTTGACCGATATTCATTCTACTTGGTACGCCTAATGGATTAAGTAGCACGTCTACTGAAGTTCCATCTTCTAAGAATGGCATATCTTCAACAGGAACAATCTTTGATATGACACCCTTATTACCATGTCTTCCAGCCATTTTATCTCCAGCTTGTAGCTTTCTTTTTACAGCAACGAATACTTTAACAACCTTTAAAACACCAGGTAGTAAATCGTCACCACTTTGTATTTTTTCAATTTTGTTTTGGAACTTTTTATCTAATAGTATAACAGCATCGCTGAAGATTTTCTTTTGTGAAGTGAAGGTTTCCATCGATGAGCTGTCACTTACTTGAATTTTTTCAAGAATTTCAATAGGCTTTGTATTTAAAGTTTCTTCATCAATTTTATTACCTTTTACAATACCGTCTAAATTAACACTTGCTATTTCATTTTTAAAAATATTAATAAGATTTTGTTTATAATTATTTTCTAATATATTTTTTTCATCATCTCTATCTTTAGCTAATCTATCTATTTCAACTCTTTCAATAGCTATTGTTCTTTCATCTTTTTCAACACCCCTTCTAACTAATACTTGAACGTCGACAACAACACCAGAGTAACCAGTTGGTAATCGCAAAGACGTATCTTTAACATCTGCTGCTTTTTCTGAGAAAATTGCTCTTAATAATTTTTCTTCTGGAGTGATTGGTGAGTCCCCTTTAGGAGATACTTTTCCAACAAGTATGTCACCTGGTTTAACTTCAGAACCTATATAAACAATTCCTGCTTCATCGAGGTTAGTTATACTTTCATCACCAACATTAGGCATATCTCTTGTAATCTCTTCAGGCCCAAGTTTGGTGTCTCTACATAAAACTTCGAACTCTTCAATGTGTATTGAGGTATATCTGTCTTCATGAACGACTCTTTCTGACATTATTATGGAGTCTTCAAAATTGTATCCGTTCCATGGCATAAAACCTACAAGAAGATTTCTTCCTAAAGCTAATTCCCCTAAATCAGTAGAGGGTCCATCTGCTATAATATCTCCTCTTTCAACATAATCTCCGATTTTTACGATTGGTTTTTGATTAATTGCAGTGCTCTGATTAGATCTTTGGAATTTTTTTAAATTATAAATATCAACACCACTTTTATCTTTACTGATATTTTTTGAGTCAGATCTAATCACTATTCTTGATGAGTCAACCTGATGGACATATCCACTATTTTTTGCAATTACAACAGCTCCGCTGTCTCTGGCAACTTTTGACTCAAATCCGGTTCCAACAAGAGGAGCTTCACTTTTAACTAGAGGAACAGCCTGCCTCATCATATTTGAGCCCATCAATGCTCTGTTAGCATCATCATTTTCTAAAAATGGTATTAAAGATGCGGCAACAGAAACTAGTTGTTGAGGGTTGACATCCATGAAATCTATTTCGGATGGTTCACAGAAAATAAAGTCACCTCTTCTTCTACAACTTACCTGTTCTTCTGCAAATTTGCCATTTTCATTTATTGGACTATTAGCCTGAGCTATAGTGTAATTTTCCTCTTCGTCTGCATTTAAATATAAAACTTCATCAGTTATAGTACCTTTGATTATTTTTCTATAAGGTGTTTCGATGAAACCATATTGGTTAATTCTTGCAAAAGATGAGAGACTATTAATTAGACCAATATTTGAACCCTCTGGTGTCTCAATAGGACAAATCCTACCATAGTGAGTTGTATGAACATCTCTGACCTCAAAACCAGCTCTTTCTCTTGTCAGGCCACCAGGCCCTAATGCTGAAATCCTTCTTTTATGTGTTATCTCACTTAACGGATTAGTTTGATCCATAAACTGACTTAATTGACTTGTGCCAGTAAATTCTTTTAAAACAGTCTGTATTGGTTTTGAATTCACAAGGTCTTGAGGCATGATTGATTCAATATCAACTGTTCCCATTTTTTCTCTAATCGCTCTCTCCATTCTTACTAAACCAATTCTGTATTGGTTTTCAATTAGCTCTCCTACTGAACGAACGC
>CACBUI010000046.1 GCA_902542505.1 uncultured Alphaproteobacteria bacterium | reverse complement strand
CCCCATTGATCAAAATAATAAGTATTGTAATGTTCTGAAATTTCTTTAAGAGATAATAATTTTTTTACCATTTAAAAAATATTACCTAACGCTAAAAGAGCAGATCCAAAAGAAGCATCATTTGATAAAGGCTTATTTAGCTTTACACCTAGTATTTTTTTTCTAATTTCATTCCACTTTAAATTTTTTCCTCCACCTCCTATTGTAAAAATAGTTTTAGGATATTTACCACCTATCTCTAATATCTTTTCGTAACTCAATTTTTCAACATTAGTGATACCCTCAAGCACAGCCTGAAAAAATTTTATCTCAGAATTAGGACGAGGTTCTAAAATTGGTAATTTGTTAGGGTTATTAAATGGAAATCTTTCACCTTTTTGTGCCAGAGGATAGTAATTTAAATTCAATAAATTATTTGGGTCTATGTCTTTTGATAATTCCTCTATTCTATCTGAAAATAGTTCTTTTAGTATTTTTCCTCCAACATTGGAAGCTCCCCCAGCTAGCCAATTTTCGCCCAAACGATGACTGTAGATCCCGAATTCCTTATTATAAATTGGCTTATTTGAAATAGCTTTTACAACCAGAGTTGTGCCAATTGAGGAAACTGCTTCTCCAATATTTTTGGCTCCAGTCGCTAAAAATGCTGCGATGCTATCAGTAGTGCCTGCTATAACCTTGGTTTTGTTACTAAAACCTAAATCAATAAGTTCGGTGTTTCTTAATTCGCCTATAGGCTGTCCTGGTATTTTTATATCTGGTAGGCTGTTCATTTCAATAGGTAACTTATCAAACCATTTTGGCCAAGATCTTTCGATACAATCATAACCTAGTTTAAGAGCATTATTTTCATCTGAATACATATAATCATCAATTATTTTACAAGCTATCCAATCTGCTTGATGAAGTATCCTATATTTTTCTTTTTTAAGTTTGTTGATTAGTGATAATGCCCTTACTAATGCATTAGTAGAAGTGGATACAATTGGATGGTTATCAGATATACTCTCAACTAACTTAGACTCTTTTACAGCTGAAGCATCATTATACATTAAAGCATTATCTAAAGGGTTACCATAATGATCGGTTATAAGTATTGTACCGGATGTTCCATCGATTGATAATCTTTCAATTTTGTTTAATTCTATTTTAGTTTTTAAATATGTAAGATTTTTGATTAATGCATTCCACCATAAACTTGGATTTTGATAAACCAATGACCCCTTACTTATTGGGTCGTCAATAGAAACTGAAAAATTAATTAATTCTTTCTTATTTTTATCAATTATAGAAGTTCTGACACCAGTCGTTCCAAAGTCAATTCCTAAATAAAATGACATTAGTTTATTGATTGACGATATATCTCAATATCCCAATTCAATAATTCACTCTCTTGTTGACTTGATAGAAATTTTAAAGACTTTGATAAATCAATTCTTAGCAGAACTTCCAAAAAACAATCGATCATTTCTTTTGCAGCTGGAATGGCTAAAGTGTTTTCAAAAAGACCTTTATATTTTAAAATTAAATAGGGGGGGAGATTGATATTCTTTCTTTTTAGATTTTGAATAAATTCATTTGCTTCTTTCACTTCTAAAAATGTAGGTATGCCAGGGCCTAAAAAAATTACATGATCTGGATAAAATGATTTAGAGAAAAGTGAGAATAATTTCTCATTCTGTGTTGAGAATAATTTATATTTATCAGCATTTTTATGCATATAACCATCAATATTTGTAATCTCCTCAAAATAATCAAAGGCTAATTTTTTATTTCTAATTAAGTCTAATTTTTTATGAATTTTTAAGAGCAATTTATAGGTATCCTCAATATCATCGCCAGCAACTATCAATCCATGATTTTCGAGAATTAATATGTTAGTTGAGGGTAAAATTAGTTTTTTTATTTCCATTGTTAAAGTAAAACCAGGTCGACAGTAAGGAATAAAAATAAAATCTTCGTCGAGATATTTTTTCAAATCAGACTCACTACTTTGTGAGATTGCATTTGCAATTGCTGTAGTAGAATGAACATGTAAAACATATTTATGCTTAATTAATGCATGAAATGAAGTTTCAGATGAAGGATGTAAATTATTTTTAGATATTATATCATCTATAAAATTATCTTCTTTACCATTATTTATTTTTTCAGTAATGGAATTTAAATCAACCTCAACAAAAATGTCTTTATCTAAAGAATTAATTAACCAAGTTCCAGATGCTTTAATAAGCATTCTTCCATCAGATTTAATTGAAGTATTTCCTCCTGCTGCTTGTACTAAATGACTATTTGAGCCAAGTTTGAAAGAAATATCTTTAAAAGATTTTAATTCTTCCCGAGAAAATGAGGGATTAGTATTTACCATACATTTTTATAGCCTCAATTATTTTTTTCATATGTTTTTTTTCGACCAATTGGGGTTTACCGTTTATTTTTGCAATAGTAATTTGCTTACATAAAATTTCAAATTCTTCAGTCAGAAACATTGCTTCATCTAAATTTTTACCACAAGTAATTGTACCATGATTTGCTAATAAACATGCCTTCCTCCCTTTAAGGGCTTTTAATGCTGCATCTGATAATTCCTGTGATCCTGGAACTGCAAAAGTAGAACATTTAATTGTGTCACCACCTAAAAAGGCAATCATATAGTGATAGGCTTTAATATCCTTTCTCAGTACAGACATGCCTGTACCATAAGCAGGATGATTGTGCACGACTGCATCAAATTCTTTTCTTTCTTTTAGTATATCAAAATGAAATCTCCACTCACTTGAGGGCTTCCATATTCCATGAGGTTTAGTCTTAGAGTCTACAAAAACTATATCTTTGGCTTTCATGCCCTCATAGGAAATACCAGATGGTGTTATAAGCATCCCATCTTTCCATCGAACGCTAATGTTGCCCGCTTTACCTTGATTCAAACCCTTTTTTTCCATTAAAAGGCAAGCTTCTATTATCTGTTTTCTAATTTTTGTCTCATTTTTAGTCATTTGACAGATCCTATTCACATGTTGCTCAATATACAAGAACCTTAAATGACTACTTAATAAAAGATTGAAATATTGATCGATTTGTCAATAAATTTTTCAACTATTTTGATTAAAATTGACAAAAAAAAAATAGAAAATTTAAAAAAATTATTTTTTTTCCTTTAAAGTTAAGACGCTTTGCAAGATTTATTAATTATTGGTGGTGGGATCAATGGAGTAGGAATCGCAAGAGATGCGGCCGGAAGAGGTTTAAAAGTTACATTAATTGAAAAAGGAGATCTAGCTTCGAAAACTTCATCTTGGTCAACAAAATTAATACATGGTGGAATAAGATACTTAGAAAATTACGAATTTAGATTGGTACGAGAGTCTTTAAAAGAGCGTGAGGTGATTAGAAAAATAGCACCCCATATTACCAAACCGATAAGATTTGTTTTACCCCATGTTCCAAGTCTGCGCCCTACATGGTTGATACGTTTAGGACTAATGCTATACGATTGGATGGGAGGTTTTATATCATTTCCAAAATCAAAAGTGGTAAACTTAGGTACTGATTATAATGAAAATCCTATTAAAGCTAATTTCTTAACTGGTTATGAATACTCAGACTTATTTGTTGATGATGCTAGGTTAGTTCTCTTAAATGCTCAAGATGCCATAAGCAGAGGAGCTAAAATTTGTACTAATTTAAAAGTCCAAAAAGTTGTGAGAAAAAAAAATTATTGGGAAATTTTATTAAGTAGTGGCGAGATATTGCAATCAAAAGTTATTATAAATGCTTCAGGTCCCTATGTTTTAGATGTACTAAAAAATATTATTGGAATTGAATCTAAAAAGAAAATACGCCATGTGCAAGGGAGTCATATTATTACAGAGAGACTATATGTTGGTGAACAGGCTTATATACTACAGTTAAGTGATAAACGAATAATATTTTTAATACCCTATCTGGATAAATTTAC
>CACBUI010000045.1 GCA_902542505.1 uncultured Alphaproteobacteria bacterium | reverse complement strand
AGTGGAGGCCAAAATGCATTCAGCACAGAGAAATTAAAATGGGAGTGGAGCGCAAGTGTTTCAGATACTAGTAAACCCTCAGGCCATAAACATGACTGGTTTGGTGTCGATACTGACTCAAATAAACTTTATATAGGATTTAATAATGGTGCAGATCATGGTGATATAGTAAGAGTATTTACAAAAGCAAGTAATCAAGCACCCGTTGCTGTAGATGATACAGACAGCGTTAATGAGGATGCTACGGTTACTAAAACAGGATCTCAAAATGATGTGCTTAACGACGACAGTGACGCTGATGGAGATACAATCACTGTAACAAAAATTAATTTTAACAGCGGCACAGACTCTAATGTCTCCTCAGGAAGTACATATAATAGTAGCGGCACATCAGTCACTGGAACATACGGAACTTTAACCATTGGAGCTGACGGTTCCTATACTTATGTCGCTGATCAAGATGCAGCAGATGATCTGGATGCAGGTGATCCAGCAACAGATATTTTTGTTTACACAATTACAGATGGTGGACTTACAGATACCGCAAATTTAACTATCTCAATTACAGGCGTGAATGACGCCCCTGTTGCAGTTGATGATGCAGACTCTGTTACTGCAGCTCAAAGTGTTTCAAAATCTGCTTCACAAGATGATGTTATGAACGATGATAGCGACCCTGATGATGATGACTCATTTACTGTTACCCACATAAAAAAAGCTGGTGGCTCAGACTCAACTGTATCTTCAGGGACCACTAATTCCAATGGAACCTCAGTTACTGGTACATATGGTGTTCTTACAATAGGAGCTGATGGTTCTTATACTTATAACGCGAATAACGCCGTTGGATTGGCTCTTAATCAAACAGCCATTGATACATTCGAATATACTATTACAGACACTCAAGGCGGTACTGCATCAGCAGATTTAGTTATTACGATTACAGGTATCAACAACTCCCCTAGTGCTCAAAATGATGTGGGTGTGATTGATGAGGGCGAGACATTAACAGTTGCAAACGGCGCTAATGCTAATGTTTCTGGAAGTTTTGATGCAGATGAGGAACATTCTGGTGATCTAATTGACACAAGTTCAAGCTCACATAAAGACAGTGACCCTGATGGCGACACTCTTTCGATAACACTCATAAAAGAGACAACCGCAGGTTCTAACAGTAGCATCACTTCAAACAGCACATATAATGGTACTGGCAGTAGTGCTGGCACATCAGTTTCTGGATTGTATGGTACACTTACAATCGGATCAGATGGCTCTTATAAATATGTTGCAAATGATAGTATATCTGGTTTCGACTCCAGTGAAACACTAACGGATAGCTTTACTTATACTTTAAGTGATGGAAGTGCAACAGATACGGGCACTTTAACAATTACGCTTTTGGGTCAAGATAATGAAAACCCCTCGGCTACCGATAACACTAACGCAGTTAATGAAGACGCAACAGTCACTGTTACGGATGGAACAACAGGTGTCACAGGAGATGTTCTTATAAATGACACTGATCCCGAGGGAGATACTCTTACTGTTTCAAAAATAAAAAAGAATAATGGAAATTTCTCAAATGTATCCTCAGGAACTACCAATAGTAATGGAACTAGCGTCACAGGATCTTATGGAACATTAGTCATCGGCGCTGACGGATCTTATACTTACACTGCTGATCAAGATTTAGCAGACGCTCTAGACGGTGGTAGCCCAGCTGACACTATTACAGATGTGTTTGTCTATGAAGTTTCAGATGGAAATAGCGGATCAGATACAGCAAATATAACAATTACTATTACAGGCATAAACGACCCAGTTGTTGCTACCGATGACACTGACTCTGTCAACGAGGACGCTTCAGTGACAAAAACTGGAGCGCAAGATGATGTATTAGATGATGATACAGATGCAGATGCGTCAGCATCTTTAAGTGTGTCGAAAATTAAACATAGTACAGACAGCTCATACTCTTCTGTTACATCAAGCAGTACACATTTAAGTAATTTTACAACAGTCACCGGAACCTATGGAACATTAAAAATTGGTGCTGACGGATCATACATATACACAGCTGATCAAACAGCAGCTGATGCTATAGATGCTAGTGATACAAAAACTGATGTCTTTGATTATGAAGCTACAGATGGCACACTTACAGCTACCGCAACTTTAACTATAACTGTAACGGGAGTGAACGATGCCCCCGTTGCGCAAAATGATACTGGAACCATTAATGAAGATGGAACCTTGACTGTTATTAATAGCAGTAATAATACTACCGTAACACCTGCATCTCTTGATACTGGTTCTCCATATTCAACTACAAATACAACTCGTTCTGTAGCATTTAATCATGATGGTACTAAAATGTTTGTTCTTGAACATAGCAATTCACCAGATATCTCTGTACACGCTTTAACAACTGCTTTTGATATAAATACTGCTTCTCAAAGTAGTACAACTGACATTTCTGCTCACGCAGGTAATCCACGTGGTATAAGATTTAATAATGATGGTACGAAGCTGTATATAAGCAATGGCTCAGGAAGTAATAAAAAGATTCATGAATTTGCTTTATCTACAGCCTATGATATTTCCTCATTACCAACACCTACTTCAACTGTAATTAGCGGTCAAGACGGCAACCCTAGAGGTTTTACTTTTAATACTGATGGAACTAAAATGTTTTTACTGGGAGATATTAATGATACTGTTTATGAATATTCTCTATCAACTGCTTTTGATTCCTCAACAATTTCATACACAAGTAGAAGTTTAGATTTTAGTGCAAAAGAAGAAACACCAAGGGGAATTTCATTTAACGCAACAGGCACAAAATTGTTTATCACAGGTCAGCAAAATGATGATATTTTAGAATACGATCTTAGTACCGGTTTTAACTTATCTACTGCAACATTTAATGGTGCATTTGATGTGAGTAGCTATGCAGATAAACCAACTGATATTATATTTAATAATGATGGATCCAAAGCATTTTTAGCTCGAGCATCAAGTAACGGAATCCAATCTTTTTCACTTTCAAGTCCATATAGTTTTGTAGACATCACCGGCGAATATACCGGCGATGTAATAGATACAACCTCAAGTTCAAACAAGGACTCTGATCTTGACGCTAGTGCTTCTTTGAGAGTTTCAGCAATTCAACATAGCTCGGCAGGCTCTTCCACAGCTGTAAGCAATAATACTACTTACGGTGCTTCTGGAACTACCGCGGGCACAACTGTTAGTGGAACTTATGGTCAACTAACCATTGGTTCAGACGGCTCATATAAATACGTTGCTAACGACTCCGATGCGGACGCTCTTGATGCAGGCGATATAGTCACAGACGTATTTACTTACACATTGACTGACGGGACTGCAACGGATACTGCAACAATCACTATCACAGTTATTGGTATAAACGATACTCCTACCGCACAAGATGACGAAGGTGCAATAACAGAAGATCTCACTTTGACTGTTACAAACGGATCAAATTCCAACATTTCTGGTTCTCTTGACACAACAGGAGAAAATTCAGGTGATGTTTTAGACACCTCCTCAAGCTCTCATAAAGATAGTGATTTAGATACATCAGCCTCTTTAAGCGTAAAGCTTATTAGAAAAAATCTTGGCACAGATTCTTCTGTTCAACCAGGAAGTTCTTATAACAGTAGCGGTACCTCCGTAACAGGAACTTATGGTACTTTAACAATTGGTGCAGACGGATCGTATAGTTATGCTGCTGATCAGGCAGCTGCAGACTCCATTGCAGCTGGAGAGAGTCAGAATGATGTGTTTGTTTACACCATAACGGATGGCACGCAAGAAAATACAGCAAATATTACTATTAAAGTATTAGGGGCAAACGATAACCCATCAGCACAAAATGATGTCGGCGTCGTCAATGAAGGATCTACACTAACTGTTCAAAATAGTGCAAATGCAAATGTTGACGGCA
>CACBUI010000044.1 GCA_902542505.1 uncultured Alphaproteobacteria bacterium | reverse complement strand
TTTTTGAAACAGTCCTAAAAACATCTAAAAATGCTATAAAAAAATCCAACATTAAACCAACAGATATATCTGCAATTGGTATAACAAATCAGAGAGAGACGACAGTGCTTTGGGACAAAGAGACAGGAGAACCTGTTTACAAAGCAATAGTATGGCAAGATCGAAGAACAGTAAATTACTGTAAAGAATTACAAAAAAAAGGTTATACAAAAAAAATTCAAAAAATTACTGGATTAGTGATTGACTCATATTTTTCAGCAACCAAAATAAAATGGATTATTGACAATATAGAATCCTCTAAAAAACTTTTAAAAGAAAATAGGCTTTTATTTGGGACAATTGATACTTGGATTCTTTGGAAGTTAACTGAAGGCAGGTCACACTATACTGAGGCTACTAATGCATCTAGGACAATGCTGTATGATATAACTAAAAATTCATGGTCTAAAAGCTTATTAAAAATATTTAATATACCAGCATCGATTTTACCCGTGGTTAAAGATAGTGTAGATGAATTTGGCTACACTAAGATTTTTGGCTCAAAAATTAAAATTGGGGGGATTGCTGGAGATCAACAAGCAGCAACTATAGGACAGGCATGCTTTGAGCCAGGCTCTATAAAGTCAACATATGGTACTGGCTGTTTTATGATTATGAATATAGGAAAAAATATAAAGATATCTAAGAATAATTTGTTAACAACAATTGCCTACCGTATCGAAGGAAAAACTACATACGCTCTTGAGGGTTCAATTTTTATTGCGGGTGCAGCGATACAATGGCTTCGAGATTCATTAAAAGTGATTAGTAGTGCAGAAGAAACCGAGGATTTATATAAAAGTAATGACAAATCTCAACAAATCTACTTTGTGCCTGCATTTGTAGGATTAGGTGCACCTTATTGGGACGGTGAGGCAAGGGGAGCAATTTTTGGAATGACAAGAAATACTGGTGTTTCAGAACTTGTAAAATCAGCAATAGATAGTGTTGCCTATCAAACGAAAGACTTGATTATTTCTATGGAAAAAGACAGTGGAATAAAAATCAATAAAATAAAGGTTGATGGTGGCATGGTAAAAAATGAACAATTTCTTCAATTTCTCTCAAATATCTTATTATCAGAGTGTGATCGTCCTAAGATTACAGAAACCACTTCATTAGGAGCCGCGTATTTAGCTGGACTATCTAGTGGAATGCTTGAAAACACGAAAGAAATTTCCAAAAAATGGCAAAGTCAAAAATTATTCAAACCAAAGTTACACAAAAAAGAAGTAAAATATCTTTACCAAGGTTGGTTAAAGGCAGTTAATAAAATAATTGTAAAAAAGAATAGAAAATAAAAAAAATTTTGATATTTATGTTGTATGCGCATAAATATTGAGATTGGTGATATAGAAGCATTTATAGAATTAACCGAAACTAATTCATTTGCAAAAGCTGCAAATAATTTGAATTTATCTCAACCTGCTCTTTCAAGAAGAATTCAGAAATTAGAACATGAATTAGGCACTACTTTATTTGACAGAACTACAAGGAAAGTTCAATTGTCTTATTCTGGTAGAAACTTTTATGACCGTGCCAGAGGAATTATAGAGGCTGTTAAAACAGCAACAAAAACTCTTAACGAAAAATACAGCTTCCCCTCGATTATTAAAATTGGAGTAGTTCACTCAGCTCTAAGAAATATATTATTTTCGTCTTTAAAAAAATTCAAAGAAATTGAACCAAGATGCAAGGTTCAAATTATTGAAAGGTCATCCAATAATGTTGTTGATAGTGTTTTAGGGGGAGAATGTGACTTTGGTATTAATTTTACTGGCAAACAAGAACCTGGAATAAATTTTGAAAATTTATTTGTGGAAGATTACGTAGTAGTCTTTCCTAAAGGGGATAAGTTAGAAAAAAAAAGAAAAATAAAAATATCTGAAATCAAAGGTAGGAACTTTATTTCAATTTGGAAAGGCTCTGGGAGTAGAATTTACATTGAAAATGCGCTTGCCCTGCAAGATGAAGATATAGATTGGGCCTACGAAGTGAGACATATACCAACAGCGTTGAATATGGTTGAGCAAGGACTTGGCATAACTTTAGCCCCTAAGTTGGCTATTTCTAAAGATTATTCTTCTTTATCTTACAGGCCTTTAATTGATCCGTCTGTAACAAGAACAATAGGTTTGATAAAAAGATCTGGAAGGGATCTTAGTTATGACTCGCAAAAGTTATATGATCTTTTAAAAGAGAGATTTAAAAGATAATTAATTAGCATAATGCATAAATAAATTCACTAATTAATGTTAATAATAAAACTATGTTGTCAGTAGATAGTTTTAATACTCTAGATCAATTTACAAATAATGGAAAACAATACAATTTTTTTAATTTATCAAAATTAGAAGATAGTTTTCCCAAAATAAAAAATCTACCTAAATCCAAAAAAATACTTATTGAAAACTTGTTGAGATTAGAAGATGGGAAAGATATTAATAAAGATCTTATCGAAAATGTATTAGAAAATCCTGAAAAAAAACACGAAATATTTTTTCTTCCATCAAGAGTATTAATGCAAGACTTTACTGGAGTTCCTGCAGTTGCAGATTTAGCAGCTATGCGTGATGCTGTTTCAAAAAATGGAGGAGATCCATCAAAAGTTAATCCTATGTCGCAAGTTGATTTAGTTATAGATCATTCTGTAATGGTTGATTATTTTGCAAGCCCAAATGCTTTCCAAAAAAATGTAGATATGGAATTTGGAAGAAATGCAGAGAGGTATGAATTTCTGAAATGGGGACAACAAGCTTTTAAAAATTTTAGAGTTATTCCTCCTGGCACGGGAATATGTCATCAAGTTAATTTAGAATATTTGGCACAAGTGGTGTGGAGCAGAGAAATTAATGAAAAAAATTTCATATACCCTGACACTTTAGTTGGAACTGATAGCCATACAACAATGGTAAATGCTCTAGGAGTTCTAGGTTGGGGAGTAGGAGGGATTGAAGCTGAAGCTGCAATGCTTGGTCAATCTATTTCTATGCTGCTTCCTGAGGTTATTGGTTTTGAAGTATCAGGAAAAATGAAAGAAGGTGTTACAGCAACAGATTTAGTTTTAACAATTGTTCAAATGCTACGAGAAAAAGGAGTTGTTGGAAAATTTGTAGAATTTTATGGCGATGGCTTAAAAAATTTATCACTCGCTGACAGAGCAACTATTGCCAATATGGCTCCAGAATATGGAGCAACTTGTGGTTTTTTTGCAGTTGATGAAGAAACTATCAAATACTTGAAGTTGACATCTAGAGACTCCGATTTGATAAATACTGTTGAAAAATATAACAGAATTCAAGGTTTGTGGGCCGATGACACATGTAATTATAATGATACCGTTCATTTACAACTAGAAAATGTTCAAGCATCATTAGCAGGGCCAAAAAGACCTCAAGATAGAATTAATTTAGAAAAAGTGAATTTAAACTTTAAAGAATTTTCAAAAAACAAACCCGTTGAAAAAGAAATTAAAAATCACAATTATAAAATGCAAGATGGTAACGTAGTAATAGCTGCTATTACTTCATGTACTAATACCTCTAATCCAGATGTTTTAGTTGCAGCAGGCTTAGTCGCAAAAAAGGCTTGTGAATTAGGTCTACAAGTAAAACCTTGGGTTAAGACTTCTTTAGCACCTGGTTCAAAAGTTGTTACTGATTATTTGGATAAATCGGGTTTGAATAAATATTTAGACCAACTTGGTTTTCATCTAGTTGGTTATGGATGCACTACATGTATAGGAAACTCAGGGCCACTTGATAAAGATATTGCCGAGTGTATCTCAAAAAATGATTTAACAGTTGCTTCAGTACTTTCAGGTAATAGAAATTTTGAAGGCAGAGTTAACCCACACGTTAAAGCTAATTATCTTGCCTCACCACCTTTAGTTGTAGCATATGCTTTAGCAGGGTCTGTGCTTATTAATTTAACAAGTGATCCCATTGGTATTGACACAGATGGTAATGAAGTATTTTTAAAAGACATTTGGCCAAGCAATAGCGAAATCCGAA
>CACBUI010000043.1 GCA_902542505.1 uncultured Alphaproteobacteria bacterium | reverse complement strand
ATCAAGTTATTAATATTGAAAATTTCTTTTCATTTTATTCAAAGACTAGTGAACCATTTCATAAATTGTCTTTTATGAAGGTATGTCTTTTAACAAATAATCTAAAATTAGTTAAGTATTTTACAAAAATAAAAAATCAAATTATTTCAAACTTTTCTAAAATTGATAATGAATACTTTTTAAAAATAGTAGATATAAAAAATCCTTTAAAAAATAATAAGGATCTTTTTCAACTCTTTAAGATTAAAGAAGACATCAACCACATAAATAATAAAGAGTTTTCATATCGTGACGATATTAATTATTTAAGAGAGTTGCTTATGTTTGAAAATCTAACTAGCAACCCGTCCAAAGTAGATAATAAAAAATATTTAGACAGGTTGCTTTTAATTTAGTTTAGTAATCGTAATACATGTCGAACTCTGCAGGTGTAACTAGCAGTTTATTTGGTTCGATTTCTTCTTCTCTTTTGTATTCGATATATGACTCGATTAAATCTTTGGTAAACACATTACCCTCTAAAAGATAATCATGATTTGACTCAAGATTATTAATCGCTTCCTCAAGAGTGCCAGGTACTTCTTTTACTTTAGATTGCTCTTCAGGAGGTAAATCATAAAGATTTTTATCCATTGGTTCACCAGGATCAATTCTATTCTTAATTCCATCTAAACCTGCCATAAGCATAGCTGAAAATGCTAAATAACCATTTGCAGTTGCATCTGGACATCTAAACTCAACTCTTTTTGCTTTCGGAGATGGTGAGTATGCAGGGATTCTACATATAGCACTTCTATTTCTATTAGAGTATGCAAGCTTAACTGGAGCCTCATAACCTGGAACTAATCTCTTGTAAGAGTTAATAGTTGGATTTGTAAAGGCTAATAAAGATGGCGCATGTTTAAGCAAACCACCAATATAAAATTTTGCTTCATCACTAAGATTGGCATATCCACCTTCACCGTAAAATACTGGTTTACCGTTTGACCAAATACTTTGATGACAATGCATTCCTGAACCATTGTCGTTTGAAAGGGGTTTTGGCATAAAAGTAGCACTTAAACCATTACTTTTTGCCGTGTTTCTTACAACGTATTTATATTTTTGAAGATCATCAGCCATCTTAACCAGTGTGTCGAATTTTAAATCAATTTCACATTGACCAGCAGTAGCAACTTCGTGGTGTTGCGCTTCAACACTCATACCAATTGCAACCATGTGATTTACCATTTCTGATCTAACATCTTGCATAGTGTCATGAGGTGGGCATGGGAAATAGCCGCCTTTATTTCTTACTTTATAACCTAGATTTGGACCTTCAGCTGTGCCTGTATTCCAAACGGCTTCACCGGAGTCAACAGAAAAAGAAGAGTGATGAGGATGCGTGTTAATTTGAACGTTGTTGAAAAGAAAAAATTCAGCTTCTGGACCAAAGAAAATGCTATCACCAACTCCTGAGGTTTTAACGAATTCTTCTGCTTTTTTTGCAACGTATCTTGGATCTTTATCGTACTTTTGTCCAGTAATTGGATCTTGAATGTCACAGATAAGAACTAGAGTAGGGTCCGTAAAAAAAGGATCTACAAACGCAGTCTCGATATCTGGAATTAATATCATGTCACTAGCTTCAATTGACTGAAAACATCTAATTGAAGAACCGTCGAAACCTATACCCTCTTCAAATACGTCCATTTCAAATGTGTTAATATGGTTCGAGAAGTGCTGCCATGTTCCTAAAGGATCAGTAAATCTAAAATCAATGTACTTAATACCATTTTCATCGATCATTTTTTGTAATGATTTTTTGTCCATCTAATAACCTCCTGAGTTGTTAACTTGGTTTATGTAAAAACTAAATTGCGTCTTTACCTTTTTCGCCTGTGCGAATTCTAATAGCCTCTGAAACTTCGTATACAAAAATTTTACCATCACCGATTTTGCCAGTGTTAGAATGCTTGATAATAACATCGATTGCCTCTTTGTATTTCTTGTCATCAACTACTAATTCAATTTTAACCTTTGGTAGAAAGTCAACTACGTACTCAGCTCCTCTATAAAGCTCAGTATGACCTTTTTGTCTACCAAACCCTTTTACTTCAGATACGGTTAATCCACTTAGGCCTATTTCGCCAAGGGCATCTTTAACATCCTCTAATTTAAAAGGTTTAATTATTGCCTCAATTTTTTTCATATTTAGCGATCCAAATATAATGTTTAATTTGCATAATATCTATACTATAAATTAATTCAATTTTTGGCGGGTGTAGCTCAGTTGGTTAGAGCGCCGGTTTGTGGTACCGGAGGTCGGGGGTTCAAGTCCCCTTACTCGCCCCAATTTGTGCGCCAGTGGCGGAATGGTAGACGCGCTGGTCTTAGGAACCAGTGGGCAACCGTGGGGGTTCGAGTCCCTCCTGGCGCACCAGAATACAAGTAAAATGGAATATAAAAATATAGAAAAAAAAAGTTATAAATCGTCTTTCGAGGTATCTTTAGATCAAAGCGCAATAGCCAAAATTATTGACGAAAAAATATCAGAAAAGCAACCCACTTTTGAAATTGCAGGTTTTAGAAAGGGTAAAGTACCGGTAAGCATTATAAAATCTAAAATTGGTCTTCAAATTGAAAACGAGGTATTAAATGAAGAAGTATCAAAAAATATAAATAAAATCAGTGAGGATGAAAAAATACAATCTCTGATACAACCTGATGTTAATTTTAAAGATAATTATAATTTTACCTTGGCTTTTTATTTAAAACCCGAAATTAAAATGGATGAATTAAAAACAAGTGAAATAGAGAAAGTTACTTCAGAGGTAACAAAAAAAGATGTTGATGATTTTAGAGAAAAAGTAAGAAAAGAATACTATTCATTAGAGAGTATTAACATATCAGATGAAAACTCTGTTATAGATTTTGAAATATTAAACTATGAAGATGAACAAAAAAAATTATTTTCTCAAAAAAAGGTAAGAGTAGACTTAAATACCCAAACGAAAGAAGAAGTATTTTTAGACTTAAAAAAAGCCCTTTTAAAAATTAAAAATAAATCTGATATTAATTTTTCCACAAAAGGAATAAAGATAAACGCTCAAATCAAAGATATAAATAAAAAGATTTATCCTAAAAATGATGACGAGTTGATTAAAATTTTAAAATTAAAATCTATTGAAGAATTAAATGACAAAATTGATAATAAACTCAATGAGGATATGAATTATCTTCAAAAAGAGTTTTTTATTGAAGATCTACTTAAAGTTCTATCACAAAAGAAAAAAATTGATATCAATGAAGAGGTTGTAAATCTCGAACTTAAAAGAAAATATCAAATTGATTTATCTAAAATGAAAGATGAGCACAAAGAAAGAATTGATAGTTTAAAAAAACTCACAAGTGAGAATATTCAAAAAGATGTTCTTTTTTCTGAATTAGTAAAATTTTTAAATGTAAAAGTTGAGCAGAAAGAACTCCAAGAGTATATTCAAAAATATTATGGTGAAAAAATTGATCAAAGAACGGCAGAAACTGCTTATGGTACTCTACTTAGAAATAAAATAGCAGATGAGTCTATGAAAACTTTTAAAATCAAAGAAACTAAGTTAAGCTTAGATAAGCTAATGAAAAAAGGATCTCAAAATAATGAATCTAGTACCCATAGTCATTGAACAATCTGGTAAGGGGGAGAGATCTTTTGATATTTTCTCCAGATTGCTCAGAGAAAGAATTATTTTTTTGACAGGCGCCATCAATGATGAGACTGCCTCTTTAATTTGCGCTCAACTTTTATTTTTGGAATCTGAAAATCCCGAAGAACCAATTAATCTATATATTAACTCACCAGGAGGTTTAGTTACTGCTGGTTTAGCCATGTACGATACTATGCAATATATTAAATGTCCCGTTCATACTGTTTGCATAGGTCAAGCTGCCTCTGCAGGTTCATTAATACTCGCTGCAGGAAAAGAGGGCAACAGGTATGCTTTGCCACACTCTAAAATAATGATTCATCAACCATCTGGTGGTTTTTCAGGACAAGCGAGTGATATTAAAATTCATGCCGAAGAGATATTAAAAACAAAAAAAAGACTCAATGAAATATATCAAAA
>CACBUI010000042.1 GCA_902542505.1 uncultured Alphaproteobacteria bacterium | reverse complement strand
ATTCAAGAAAAAATTGCTAACTTTCAAATCGATCCAGTAGTACCAAAAACAGTTACTGATGTTGATATAGCAAGAGTTTATATTGACTCTCTCATTACTGCTCGCCCCGTTGCGAATTTTTTTGGTGGAGATATTTTAGAACCTGTTTTTGATTGGCTTTATTACCCGGTTGACTGGAACACTAATAATTTTGGAAATCAGTTTGCCTCTGGTTTATATTCCTGCGTCATGATTTGGCTAATTTTAGCGATTATTTGTTACATTGTACTGAGCAAAACTCAAGCAGGTAACTGGATTTACTCAACTGGTGGAAATCTGAATGCAGCCAAGGCAAATGGTGTACCTACAGATAAGGTTAAAGTATCTCTATTTATGTTTTCTGCTTTTTGTGCAACAATTTTTGCAACCGCTCAAGTTTTTGAAGTTAATACAGCAGATGCGGCTAAAGGTAATTTAAAAGAATTAGAGGCAATTGCTGCAGCTGTGATTGGTGGTGTTGTTTTAACAGGAGGTTTTGGCACCATACTCGGTATTGTTGTAGGCGCATTTATATTTGGTGTTGCTAAAGAAGCATTCTTTTATATTCCAGGCATAGACGGATCATTTTATAGAGTATTCTTAGGGTTAGTAATCATAGCTTCTGCTTTGACTAACGAAAATATTAGAAAACGAATTATGGGTAGTATTTAGTTATGGAAAACAATAATTCACCATTTATAGAAATTACAGATCTTGTAAAAAAGTTTGGAACATTTACAGCTTTAAATGGTGTCTCTTTAAATGTCTTACCAGGAGAAGTTCACGCATTACTTGGTGATAATGGTGCTGGAAAGTCCACTCTTATTAAAGTTTTATCAGGAGTTCACCAGCCAACTTCTGGAATTATTAAAGTTGGAGGAAGTGAAGTAAAATTTAGCTCTCCAAGAGAGGCAACTAGTGCAGGTATCGGAACTGTCTATCAAGATCTGGCACTTAATGCCTTGACCTCTGTCACACGAAATTTTTTCTTGGGAAATGAATTAAAAAAAGGACCTGGCCCTTTTGGAATATTAGATTTTAAAAAAATGGATGAAATTACGATTACTGAAATGGGAAAAATTGGCATAAATATCTCAGATCCTACTCAGCCAGTTGGAACTATGTCAGGTGGTCAAAGACAGACACTTGCTATTGCAAGAGCTATATACTTTGGTGCTAAGATTTTAATTTTGGATGAACCTACATCTGCACTTGGGCAAAAACAACAAATGGAAGTTTTAAAAACTATTAAAAAAGTCCAACAATTAGGGAATATAGCTATTATTTTGATTACTCACAATGAAATCCACGCAAGACTTATTGCTGATCGATTTACATTCTTAAGCTTAGGTGAAGTAATAGGATCTGGAAAGTCATCAGAATTAGGTGGAGATGATGTTAAGCGTTTAATGGCTGGCGGAGCTCAAATAGGTGATTTGGCCAAAGAGCTTGAAGCTGTATAATATTTTTACTAGTAAGAGCTAGGATTATTATCTTTATCAGACTCATCGTAGTTTTGATTAGTAAGCTCTTTGAATTTTCTCACATGAGTGGCTGCTGCTCCAGATAACAACCTTACATCATTTGTAATTGTTACAAGATCAAAACCCCATTCGGATGCCTTGGCAGCATACTCTGGAGTCCCACAATGAAGACATGCAACTTTTCCATGTTTATGAGCAATATCTAAAATTTTCTTTTTAGACTCAATCATCTCAGGTTCTGTTCGATCAAACCCAGGTGTTAACTTTCCTTGGTTCAGCCCTATTGTTAAATCTGCTGTCCCGATATAAAGGCCATCAAGACCAGGAGTGGATGCTATATCATCAAGATTATCAAATGCTTCTTGAGTTTCTATCATGGCAAGACAAAACGTTCCCTCATTTGACTCATAAAAATAATTTGAACTAACGGAAAAGTTAGCTCTCGTCGGACCAAAACTTCTAATACCTACAGGTGGATATTTACAATCTTGAACAAGTTTTTGTGCTTGCTCTTTATTATTAATCATTGGGCAAATGATACCCAAAGCACCTGCATCCATAACTTTCGATATTACTGCGTGATCTAATCCTGAAACTCTACAGATTGGAGTGACACCACTATTTCTAATACTTTGCAACATTTTAAATAAATCACTAAAGCCAATCATCCCATGTTGATAGTCAATGGTAAGGGCGTCATAACCTTGCTCAGACATAATTTCAGCAGTAAAAGTATTAGGTATTGATAAAAAGCTATTAACAACCACTTCTTTTTTTTGCCATTTAGCTTTTACTTTGTTTTCAATCATTGAGTGTTAGATATCAAAATTATTTAAAAATATAATTATAACAATTATTTATTATTCATGAATAAATGCATAAATTTAATCAATATTCTCCATCCTCCCACTTTTGACAGATTTATAAGCAGTTTCAGCTAAGAGAAGAGCTCTTCTTCCGTCCTCAAAACCAACAGATACAGGCTTTTTTTCCAAAATTGTTTCGACAAATGAGCTAATAGAATTCATATAAGACTCCTGGTATCTCTCAATAAAAAAATTTAAATAGGGTTCACTCTTGTCAACAAACTCTGAATTGTATTTTTTCAATTCATGTGGCTTTCTATTTTCAGATATAACCATCCCTTTGCTACCAAACAACTCAACTCTTTGATCATATCCATAAGTTGCTGATCTGGAGTTGTTTATATGACATTGTTTTCCCGAGGCTGTTTCCATTATAATCATCAAGGTGTCACTATCATTTAATTCAGATTTAATTTTTGGATCTATTAAAGCATTAGAAATTGCAAATACCTTAACTGGCTCTTCACCAAGCATAAAACGGGCTAAATCAAAATCATGAATTGTCATATCTCTAAATTGCCCACCAGACACTTTTAAATAATCCCAACTTGGCAGACCTGGATCTCTAGATGTAATCAGACATTGATGAAGTTCACCAATTTCACCATTAATAAAAGATTTTTTTGCAGCCTGATGACCAGGATCAAATCTTCTATTAAAGCCTAATTGAATTGGAACTTTATTACCTTCAAGTCTTTTTGAAAACTCATCAACTTTTTTTATATCGAGGTCAATAGGTTTTTCACACAAAACAGGTTTTTTTGATGCAACAGATCTCTCTATGAAATCAATATGTGTATTTGTAGGGGAAGATATTAGAACAGCATCAATATCATTATTGTTAAAAATATCATCAACATTTTCCACAGCAATTACGTTTAAATCATTTGATACTTTTTTTGCAAATTTTTCATTTGGGTCATGAATGCATACTAAATTTGTCTGTTCATGAAGTTGAATATTCTTAGCGTGCATTTGGCCAATTCGTCCGCACCCAATAACTGCAATACTAACTTTTTTCATATCACAGAATTATAGTATTCTTTAAATTTTAGAAATAAAAAAAAATTCATTTTGAATAAAATTTAAGTATTCTTTAAAAGGTTTATTTATCTATAATCTTTTCATAGGAGGGGTTTATGAAAGCAAAATTGGGAATAGCACCTATAGCATGGTCCAATGATGATTTACCTGAACTTGGAGGAGAGACTTCTTTGGATACCTGCCTTAGTGAGTCAAAACTTGCTGGATTTACTGGTGTGGAAACAGGTGGAAAATTTCCAAAAACTCCTGAAAAACTTGGTCCAATTTTAAAAAATCACCAACTATATTTGGCATCAGGGTGGTATTCAGGAACTGTGCTAGATAATGACCTAGAAAATGAAAAAGATAAAGTTCTTCAACAACTCACTCTCTTCAGAGACCTTGGCGCAGCAGTTTTAGCATATGGAGAAACATCTGGGACTATCCAAAATATTAGACATGCTCCTTTAAACACAAAAAGAAAAATACATAGTGAGGATTTTAAAGAGTATGGAAGGAAACTAACATTATTTGCAGAATTTTGTGCAGATTTTGGTGTGCCAATTTCATTTCATCATCACATGGGTACAGCGATTGAGACTGAGGATGAGCTTGATAAATTGATGAACCACACAGGTGAGGCAGTAAAAATCTTATTTGATACAGGCCATATGACCTTTGCAGGAGGCAACTCTTTGAGAGTAATAAATAAATACGCAAAAAGAATAAATCACTTTCATGCTAAAGACATTCGCTCAAAGGTTGTAAATGATTTAGATCGATCAAAAAAAAGTTTTTTAGATTTTGTATTAGAGGGAGCCTTCACAGTGCCTGGAGATGGAAATATT
>CACBUI010000041.1 GCA_902542505.1 uncultured Alphaproteobacteria bacterium | reverse complement strand
ATTGGCGCAGATGGTTCTTACACATATGTAGCAAGTTCTGATATTTCAGGATTAAGCGATGGTGCTACAGTGTCTGATACTTTTACGTACACTTTATTCGATGGAACAACCACCACCACTGCAGATCTCGTACTGACTGTTATTGGAGGTGCTGCAAGCAATCAAAGCCCAGTAGCTGTTAACGATACAGATAGTGTGAATGAAAATGCATCTGTAACCAAAACAGGTGCTCAAAACGATGTCTTAAATGATGACAGTGACCCAGATGGAGATACAATTAGAGTTGATCAAATTCAACATAGCACTGCAGCTTCAGGCACATCTGTAAGTAATAATACTACTTACGGTGCCTCTGGAACTACCACGGGCACAACTGTTACCGGAACTTACGGTCAACTAACCATTGGTTCAGATGGCTCATATGTATACTCAGCAAATCAATCAGCTGCTGAAGCCCTTGCTACAGATGTTCAAAGGAATGATGAATTTACCTATAGAATTACTGACGGTTCTGCAACCGCGACGGCAACACTAACTATTACTGTTACAGGTGTGAATGACGCCCCTGTAGCTGTTGATGACACCGATAGTGTGAACGAAAATGAAACTGTTACCAAAACGGGATCTCAAAATGATGTTTTAAATGATGATACAGATGCTGATACCGGTGCGTCTCTTTCAGTGTCAAATATATCGCATACGAATGGCAACTCTGGATCAGTCTCCTCAAGTTCGACTTATAATAGTAGTGGTACGCAAATAGTTGGTACTTATGGTACTTTAACAATTGGTGCAGACGGATCGTATAGTTATACTGCTGATCAAACAGCAGCTGATGCTTTAGATGTTGGAGAAAGTAAAAATGATGTATTTACTTACACATTGACGGATGGTACAGCGACTGACACAGCAACACTAACGATTGCAGTTTCAGGAAAGAACGACACACCCGTAGGTGTAGACGATACCGATAGTGTGAACGAAGATGCTACTGTTACTAAAACGGGATCTGAGGAAGACGTGTTAAATGATGATACAGATGCTGATACAGATGCTTCGCTAACAGTTACTAATATATCGCATACAAATGGTAACTCTGGAACTGTTTCTTCGGGTTCGACTTATAGCAGTAGTGGCACACAAATAGTCGGTACTTATGGTACCTTAACAGTTGGAGCTGATGGTTCTTATACTTACACAGCCGATCAAACTGCAGCTGATGATTTAGATGCTAATGATCCTGCAAGTGATGTCTTTACTTATACGCTAACCGATGAAAATTCTGCAACCGCGACAGCATTACTGACAATCAATATTACTGGTGTAAATGATGCTCCAGTAGCTGTTGATGACACCGATAGTGTGAACGAGGATGAAACTGTCTCTAAAACCGCTTCACAAAATGATGTTTTAAATGATGATACAGATGCAGATGACTCAGCCTCTCTTACAGTTTCTGCTATTAGAACTGGGGCAGAGGATGGAACGGGTAATAGCGGCACTGTTGGATCTGCTTTAACTGGTACTTACGGAACACTAACTCTTAATTCAAATGGATCTTATACTTATGTCGCTGATCAAAGTGCAGCTGATGATTTAGATGCAGGTGATACAGCAAACGACATCTTCACCTATACAGTTTCTGATGGAACAGCAACTGATACAGCAACATTGACAATAACTGTAACGGGTGTCAATGACACCCCTGTAGCTGTTGATGACACCGATAGTGTTGATGAGGACTCTAGCGTCACTAAGTTAGCTATTCAAGATGATGTTTTAGATGATGATACAGACGCTGACGATGACGACCCCGCCAATTTAACTGTTACAAAAATTCAACCTGACTCCGGATCAGAGTCAAACGTTTCATCTGGTACTACACATCTTAATGGCACATCTGTGACAGGCGCTTATGGTACATTGGTGATTGGATCTAATGGAGCATATAAATACACAGCAGATCAAGCAAAAGCTGATGCCTTAGATGCTGATGATACAGAAACCGACGTCTTCACCTATACAGTTTCTGATGGAACAGCTACTGACACAGCAACATTGACAATTACAGTAACTGGTATTAATGATGATCCAGTCGGGGTAGATGATACTGACTCTGTGAATGAGGATGAAACTGTTACAAAAACAGCAGCTCAGAACGATTTATTAAATGATGATACCGATGCAGACGTTGATGACTCCTCTTCATTGACGGTAACAAATATATCTCACTCAAATGGCAATTCAGGCACTGTTGCCTCAAGCTCAACTTATCAAAGTAATGGTACTCAAATAGTTGGTAATTATGGAACATTAACTGTTGGTGCAGATGGATCTTACACTTACACTGCTGATCAAGCTGCAGCTGATGATATAGCCGATGGCTCTTCTGAGACAGATGTCTTTACTTATACTGTATCCGATGGAACAGCAACTGATACAGCAACAATTACCATTACAGTTACCGGTCAAGATAATGAGGTTGTTGGAAATAATGATACTGGAAGTGTTACAGATGGTAATACTCTAAGTGTTGGAAATAAAGGCTCCGGTCTATTGTCAAATGATACTGATAGTGGAAGTGATGCTGATGAGAGCGCAGATGCTGTAGTTTCTACTGTAAGAACAGGAAGAGAGGCTGGCACTGGTACTAGTGGCACTGTTGGATCTTCTTTAAAAGGTACTTATGGAACACTAACACTCAACTCAGACGGTACTTATTCATATGTTGCAGACCAGGATGGAGCAGACATTCTCACCCCTGATACTACCGCTATAGATTATTTTACTTATACTATCTCAAATGGATCGAGTACTGATACAGCACAATTAGCTGTGACAGTTACTGGTATCAATGACGCTCCTACTTCTTCAACAGCTCCTACGTTTAGAGGTGCTGAAAATAATAGAATTGTCATTCAATCAAAACTTTTCTTCGATGACCCAGATCCAAGCACCAGCACTTACGGGCAACTAACATATAGTTACGGTGGTTTACCATCAGGATTGACAGTTAACGATGCAGGAAGAATAAGAGGCCGCCTACCTGAAGGTACTTATACTTTTACAGTAACTGCTACAGACGGAGGTAACTTATCTACACAACAAACATTTACAATAATCATTGGAAAGCCCGGTAAGCCTGGTGAAGCACCAACTCCACCACTGATTGTTAAGCAAAAAACATTAGAAGCGGCGATTGCTGATAAAACAGTAACGTTCGAAACACCTAAAGTTAATGACCAAATAGCTGATCTTGCGGTGAGAGGAAATTTAGGCTCCCTAGTTAAGGAATACACATTCAATGGCGGTATGAAGGTAATCGATGTTGCTGTTGAAGATTTAAACATTGATCAAAGTGGAAGGCCTGGAATAAATGAAAATACTTTATTGGGATTTGCTATTGGAGATGATTATAGGCTTAATGTGAAACAATACACAGGAACTTTAGAGGATGGCTCCTCTCTTCCAAGCTGGATACGTGTTGATCCATCAACAGGTCAGACGATCGTTCAGTTTCCTCAAAATATTTACTCAATCGATGTCAAGGTGATAGCAATCGATAATGATAATAGCACAAGAGAAATCAATGTTACTCTAGATAGAAACTCTGTTAGTCAGGACAAAGCCTTAAAACGCGACCTCGAACCTTTCATAGACCGAAGTGCAGCTTTAAAAACCGAAGTTACTGTTGATGAAAAAGGACAAATGTTACTTGACACACAAAATGATTTAGAAGATGGGTCGATTATAAATAATACTCTTAACCCGAATGAATCAAGCAATAATGAAAACCAAACACCAAACACAGACGATCAGTCAAGTCTTAATGATATACCAACTATTCCAAGAGAAATTGATGAGGTCACTTCTCAAGATTCTATTGTTTTAAATTCACAAAATGTTGAATCAAATGAAAAACTTATTAAATTTGCAACTCTTCAAGAGCAATTAGATTTACAGTATGAAGGTCATGAAAATTATGGAGATAAACTTGTTAAAGTTTCTGGTTAAAATAATCATTTTATCTCTCCTATTTACTGTTTCCTCTAAAGCCGAAGTTAGGGAGTCAAGAGCTTTAGTGGTTGCATCTCAAGAAGCTGTTCTTTCCAGTGAATTGGCCGCTCGTATTACTAGTATTTCTGTAAAAGAAATGGAAAGATTTAAAAAAGGAGATTTACTCATTCAATTCGATTGTAGTTTGTATGAAGCACAAAAAGATGTAGTTAGAGCCAATGAAAATAGCGCATTGATCAAACTAAA
>CACBUI010000040.1 GCA_902542505.1 uncultured Alphaproteobacteria bacterium | reverse complement strand
AATCTTAGTTTCTATAGATCTAACATATGGGCAATGATTACAAATAAACATAACTAAAAGACCATTGGTGTCAAAAGAATCATAAAAGGACCCTTTTTCACCTTTTAAGTTAATAAATTGAAAATTAGTAGGTTGCCAATCAATATTACAGCTTGAAGAATTTAAAAGTACCATTTAACATAATATATATTGAAAATTTTAAACATAAATAAAAATCAGATCGACACAATCCCAAAGAAAACATTCCAATATATTCTTAATACTTACTCTTATGGTTTATCAAAAAATATGTGGAGAAATTATTCAATCCAAACTCAGGACCTAAATAACACAAAGACCAAAATTACTTTTTACAAATCAAATTTTTCTTTTCCAATTATTAAAATTATTTACTCTAAAAAATTCGATAAAGAAATTTTCGAAATTACATATAGAGATAAAAAGAAAAATTTTTCCACTCTTAATTCATTAAATGCATGGTTAAAAAATTATTTTTTTAACAAACCTAAGATGTAAATTTCTTTAGATTTTTTATCTGATGCAGCTGGTTTAATATATTGTGTTTTGTCAAAAAAATTTTTTATAAACTTAAATAACTTTTCTGTATCCTCACCTTGAAAGTTTTTTACTAAAAAATTACCTCCTTTGTTTAAATATTTTTCAATAAATTTTGCTGAAAGCATACTCAAATCATAGCTATTGGTTTGATCTATAAATTGGTTTCCACTTGTGTTTGGGGCAATATCTGAAATTATTGAGTCAAAAGTATATTTATTTGATGTAAATAATTCATCAATTAATTGATACTGATTTAAGTCCATCATATAAAATTTTATTTTTCCTTCAATCTGCTCAGCAGTTGGTAATATATCAATACCTACTATTTTATTTTTTGGGTTTTTTTTTAAAATATATTGTGTCCATCCACCTGGTGAACATCCAACATCTAATATATTTTTATCGTTTTTGAATAAATTATGTTTTTTATCTATTTCTTCTAATTTGTAATAAGCTCTTGAAATAATGTCATTTTTCTTTGCTTTTATATAAAAAGGGTCTTTTTTTCTAGTTTTATACCACTGTTTCATTTAATTTTACTCATAATCTGATATGTATTCGTTTACATATATTCTAGTAGGCTTAAACACATCCATGTTACCCACCATAAAAAAAATAATCATTGTATCAATCATATCACTTATAAGTTCTTTATGTTACTCATCAGAGTGGGGAAGCAAAGAAGAAACAGATGAAAAATTATTTTCTGTTGAGGTTATGGACTCATCTGCACAAACTATAAAAGATAGTATTGTTTTTAGCTCAACTACTGAAGCTTTTAGGAGAATTGAAGTTAAGAGTGAAGTGATGACTACAATAAAAAAAGTGCTGGTCAAAGCAGGCACTAAAATAAAAAAAGGTCAGCATGTAGTTGAATTAGATGATTACAAAACGAACGCTGATTTATATAAATTAAATTTATTGTCTCAAAGTGAATTTGATAAATATGCTCTTTTTGCACCTTTTGGTGGAATGCTTTTAGATGGTCATAAGATTGCTGGAGAGCTTGTTATGCCTGGTGAAAAAGTCTATGAAATTATCGATTTAAGCTCATTAAAAATATTTGGTTACATTAATGAAAATGAAATTCTAGATATATCTTTAGAAAATAAAGTTGAGGTGACAATACTCGATGAAAAAGTTAATGGCACAATTGACTACATTTCTCCTATTTCGGATCCGGAGACTAAAACTTTTGAAATTGTTGTTAAAGTTGAAAATAAAGATCTTAGATATAAAGATGGACTATCATCAATAATTTCTATAGTTAAGGGAAATGTTCTTGCACATAAAATTTCTCCCTCAATTCTAGCTTTAGGAGACTCAGGAGAGTTAGGTGTAAAAGTTATAGGATCTGATAATACCGTACAATTTAAAAAAATTAACGTTATAGAAGATACCTCTGATTACATGTTGGTCTCTGGCTTGAGTCAAAAAGAAAAAATTATAATTGTTGGACAGCAATACGTCTCTGCGGGAGAAAAAGTTAATTATAATTAATCATGAGCTTGGTTAACTTAGCAAGTCGATACTACAGAACTACAATTTCCATTTTCCTATTTGTTATTGTTAGTGGATCACTTGTGTTTAATAATATTCCTAAAGAGTCATCGCCAGATGTAAGTTTGCCTTATATATATGTATCTCTTGGTTTAACAGGAATATCCCCAGAGGACTCTGAAAAACTTTTAATAAAACCTGTTGAAGATGAGGTTTCAAATATCGAAGGAAAAAAAGAAATGACTAGCACTTCTTATCAAGGTGGTGGAAATGTCTTATTAGAGTTTGATGCTGGGTTTGATCCTGATCAAGCACTTTTAGACACTAGAGAACAAGTTGACAGAGCAAAATCAGATTTACCTGATGATGCAGATGAACCCAAGGTAAGTGAGGTAAATATAAGTTTATTTCCTATTTTAGTCGTATCTATAAGTGGCGATATATCTGAATTTTTACTGAAGAAGATTTCAAATGACCTAAAAGATAAAATACAATCTTTACCAAATGTTTTAGAAGTAAATATTGGTGGTGAAAGAGAAGAGCAATTAGACATTGTCATTGACCAGAATAAAATTGAAGCTTATGGATTAAATTTAAATGAAATATTAAACTTTGTAAGATCTAATAACCAAATAGTTTCTGCTGGAAATCTTGATACAGGAGATGGAAGGTTTGTAATTAAAATTCCTGGTTTATATGAAAGCCTAAATGATGTTTTTAACACACCAATAAAGGTAAATGATAAAAAAACAATTAAATTTAAAGATATTGCTCAACTTAAAAGAACTTTTAAAGATCCAGAAAAATTTGCTCGATTAAATAATAAATCTGCATTCACGTTAGAAATATCTAAAAGAATTGGAGCAAACATTGTAGAGACTGTTGATCAAGTAAAACAGTTAGTAAAGGAAGAGCAAAAAATTCTTCCATCAAAGGTAAACATAACTTTTTCTGGTGATGAGTCTGTAAATATAAAAAGTATGTTAGGAGATCTTCAAAACAATGTAATTTTTTCAATAATTCTTGTTATGAGTGTCGTTGTTATCTTTCTTGGTATAAGGTCTAGTTTACTGGTAGGTTTAGCAGTACCAGGTTCTTTTTTATCATCTATTTTAATCCTCTATTCACTTGGCTTTACAATCAATATGGTTGTTTTGTTTGGATTAATTCTTTCAGTTGGGCTACTTGTTGATGGGGCTGTGGTTGTAGTTGAATATGCCCAAAGAAAAATACAAGAAGGTATGGGACTAGCAGAGTCATACATAAAGGCTGCATCAAGAATGTCCCTTCCTATCATGGCTTCAACTTTTACTACTATAGCAGCGTTTATTCCTCTTTTATTTTGGCCAGGCACAACTGGTGGTTTTATGAAGTATATACCTATAACAGTAATATCTGTTTTAGGTTCTAGTTTAGCTATGGCATTAATAGTTATTCCTATAATTGGAACTCAGGCCTATAAAATTAAAAATCTTTTTTTCTTCTTTATTATACCTTTAATTTTATTTGGTATTGTAAATTTTGTTGCATTTAATTTTTTATCTCAACTAGAATTTGATAGCTACATAAATATGGGTGCAAAAGCCATAACAACAATTTCAATTGGCGTCATTTTGTTTTTTGTTTTTAGGTATATTAAAAATAAAGGTTTTTTTCAGAAAATGATTATCCCTAGAATAAATGCTGATGATGACGAAGACTTAACTGATTTAGAAAAAGTAGGTTTTTTTACTAAGATTTACCTTTTTATTTTGAGGCTCTGTATAAATAATCCTATAAAAATAGTTGTTCTATCCTTCATACTGCTAGTTGGAATCTATGGTGCATATGGAAAGTTTGGTAAGGGAGTTACTTTTTTTCCTTCAGTTGAAGCAGAGAATACCAAAGTAATTATTTATGCTACAGGCAATCTCTCAGTTTTAGAAAAAGATAGACTAGTTGCAAAAGTAGAGTCACAGGTATTAAACTTACAAAAAAATAATAATGAATTTGAGTCTGTCTATACAACATCTGGGAATGTAGAAAATAGACAAGAGAGCTCGCCTGATATTATAGGATTTATAGATATAGAATTCAAAGATTGGGATAAAAGAAGAAAAGCAGAAACAATAATTTCTGAAATAAGACAAGAAACTTCATCTATTCCTGGGATTAAAGTTGAAACAAGAACTTTAAGAGCAGGCCCTCCTAGAGGGAAGCCCATTGAAATCAATTTAACTTCTTCTGATCCTAAAATCACAGTTCAAGAACTTAAGAGAATTGAAAAATATTTATCTAGCATATCTGGTTTAAAGGATTTAGAAACTTCTCTACCCTCTCCTAGTATTGAATATGAGCTTTATGTTGATAGAGAAGAGGCTGCAAAATATGGTGCTAGTATTTCAATAATAGGTAACACCATAAAACTTCTTACAAGTGGGCTAAAATTGAGTGAATTTAGACCTGATGATAGTGATGAATCTATACCCATTTACCTTCGATTACCAAAAGAACAGAGAACGATCGAT
>CACBUI010000039.1 GCA_902542505.1 uncultured Alphaproteobacteria bacterium | reverse complement strand
GCTCTTTTAATGAAAATCTCAGATTTATTTTTTTTAATACACAAAATACTAAAATAATGATCGAAGATAAGAAAAAGCGATAAAAAACCGATGTCATTGGATCGACAATGCCTAGTTGAAATTTAATTATATACCAGGTTGGTCCCCAAACTATTAGTGTTGAAATAAATAAAAATATTGTATTGTTCAATTATGCCTTCTTTTGATGTTGTCTCGTCACCAGATATTCAAGAAATTGATAATGCCATCAATAATACAAAAAGAGAAGTTGATAATAGATTTGACTTTAAGAACACTAATTCAACAATCGAACGAAACGATTTTTCTATTACAATAGAGACAACCGACAATACTAAATTAACTCAATTTAATGATATTTTAAAAAATAATATTGTAAGAAGAAAAATAGATCCAAAATTTATTCACCTAAAATCAACTGAAACAGCATCCGGAAATAGAGTAAGACAATTTATTGATATTTTGAATGGAATATCAAAAGAGGACTCAAAAAAAATAACAAATCTTGTTAAATCATCGAAAGCAAAGGTTCAAGCTTCAATTAATGGAGATGAAGTAAGAATAACTGGAAAGAAAAGAGACGATCTACAATCAATGATCGAATTATTAAAATCAAGTGATATTAAAATTCCTTTACAGTTTCAAAATTTCAGAGATTAATTACTTCCATAGTCGTAAAATCAATTAATCGCACAGTCGTAATTGTTTGTAGAAATTTAACACAATCCTCTGTTTTTACTTGAATAGTTTTAGTGTTGTCTAATGGGTGAAAGTTGCATAATTCATAGTCATTGATTTTTTTATCTAAGTAAAAACTTACATCCTTATCTACATTATTGATTAAAGAGTAGGGACTAACAGAGCCTGGTTTGACTCCAAGTTTATCATATAAATATTCTGCACTTCCAAAAGAGAGATTTCCTTGGCACTGTATAGTGTTTTTAATAATTTTTAGGTCTACTTCAGTGCTATCTAAGCATGAGAGTAAGAAAAAATTTCTCTTTTTGTCCCTTAAAAAAAGATTTTTTGTATGCGCACCTTGCATATTCAAATCTGATTTTAATTTGCTAGACTCCTCGACAGTAAAAAAAGCCTCGTGTTCAAAAAGTTTATATTCAACTTTTTGTTCATTAAGTGCGGCTAATAAACTTTTTGCTTCTAATTTCATTTTTATTTATAAAATGTTATCTTAATAATATAAAAATATGAAAAAAAAAATTAACAGAAGAAATTTTATTAAAAAAGCCTCAATTCCTGTACTCGGTGCAGCTGCACTCTCTAGTTTTAATGTACACGCAAGCACCATAACAGAGTTGAATATGGTTACATCATGGCCAGAGAATTTTCCTGGTATAGGTTTAGGTGCAAACAGGTTGGCTCAGCGAATTGAGAACTTATCTAATAAAAGAATAAAAGTTAATGTTTACTCAGCTGGTGAACTAGTCCCACCGTTTGGAGTGTTTGATGCCGTGTCATCTGGAACAGCTGATTTATATCACTCAGCAGAGTTTTATTGGGGAGGAAAGAACAAAGCCTATCCTTTTTTTGCTGCTGTTCCTTTTGGAATGACTGCCGAGGAATTTAATTCATGGATATATTCTGGTAATGGTCAATTATTATGGGATGAATTAGGTTCTAATTTTAACATTAAACATTTTTTAGTTGGTAATACTGGATCTACATTATTTGGTTGGTTCAAAAACGAATTAAATAGTCTTGAGGATGTTTCTAAACTTAAAATAAGAAGTCCAGGTATGGGAGGAGATCTATTAAAGACTATGGGGGCAACTTCTATAAATATACCAGGAGGTGAAATTCTTCAGTCTTTAGCAAGTGGGGCTATAGACGCTGCAGATTGGTCTAATCCAGTTATGGATTTAGCTTTTGGTTTTTATAAAGTAACAAATTACTGTTATTATCCAGATTTTAAAAAACCTACAGTTTCTATTTCATTAGGAATGAATTTAGATAAATGGAACTCTTTTGATAATGAAGCTAAGAGCATCATCGAGTATGCTTGTCAGTCAGAAAATCAAGAAATGTTGTCTGATTTTATGTATAAAGAGGTTGTGGCTATAGAAAAATTGAGGTCACTTGGTGTAGAATTCAGGCAACTACCTAACGATATTGTCATTGAAGCCAAAAAAAATATCAATGGTGTTTTAGATAATTATACTGATACCTCTCTTGGGAAAAAAATTAGAGATGATTATTTTCAATTTTTAGGTTTAAGAACTTTATATAAGGACTTTGATATTTCTAACTACTTGAATTTTAGAAAAATTTAATAGTGTGTGGAAGATATTCGCTAAATCTTAAAGATAATCACTCCTCTTTTAAGAAGGAAACTATAAATAACTTCAAATCAATATTTGATTATAAAAATGAAGATATTTGCCCTACCAATAAAGCACCTATTGTCTTTAATCTAAACTCTAAATTTGTATTTAAACAATCAAGTTGGGGTTTGTCATTTGATTGGCTTCCGAAAGGAAAAACACTTTTCAATATTCGATCAGAGACAGTACACGAGAAATCTTTTAGTAATAGCCTCATTGCAAATAATCGCTGTTTGGTACCTTTTAGTAGTTATTTTGAATGGTTGAAAACCCAAGAATTGAAAGAAAAATATAAACTATTTACCAAAACTCCTGTCAGTTTTTTTGCAGGTGTATATAAATTAATAGAAGATACTGTTTATTATTCAATTTTAACTAAATCCTCTTTGGAAAATATAGAATTTATTCACAATAGAAATCCAGTCATTATTAATAAAAGTAATGTAAGAAAATGGTTTTCGGACAGTTATGAAGAACTACTAAGATCTTCAGATGTCATAAATTATGAGTTATCGAAATAGTTATTTTCTAAATTTAAAGAAGGATAAAAGCTTTTCGATACCAGAAAAATGTTCCTCTAGTCTAGAATAAACTTTATCTATTTTGTTGATATGACCGTCTAATCTCTCATAGAGGTTATCGATTTTCTTATCAAGTTTGTTTAGCTTACTGTTTAGCTGTTTTATGCTATCAGAGTCGCTTGTTTTTGACTGTTTTTTTAACTTAATAACTTTGTTCATATTCAAAATATATTAAATTTCTGATTTGTTTAAAGTATGACAAAACAACGCTTTAGGTAAATCTTAAGTCAACTTCAGGTATCCAGTTTTTAAGCTTTTCAATACGATTTTTGGGGGAAGGGTGCGTAGATAGAAACTCTGGTGGTGCGTTTCCTTTTTGAGCCTCAGCCATTCGCTGCCAGACTTTATATGACTCATGATTGTCGTATTTGGCCATAGTCATAAAGGCCAAGCCTAAATAGTCAGCCTCCGATTCTTGTAATCTGTTAAAAGGTAAAGATAGACCTAAATTTACTAAATAATCATCAGCTGAGGTACTCGAAAGGGCACCCTCTAAGGCAATATCCAAGATAGTAGTGCCAACATTTATTGCTAATGCTTGACTGGCCCTTTCAACACTATGGCGAGCAACCGCATGAGCAATTTCATGTCCCATTATTGAGGCCAAACCATCATTATTTGCAGCAACATCTAAGATCCCTGTGTAAAAAGCTATTTTACCACCAGGCATACACCAAGCATTAAGTGTGTCCTCGTCATCAATTAAGATAAATTCCCAATTATAATTTTTTATAGACTCTGATTGACCCATTTTTAAAAAATACTCTTCTACTGACTCTGTAACTCTGAGACCTACCTCTCTTACTGCTCTAAAATTTTGCCCAGACTCTATTAAATTTTCTTGTTTTTTGACTTGTTCGTAGGCTTGAAGAGCTTGTTTGTTGATACTTTCATCTGAAATAATAGAGAGTTGTTTACGATTTGTAATAGCTACCTCAGTACAAGAAGGTAAAAATAAGGGCGCACAACACGCACATGATAATTTTTTAATAAAATCTCGTCTTTTAAGATTCATGGTATTAATATAATCAAAAAGATATTCTTATGACAACCTGTTATATTAATGGAAAATATAAACCTCTAAATCAATCGTATGTCAGTGTAACAGATAGAGGTTTTCAATTCTCTGATGGGGTTTATGAGGTCATTGCTGTATTCAAAGGTGAATTAGTAGATTTAAATCTTCATTTAAACAGATTGTTTGTTTCATTAAAAAAAATGAACATGAAAATTAAATTCAATAAAAATCAAATAATTAGTATCACCGATAAAATCAAAAAATTAAATAATTTAAAAATGGGTATAATTTATATTCAAATTACAAGAGGGGATCAAAACCCAAGGGAACATAAATACCCTGATAAACTTAAGCCTAATATTATTATATACTCAATTAATAAAAACTTTGAATATTTAAATAAGTTAGCACTAAAAGGTGTAAAAACATCTCTTTATCCAGATATAAGGTGGCATAGGTCTGATATTAAAAGTATTTCTCTATTAGGTAATGTTCTAGCTGCAAATCATGCAAAAGAGAATAAATCACATGAAGCTGTATTATTTGATAATAGAAATATGATAACTGAGGGTAATTCCTCAAGTATTTGGATTATAAAAAAAAATAAATGTATTACGCACCCACTTAACTTTAGAATTCTAAAGGGATGTACAAGGCATAAATTAATATCAATTTTAAAAAAAAATAAATTTAAATTTGAGGAAAAAAAATTTTCTATTAAATCTCTTCTTGATGCAGATGAAGCATTCATGACAAGTGCTACTAATTTTGTAATGCC
>CACBUI010000038.1 GCA_902542505.1 uncultured Alphaproteobacteria bacterium | reverse complement strand
CTATAAAGTAGTCAATGAAATTGAAAGTCAAAACATGAAATATATAAAAGAAGCTTTCCAATTTGCAAAAAAATCTAAATTTCCCTCTAAAAAATCTTTAACTTCCAATCTCTATAAAAATTACGCGTGAATTTTATAAAATTAATAAATATGGCAATAGATTTTTCAATGAAAAAGAATTCTAATATGGTAACTTTTGGTTTGGGCATGACAGACCCTAAAGGTATCTTTGGATCGACTCTTGGTTTAGAAAAAAAATATGGAAAAGACAGAGTTTTTGATGTACCTGCATCTGAAAATGCTCTTACTGGTATCGGTATTGGCCTCTCATTATCAAATCATCCATCACTCTTAAATCACCAAAGAGCTGATTTCTCTTTTTTATCTTTTGATCAAATAATTAACTCTGCCTCAAAATGGCATTATATGTTTGACGGTGCCTCTAATATACCATTTACAATAAGAATGATTATAGGAAAGGGATGGGGTCAAGGCCCAACTCATTCACAAAACTTACATAGCGTTTTCTCACATTTTCCTGGCCTAAAAGTAGTTGTGCCATCAGTTCCTGAGGATGCAGGAAATTTGCTTATCAGTTCAATTTTTGACCCAAATCCTGTAATTTTTTTAGAGCACAGGTGGCTTCATAATTTGAAAACTAATTCAAATATAAAATTTAAGATTGATAAAATAAAAAAATATAGTCACTTAATTAAAGGAACAGATATTACCGTTGTTTCAATTTCTTATATGACAATAGAGGCCATTCAGGCATCAAAAATTCTCAAAGATGAAAAAATTTCTATTGATCTCATTTCTTTAAACTTATTAAATCCAATGGACTATAGTCCAATTTTAAAATCATTGAAGAAAACTAAAAGATTATTAGTTTTAGAAACAGATTTTGAGCAATGTTCAATTGGTTCACAGATAATTTCACATATAGCACAAAAAATTAATTTTAGCCTTAAAGCTAAACCAAGAATTATAGCTTCTGATAATTTACCCGAACCTACAAGTTTTGGTTTGACTAAATTTTATTATAAAAATTACGTAGATATTATAAAAACAATTCTTCAAATGCTTAATGTAAAAAAGAAAATTTATATCCCAAAAAGGAAATCCCCACATGATATTCCAGATAAATTTTTTCAAGGGCCTTTTTAAATGAATTCAGATTTAAGAAAAAAAATAGTCACTATTATAAAAAATTCAGGAGAGGGACACATCCCAAGCTCATTTTCAATAATTGATATACTTGATTATATCTATGGGAATGTTTTAAGACAAAAAAAAAAGGATTTAAAAAAAATAGATAGAAACTATTTTGTCCTTAGCAAAGGTCATGCCGCTGCTGCATTCTTTGTAGTATTGAGTAAATATGGCTTTATTACTAATAAAGAACTTATGACTTATGGTAAAAAATACTCGAATTTAGGAGGTCATCCCGATATGACAAAAGTTCCAGGCGTAGAGGCTAGCACTGGCTCTCTAGGTCATGGTTTTCCAACATCTGTTGGTATTGCAATGGGACTAAAAATTAGAGGTAATAACAATAATAATGTTTACTGTTTGGTTGGTGATGGCGAGTGTCACGAAGGGACAATTTGGGAGTCAGCCAATATTGCTGCAAATAATAAACTAAATAATTTAATTGTAATTGTTGATAGAAATAAGTCAGCACAACAATTAATGCCAATTGAAAACATGGAAAAAAAATGGAATGCATTTGGATGGAAGACTTTCATATGTAATGGCCACTCAAAAAAATCACTTGATCAAACATTCAAAAAAATAAAAAAAAATTTTTATAAAAGCCCAATATGTATAATAGCCAATACAATAAAAGGTAAAGGCGTGTCATTTATTGAAGGTCATGGCCCATGGCATCATAAGATACCTAATGATGTTGAGTTCGATACAATTTTAAAAGAGTTAAATGATAAAAAATAGTTTTATACATAAAAAACAAAATTTTGAGACCGGTCTAAGAAAGCAATTTGCATCAACAATGATTGAGGTTGGAAAAATTGATAAAAGATTAATTGTAATTGTTGCCGATATAAGCCACGGTATCTTACAGCCATTCAATAAAATGTTTCCTGGTAGATATTATAATATCGGAATCTGCGAACCCTCAATTGTAAATATGTGCGCTGGTCTCTCTAAAATGGGTTTCATTCCTGTGGTCCACACAATCACCCCTTTCTTAATAGAAAGATCTCTTGAACAAATTAAATTAGACTTTTCATATCAAAAATTGCCACTAAATTTGATTTCTGTTGGAGGAACATATGATTATTCCAAATTAGGCTGTAGTCATCACTCATATTCTGATTTAGCATCTTTAAAACATTTTGAAAATATAAACTTGTTTGTTCCAGGTTCATCAAAAGAACTTCATTATCAATTTATTAATAATTATAATAGATCTCAAATTAATTATTTTAGATTAACTGAGTTCCCTCATAATTATAATTTTCAATATACAAAGTTAATAAAAGAACAACCAATTCAAGTAGAAAAAGGAAAAAATTTGACCATATGTGTATTAGGAAACAAGCTTCAAAACTGTTTAGAATTAACTTCTAAATTAAAAAAATATAAAGTTACAAGTGATTTATTTTATATCAATAAGTTAAAACCCATTAATTTAAAAAAAATTAAAGACTCAGTTAATAATACTAAAAAATTAATAGTGATTGAAGAGATTTCTCCATACGGAGGCTTATATGAAGATTGTCTAAAAATAATACATAGTATTAATAACCTAGATACTTTACATATATCTGTAAATACTTTTATTCGCGATTATGGAAGTTATAATGACTTAACGGAAATCTCTGGGCTTTCTTCAAAAAAAATACTTAAGAAAGTACTGAAGTTTTTAAATGTAAATTAAATGAATCAAATCATAGATATATTAATTAATACTTCTTTTAATATTAACTCCAAGGAAGTTAAAAATTCATTTGATATAAATTCAATTATACAAAATTGCAATAGTATAAAAAAAAATGGTAAAGTTAATTTAGCTCCATTAGGAAGTTTCTACTTTCCATACACTGAATTGGGTTCCATTAAATCTACAGATTTTTTTAATTTAAATGAAATAGTGATGTTTGCTTATTATTGGAGATTTAAAGATAGATATGAAAAAACTGCTGATATGGGATCATGTTTAGGATTACATTCATTAGTAATGGAAAAATGTGGATTTGACGTTGATTGTTATGAGCCTGACCCAGAAACTTTTAAAAAACTAATTTTTAATTTAAAAAAAAATAATTTGAAAGTTAACCCAATTAACTCTGCCATTTCAGATTTTAATGGAAAATCTAATTTTACAAGATTGAATAATAACTCTACAGGTAGTCATATATCAGGTATGAAAAAAAAGGTTTATGGATCAATAGAAGAGCTTGAAATTGAAGTAATCAATTTAGACTCAGTTGTAAATCAATATGACTTGATAAAGCTTGATATAGAGGGCAGTGAAGGATTAGCATTTGACTCTTTAACTAAAAATATCAAAACTGACTTCTTCATAGAAATACATAATGAGACTAATTCAAAAAAAATTTTTGATAAATCAGTTAAATTGGGATTAAATATTTTTTCACAGAAGATAGAATGGGGTAAAGTTGATAATTTTAATATGATGCCACTTAATTATAGAGAAGGAGGCGTATTTATCACTAAACGTGATAGTATGTTTGACTAATAAATATAAAACTAGAAAATAAAGTAGCGCTAATAACAGGAGCTGGTAGGGGTATAGGGGAATCTATAGCATATAAATTAGCTGAAAACGGAGTTAAGTTAATTTTAGTATCAAGATCTAAAAAATTTTTAAATTTAGTAACAAAAAAAGTAAATAAAATAAATAATTTAGAAAATATTTCAATTAGTTTTAACTTTGAAAAAAATAAAATTGATTTACTTTTTGACAATATTAGAAAAAAAAGATTAAAACCCGATATTATAATAAACAATGTTGGAGGTAACCTGAATATTACCGATCCCCTTTGTAACTCTAAGGATGCACATAAGGTATTTAATATAAATCTTTATGTTCCTATTGAGATTAATAAAAAGTACCTTCCATACATGATTAAAAAAAAATGGGGAAGAATAGTTCACATTTCCTCAATTTCTTCATTAGAGAATCAAGGACCCCCAGCATATTGCGCAAGTAAAGCGGCATTAAATGCTTATGTAAGATCTGTAGGAAGGTATGTTTCAAAATACAATGTTATAATGACAACTTTGTTGCCTGGAGCTATTATGACAAAAGGCGGTTATTGGGATAAAGTTAAAAAATTCAATTTAAAACATTTTAAAAATTATCAAAAAAATCGTATGGCAATAAATAGATTCGGTAATCCAGAAGAAATTTCTAATTTTGTTATTTTCTTAGCATCAGATAATTCTTCTTTTGCTCCTGGTTCATCATTTCTTGTTGATGGAGGACAAGGAAGGGTCTTTAATAACATTGAAAATTAAAAAAAAAAAAATATGTAACTTATGTAATAATGCAAGTTTTACAAAACTTCTTTTGCATAAAAAATTCCCACTATCCGAACAGTCAGGTAGATATCAAAAGAATTTTCCTAATTATGATTTGAGTTTATTTGAGTGCAAAAAATGTGGACACTTTCAACTAGAAAATATTTTAGATCCAAAAATAATGTACTCAAATTCATTTTATAATTATAAATCGAAATCTAGTACATCGACTTTGAGCTCTATTAGTGTATTCATAGAGTTCATTGCTAAAAACCTACATAAAAAAAGATATAGCGATTGTG
>CACBUI010000037.1 GCA_902542505.1 uncultured Alphaproteobacteria bacterium | reverse complement strand
AATTCTGTTTTAAAATTAGCTTTTGGTAGTAATGAACCATTTCATGACCAAGAATTTCTACGAATTCTCTAAAATTTTTAAATTTATTATGAATAGTTATTTTGTAACAAAATTTTGTAGCGTAAGGATTAAATTCAAATAGACCAAGAGCTCCATGCATTCTTCGTATTGTAATCTTTGGATTTTTGAGCCGATTATTGAAGATATGCTTATTTAATATTTTATAAATAGCAGGCACTTTATTTGCTTTAGGATTATATATTCTTTCTTCACCATAATGTTCTATGAGCGCTGCTAAGCTTTTTGTTCTAGGCATGATTTCAATTTACAGATAAAGTTTATCAAAAAAAAATCAAGAAAATTTAGTTAGGATTCTTTCTCAAATTTTCTAAAAACAAAATAACCTCTTCATATTGATCATCAGGAATATCTTTGTAGCTGCAACCATACTTATCTTTAATGCTAAGTGCAATATGTGCATATGCGTTTCTACCCCTTGGATGAAAAGGCGAGGGCTTCAAAAGTGATTGAATTTCGTCCCCGATTAACTGAACTTTATTCCAAATTTTTTTTCTATTATCTTCATTCAAAGTGATATTCCACCAGGAAAAAATGTCTCTAGTAAAATTCTTATGACCGCAAACCCTATCCCACAAAAAATGATAATAGTAATTAATTGTTTATTCATCATGATATATAAGTACCCAATATGAAAAATCTTATCATTATTTTCTTTATAATACTGCCAAATTTAACTTATGCGGATTTATTAGATAAATTTTCTCTCGCCTGTATTTGTGATAAGAGTATCAATGCGCTCAAGTATTTTGACTGTAAGCAAAAAGTTTCTGGTACACAATTAGATTTATTAAAAGAAGAAAACTTAAAAGATAAAATTTATATTTATAGTAGTTTTGATGAGAAAAAATATGAGCTTATCGAAAATTACCCCAATTTCGTTTTTAATTATGAGACTGGGGACTATATTTCCATTTTATCAATTAACAGTAATTTGGATTTAGATTTTTCAATATCATACAAAGAATTCGAAAAAAACTGGTCGTATAAATTAAAGTGTGTTTCTCTAAAAAAATAATGATCTTAATTTTTCTTAAATGATTAATAGAGTTTTTATAATACCTTTTTTTGTATCTTTAATTGGATTTGTGTTACTAGTTTCAATGGACTCTGTAATTAAAATTCTAGGTGACAGATATCCTATTTTGCAATTATTATTTTATAATGCATTGTTTTCTTTAATACCCTTAGCTTGTTTCATATTTAAAAATCACGGCTTTAAATTTTATCAAAATCAAAATTACACTTTTCAGATTATAAGAGGAATAGTGCATACGATAGGATTTCTTTTTGTTTTAAAAGGAGTACTGCTTCTACCTCTTTCAATTGTTTATCCCGTTTTATTTACTTCGCCTTTAATGCTTTTAGTTATGTCTCATTTTTTTTTGAGTGATGATATAAACATTATTAGAGTGATGGCTATACTGATGGGTTTTTTTGGAGTATTGATTTCAGCAGAACCCTTTGGTTCTAGCACTGTATCTATACAAGGAGTTTTGTATGTATTTATTGGTGCTTTTTGTATTGCAGTTACCCACTTAATTACGCGTAAATATAATTATTTAACATCTTCATATTCTGCAGCTTTTTTTAGCATGGCCGTAAGTGTTGTAATCTTTTTTTTTACAACAAAATTTCAGTTCGTAATAATGACATTTAATGATCTGTCTTTATCCATTCTAGGCGGTCTCTTTGCAGGACTTGGTGTTAGCGCTGTAATTTATGGTTCCAGAACACTACCATCTGCAGTATTTGGTCTTACAAGTTATTTTCAAATTATTTATGGTGTATTTTTAGGCTGGATTATTTTCAGTCAATTACCCTCCATATATAATTATTTTGGAATACTTATAGTTATACTTGCGGGTCTCCTTCTTTTTTATTTTGATAAGACCAAAAATGAGAGTTAGGGTAATGTTATCTATCATCACTCTTTACTTCATTTCGTATTTAATTTTTATATTCCCATTTGATGTTTTATCTACTTGGCTAGGTAATCCAACATCATTATTAGAGGTCTTTATAACTACTACTTTTGTATTTTCTCTATGTCTTTATTATTTTAGATCAAAAAGCACAAATAAATTTATAAAAATTTTTGTTTATGAGGGATTTGGTATAGGTACAGTATCTTTTTTTTTAATATTACCTCTAATCGCTTTTGAATATCTTAAGATTGTAAGTAGTTACAAGCTAGCAATTTTTTTCTTTTTCATTCAAATCCCTACTATCATTTACGGATATATAAATTCAAAAAAGATTAAAATAAAAAATCTCTTATTAAATTCAGAACTGGTAGACAAGAGTTTTAAATTTGTTTTTATCAGTGATGTCCATATAGGTTCAAATCATCCATCCTCACTTAAAAAAATTGTATCTGAAATCATTAAACTAAATCCATCTTTTTTAATTATTGGTGGTGATTTAATTGATAGTAGTTCTTTTAAAATCGAAGATCTCAAAGAGTTTAAAAAACTTAATAAACCTATTTATTTTGTTACTGGCAACCATGAGTACTATATTAAAAACTCAAAAAAACATCTTGATGATCTTGATAGTGTTGGAATAAAAACACTAAACAATGAGTCTCTGAAAATTAATGGAATTAATTTAATTGGAGTCTCAGACAACATAAGTGATAAATCAAAAATTTCTTATTTTGAAAAACTTTTTCAAAAAGACTTATTTAATCTGTTGATTGTTCATAAACCCTCTATTTGGGAAAAAGTTTCAGCTAAAGCTAATTTAATGCTTTCTGGCCACACACATAATGGGCAGATCTTTCCTTTCAATTTTATTGTAAAACTTAAATTTCCTCATATTTACGGGCTTTACCAAAGAATGAATAACTATTTATATGTGAGCTCTGGATCAGCAACATGGGGCCCAAAGATAAGATTAGGATCTAACAATGAGATTATCCAAATAAAATTAAAAAATTAACAATTTCTCTGATTGATGTAGATTTAATTAATGTTTTCTTTTTTATTTAAACTAATTCTTCTTTTCTTTTTTTTTATAAGTACGCTTTTTGCAGACAGTCATATTTTGGAGCAAGAAAACTTTGAGGCTTGGCAATATACTTGTGTTTCTGAGCAAAATCAAAAAATATGTGATTTAAGAGAGCTTGTATTTGACTCCAACACAAATGAAGTCGTCAGTTATTTATCAATAACTATAAACCCAGATAAATTAACACAAATGCAGATAGCATTTCCCCATGCAGTGAATCTGAAAAGTCCAATTAAATTACAAATTGATGAAAATGATCCAATTGATCTTAATTATGCTTATTGTAATCAAAGTGCATGCTTTGTAGCAGAGATAATTGGAGAAAATTTTGTGAATTTTTTCAAAGCTGGAAACCAAATTTCTATTAAAGTTTTATTTTTAGACAATCGTGAGGCTACCATAACTTATTCTTTGAAAGGTTTTACAGCTGGTTACAACAGACTGTATTCTTCAATAAATAATTAATTATTTAGTTTTTAACTAAATTAATTTTATTTTTAATTAGCATCAAACAAATCAAAGATGGTATTACCATGATTGCAGTTATCATAAAGAACAATCCCCAATCACCACCCAGTCCATCAACCATAGCACCTGAAGAGGATGCTAACAAAGTTCTTCCCGCAGTTCCAACGGAGGCTAGTAAAGCGTATTGTGTAGCAGTGAAGCTTCGATCAACAAGAAGTGATATAAATGTTACAAATGCAACAGTTGCAAAAGCTGCTGCGAGGTCATCAATGATTACTGCAAATGCAAATAGAACTTTCGAAGGTCCAACCCATGCCAAAACTGAAAATAGAATATTAGTAGCAGACATTGCAATTCCAGCAATAATTAGAGTTTTAATTATACCAGATCTCATTGCAATAGCCCCTCCAATAAGAGTAAAAACAATGGTAGTAATCCAACCAAGTGCTTTCGAATAGATAGCTATATCTCCTTTAGAAAAACCGATTTCTTTATAAAAAACTAAACTCATCCTCCCCAAAAAAGCTTCGCCAATTTTAAATAAAAAAACAAAAGCTAAGATAGCAATTCCAATTCTAACTCCATTATTGTTAAAAAAACTACTTAGTGGATTTGCTACAACATTATTTAGGTAATAGAACGTTTGAGAAACAGGATTTTCAGCACCAAATTTTTTTATAAAAAATGAAAAAATAAAAAACACTGCACCAATTACAACAAAAGTAAGACCTCCATTCGTAAACCATATCTTTCCAAAGAATTGACCAATTAAAAAACATAATGCTCCAATTGCTATAAATAGATAACTTGCCTTTACAACACTTTCGACATTCGTATTAGATGCATCTGTATTTAAAATATTTTGAAATCTCTCTTTGTTTGATTCCGGAATAAAAGATAAACCTACATTACATAAGACTATTATACCCATTAAAAAAATAAAAGTTACTTGCCAATATTGATCAACTCCTGAGTTTTCTAACTTTTCAGCAATCTCCAAACATACATAACCACCTAATTTAAATCCAGTCCACCATCCAACGACTGCCATCGCAGCTCCTGCTGCCATACTAGCTGATTCTTCTTTTTTAATTTGCTCAATTCTTAAGGCGTCTATTGTTATATCTTGCGTAGCAGATGATATTGCAATGGCTAAACCTACACCAATGATTAAAGCTAAATTTTGAGTTGGTTCGAGTACACTCCAAATAATTAAGCAAATTAAAATTATAGTTTGCATTAAAAGGATTATTGATTTTCGATGTCCTATTTTATTTGTTAAGAAAGGTAATTTCATTCGATCAATTATTGGTGCCCACAAAAAATTAAATGCATAAACACCAAATATTAATCCAGCCCATCCGATTGTGCTTCTGCTAAGCCCTTCTTCTTTAAGCCACAAAGACAAAGCGCTAGCAATAAGAACCCAGGGAAACCCACTTATGATGCCTAACAAAAGAATACGTAACATTCTTCTGTCATAGTAAGCACCAATTAGTGATTTGAATTTATTCGAATCTAGTGAAACCGAACTCATTAAAAATTATGTTAATCTAAAAAATAATTAATTAAACTTTAATCGCTAAGAGAACTTAACCACTTTATTAAATCAGCCCTATCTTGGTCTTTTTTAATCCCGTTGTAGTTCATTTTTGTGCCAGCAATATATTTT
>CACBUI010000036.1 GCA_902542505.1 uncultured Alphaproteobacteria bacterium | reverse complement strand
TAAATGTTTGTGGTGAAATTATCGACTGTAGCGATGAAAATTTTAAAAAACCTAATAAGAATTTACAATTTAAAATCACTTCAATTAGAAAAAAATTGGGTATGGTTTTTCAAAGTTTCAATCTTTGGTCTCATATGAATATCTTAGATAACGTTACGGAAGCCCCGGTAAATGTTTTAGGAATAGATAAAGGTCTTGCAGAAGAAGAGGCAATGATCCTATTAAAAAAAGTTGGGATCGCTGACAAAGCAAAAGAATATCCTTCTCATCTATCAGGAGGACAGCAACAACGGGCAGCAATAGCCAGAGCGCTCGCCATTTCTCCAGAAATATTATTATTTGATGAACCGACGTCATCTCTTGACCCAGAATTGGTAGACGAGGTCTTGTCTGTTATACGTAATTTAGCTGAACAGGGAAAAACAATGTTAGTTGTAACCCACGAAATGGAGTTTGCTCGAAAAGTTTCAAATAATGTAATTTTTCTTCATGATGGTCTAGTAGAAGAGGAAGGACATCCTGACACAGTTTTCACAAATCCCCAATCAGAGCGATGTAGGAATTTCTTATTTAATAGACGCGAATAATAATTTTTTATAATTTATCAAAGTGAATTCATTACTACTGTTCTTGGTAAGACTACTAGACTTTTACACACTTATTGTTTTTTTTTATGTGGTCGTATCTTGGTTGTTTCACTTTAACATATTAAATAGTCAAAATATTTTTTTATGGCGAGTTTTTGAAAGTTTTAGAAAACTAACTGACCCTCCCTTGAATTACATAAGAAGATATTTACCAAAATTAGGCGGATTAGATATTTCACCAGTGCTTTTAATACTAATAATTTACTTATTTAAAGATTTACTGATTGAGTATTGGCCTAGAGGTTAACGATAAGGAGATTAAAAAAATGGCAGATATAATTGATGGAAAAGCTTTTGCAGCAAAAATCAGAGCTGAGGTGAAAGAAGACTCAAACAAATTAATTAGTCAAAAAAGTGTAGATCCCTGTTTAGCAGTGGTGCTAGTCGGTGAAAATCCAGCAAGTAAAGTTTATGTGGGACAAAAAACAAAAATGGCTGCAGAATGTAATATAAAAACTAAAGATTACAAATTAGATGCAAGTACAGATCAAGAGACATTATTAAAATTGATAGATGACCTAAACAATGATGAGTCTGTTCATGGTATTTTAGTGCAGTTACCTTTGCCCAAACAGATTGATGAAAGAAAAGTGATAGATGCCATCGTGGTGGAGAAAGATGTTGATGGTTTTCATGCCATTAATGCAGGCAGACTTTCAATAGGCGGGGATATGTTAAAAAAAGCTTTTATCCCGTGTACACCATTGGGTTCATTACTCTTATTAAAAGACCAGATTGAGGATTTAAAAGGCAAAAGTGCAGTAGTGATTGGTAGATCAAACATTGTTGGTAAGCCAATGTCTCAACTTTTAATTGAAGAGTCGTGTACTGTTACTGTGGTGCATTCCAAAACCAAAGAAATTGAAAAAGTTTGCTCACAAGCAGATATAATTGTTGCAGCTATAGGAAGGGCTGAAATGATTGACTCAAAATGGTTAAAGGATGGAGCGGTTGTTATTGATGTTGGCATAAACAGAATAGCTATTACAAAAGAGGACGGAAGTGAAGGAAGTAAGATAGTGGGTGACGTAGACTTTGAAAGTGCCTCCACAAAAGCCTCAAAGATTACTCCTGTACCAGGTGGTGTTGGGCCGATGACTATAGCATGTCTATTAAGAAATACTGTAACATCAGCTTATCGTCATGCTGGTCTTGAGGACCCAAGATCAAATTAAAAATTAAGTTTTTATTTTTCCTGAAATACTTGACCCAGGTGTTACGACATTTCCTTGCTCATCAACTATTACTGGACCGGAGACTGGATCAGTTACTCCCAATTCTGAACTGAGCTCCTCTAAAATATTTCTTATAGTGTCAAGATATGCGATCATTTGTTGGCGAGCATTGGCAAGACTATTTTCATCAACCCACTCAACAACGCTACAATAGGATCTCTCACCTGTCTTTATAACTTTACGGGTAATAACTCCATCAGGATTTGAAAACTTCTTCATTGAGTCAATAAAGGATTGTTCATTACCAGGTTTAACTTTGAAACGCACGACACTCAAAAATTTAGCCATAGTTCATCCTATTAAAATTATTAAATGAAAACATCATAATTCTTAGACTTAAAAACTTATTTCTCTTATAAGGGTCGCAGATATTAGATTTGATATTTTATCAAAATAGGACTGTGGCTGAATACCTACATTTGCAAGACCTAAAACTTTCTTATCGGAAAAGATTATATTTTCCGACAATTTAAGGGTTACTTTATAATAGGACTTCTCAGATTGTATTCCTCCACCAGGTTTTTCTCTTGCAGCTATAGGGCCGTTAAAAATAGAGGTAACCGAAGGATAAAGACTAAAATCGTCTACTGGTGATTTGCTTATGGACACTACTTCTAAAGCAACCCTTGGCATTTCAATTGAATTAGGAACAAAAAAACTATTTTTAAACTCTTTAACCTTTGAAATATCATTTTCAGATAAAAAAGCTATGACTTGAAATGACTCTTTATTTACAATTGACATAATTGGATCATCTTTATTTAGCCATTGATTTTTTTTTAATTCAATTAAACTTACAATCTCTCCTTTAAATGGTGCAGTGATATTTAACGATGATTTAATTTTTTCTAAATTATTAATATTAGTTATGATTTTTTTTTCTTCACTTTTCATTATCATTAAATCTGATTTATTTTGATCGCCCTCTAATGCATTGTTTATTTGAATTGAAATTAATTTTTTTTCTTCAAGAAGTTTTTGTATATCTGAATTAAGTAATGGCGAATTTAGTTTTATTAAGTCTGCTCCTAATTGTACAGATTGATTTTCTTTAATGTATATATCTGAAACTTGTGAATTTATTGTTGGGTAAATTGTAATGTATTCTTCTGATTGATAAATTGCAGGAATGGACTGAGTATTTTTCCAAGGGTAGAATAAAATAAATGATAAGGCTCCTAAAATTAAAATTGTTCTAATTATACGAATATTTAAAAAGAAACTAGAGCGTAGTTTCCACCATTCTCTTAACTCTTTTAAAATAGGCAGTGCTATAAACCAAATAATTTCTACTACAAAAAGAAATATTCCTAAAATTTTGAATGCAAAAAAATAAACCAGTAAAGCTATTCCTATAAATAGGAAGAACCTGTAAATCCAAGTCGACCAGGCATAAATAGTAATTAAATTTTGGCGTTGTTGGCTCATATGCTCAGGAGGGCTTAGGCTCAATCCAAACAACCAATTTCGCAATTTCCACTTTGCAATAGCAAATGCTCGGGGCTGAAGGTTGTCTATTTTTATAAAATCAGCAAATACGTAATATCCATCAAACCTCATAAATGGGCTAATGTTAATAAGTAGTGATGAAATCCATCCTGTTGTTGCAACGAAAAAAGCTGCACTTTTCAAAATTCCTGGATCAGATACTCCCCATACAAAAGTAGCCAGCAAGGCTAAATGTAGCTCTGTAGAGATTCCAGCAAAATTTATTGTCAGTCTTTTCTTATGATCTCTAAGTCTCCAAGCATTAGTATTATCAGTGTATAAAAAAGGAAAAAAGACTAAAAACGCAATTCCCATTGAATTGACATTACATCCAAAATTCTTAGCCGTGTAAGCATGGCCTAATTCATGAATTGCTTTTACACCTACTAATGCAATTGCGTAAAAAATTAATCCATTAAAATTGAAGAAATACAAAAAAGTAGATAAAAATTCATCCCAGCTTTGAATAACAAAATAAATTCCAATAATACCAAAAAAATAAATTATTGATCTAAAAAGTTTTTTTCCAAAAAGCTTAGCTATATTTATTGTTCTGTCTAAAAAAGGATCTGGCTTAATCAAAGGTATTTTAAAAAAAAGATAATTATGAATTAAATTTAAAAACCAATGCTTTTTTTTAGCCTGATGTTGAGCTAGTAATAGTTTAACATCTTCTGAACTTGAGTGAGTTATTAAACTATTAACCTTTAAAAAATTTATAAAATCATCTAACTCCTCCTCCTCGATAGAAACCCCCTTAGCTTCTACTTTTTCAATAAACTGTTTTGAGTCTACTCCTGCAATCCAATGTCTCAGTATTCGAAAAGCATTTAAACCTAATGTAAAATATTTATTTCTTAAATTATCATAAATCAGCCATGATGGAGAACCGTCCTCCATAGGAGTTCCTGGTAAAAGTTGAAGATCTTGTCTTATTGATGGAGTAATCATTTAGATACCAAGTGTTTGTCGAACAAAAATAATTGGTTTTCTAAATAAGTAAAAAAATAGTTTCACCTCTTCACCGAAAATTTTTGCAGTTCCTCTGAGTCCAATTCTTGGAGAATTTTTGGCCGTAAGAATTTCCGCTGTTACCCGGTAAGCTAGAGTGTTCTCACTGGTAAGTTCAGGCTCATAAGAAAATTTTGAAACCTTTGCAGGAATAACATTCAGTGGATCAGAGTCTAAAAAAACGTTTATTTCTGCGTCTTTTTTCACTGTTATGGCATCTTTTACCGGCATCATTATCTCGACAACAACATTCGATGGGTCAGCAATAACCATTATTGTCTCTCCGACTTTAAAAGGCTTGCCTATAAGAAGAGATTTATCCTTGATAACTGCAATTCCATCAGCGGGAGAATTGATCGTAGATTCATCTAATAGGTATTTCTGATAACTTAAGGTTTGTTCTACAAGTTTAATTTTACTCTGAAGTTGACTAACCATCGCTTTGTCCTCTTTACTTTGAAAAGATGACTGTTTTGCCTGAAGTAATTCGGTTTCAATTACTTTTAATTCTTGGAAAGCTAAATCGTAATCATTTTGTAAATCTGTTTTTTCAAACGATATTAATGTAGTTCCAATATCAACATTATCATTATTTTGAATAAAAACTTCTTGTATGACACCCTCAATAGGAGCATTTATAAAATAAGGGTCTTTTGGAACAATTTCTGATTTACCAACTGTTGAAAGAGAAATTGGAATAAACATACTAGCAATAAGTCCTGCTATAATTAAAAATTGAAACCATGTATTTTTAAAAACTTTAATGGAACTTTCAAAAAAATTATTTTCTTTGAGTGATCCCATCGCGTGTCCAATAGATGCACTCAAGTGTCTGATATACTCGATATCTTGCTCTTCCCAATTTTCATCTCTTGCAAGTATCAATGCTGCTTGAGGACCTTTTTGATTTGAAAAACAAGGAACCCATAAAAGTTTATCAGGAATTGGATTTTCACCCTTAGCAGGAATTAATGAGTCTTTTTCGATTGTAAATGGATGTGTATCAGGAGATCCTTCTTTTAATTTTTCTCTTATTATTTTCTGAGCTAATATAGTTGTCGAAGAAGTTTGCTCTACAACTGCTATGTCAGAAATAGCATCAATCTTAAATTTATTTGGGTTTGTCCATTCTCCAAAAAAAGCAAAGACAAAAGGGGTTATGTTTCTTAACTCATTTGTAACTGTATATCTGATTTCTACTAAAGATTTTGCTTCACGTAATTTTTTTTCAAATGTGAAAATCCTTGCTAAACGATTTAATTGGTCTTGGCTCAAAATACAACTCGCCCACTCATTCCAGGCAGAAGGGCAGAGCTAGCGTTTGTAATAGTACCTTTTAGTTGAATTGTTTGGCTTACAGCGTCAACATTTGCACCAATTCCACTTATAGAGGCATTGAATTCTTCTTGTATTTCATCAATATAAACAGTGATTGGATGGCCTATTTTTAACCAAGAAACCCATTCACTAGATACTACCATTTCTAATTCAAGAACATCAGTTTTTATAATCTTCATTA
>CACBUI010000035.1 GCA_902542505.1 uncultured Alphaproteobacteria bacterium | reverse complement strand
CACTGCCAAAATTGCAGGTATTTATGCTGCAAAGAATACTTCACATCAGATACCATTAACACACAATATTCCAATAGATTATGTTTCTTTGTCCCTTAATTTAAGAGACGAGGAATATATAGAAATTAAAAGTGTTGTGAAATCAAACTACTCAACAGGACTTGAGATAGAAGCTTTAAATTCTGTTTCGTGTGCCTCTATTACAACTTTTGATATGCTTAAGTCTTATAAAAAAAAGATAACTATTAAGAAAATCGAAATAATAAAAAAAAGAGGAGGTAAAAATAAGATTGGATGATATTTTTAAGACAATTAAATTAATTTCAAGTTATCTTCCAAAAAATAGATTTTCATCAATTTTAAGTCAAAACTTAAATAATAATCATTTAATCAAATCTAATATAGTAATTAAGAAGAATATACCTCCTCAAAATCAATCATCAATGGATGGTATAGCAATTACAAATGTAGGAACAAAATTTAAAATTGTTGGAAAATCAAAATTAAATATTTTTAATAAAATAAAGGTAAATTTAAATGAGTGTTTAATTGTAAAAACTGGGTCACTAATTCCTGATAATATAAAATATATAGTTCCCCAAGAGCAAATATTTATAAATAAAGGGAATGCTTATATAATTAATTTTAATAAAAATAATAAATTTATCAGAAAAAAGGGACATATCTTCAAAAAAGGGAGTGAAATAAATTTTCAAAATAAATATTTATCTTTTTATGAATTAAGCAGTATAAGAAGCCTCAAAGATATAAAAGTCAAAATACTACAACCATTAAAATTTAAAATTATTTCGACAGGTAGCGAATTTACCAAAGGTCATTTTATTCTCCCTACAAATGGTTATTATTTAAATAATTTTATAAAAAAAAATAATCATATTGTTGATAAGAATATTCATATAAAAGACGATCAAAAATTGTTACTAAAAGAAATAAATAATTCTAAATCAGATATTACAGTTATTATTGGGGGTACAGGTAAAAGTAAAGATGATATTAATTTTGAAAATTTTAATTTAATTATTGATGGTCTTGATTTAAAACCAGGTAGACCTTTTAAATTATTTATAAAGAAAAATAAGATTTATATGTTTTTTCCTGGAAACCCTTGTTCTTCTTTTGTATTAACCAATATAATTATTAAATCATTAATCGAGATTTATAATAATAGAAAAATGCAGATAAAATATGATTTAATGGATATCAATAAAGTCAAATTTAATTTTAAAAGTTTGAAAAGAAAATCTTTTTTATTTGGTTTAAGAGATCAAAAAAGTATTAAAGTATTTAATAATCAAGAAAGTTCTAATTTAAAAAATATATTGTATGCAAATTGTCTGATTTATTATGATAGAACTAATAAAATAAGGTTATATCAAATAAATGACTAAAAACGCCAAGAAGCTTTTAGATTTTTTGAGAAAATATATTGAGAAAAACAAAATATCTCCTAATTATGAGGAAATGAAAGAACACATGGGTTTAAAGTCTAAATCTTCCATATTCCAGTATTTAGAATATTTAGAGGAACAAGGTCATATTAAAAAAGATAAATTAAAATCTAGATCTATTGAATTAAATAATTTAATTCCATTTTATAATACGATATCTGCGGGTAAACCTTTGGATAATCTAAATCAACAAATAGAATATATTGATGTAAATAGTTTTATAAAATCAAATAAAAGTAACTGTGTCGCTTGTAAAGTAAATGGTAATTCAATGGAGTCATATGGTATTTTTGAGGATGATATAATTATATTAGAGAAAGTTACAAATTATAGTACAAATGACATTCATGCTATTCAGATTGATGATAGTGAAATAACTCTAAAAAAAATTAAATTAATCAAAGATGAAATTGAAATATATGGCGACCATAAAAATTTTTCAACAATTAAATATAGAAAAGATAGGATTAAAATATTGGGTAAGATAATTAATTTAGTAAGAAAATATTAATGATTGTAACAAGATTTGCTCCCTCTCCTACTGGAAATTTTCACATGGGAAGTTTGAGGACTGCAATTTACAATTTTTTATTTGCAAAAAAAAATAAAGGAAATTTTTTATTGAGAATAGAAGATACTGATAAAGAGAGATCAAAAAAAGTTTATGAACAAGAAATCTTAAAGATATTTAATATTTTTAAACTTCAATATGACAAACTTAGTTATCAATCTAAAAATTTAAGTATACATCAAGAATATTTAGAAAAACTCATATCAAATGATATGGCATATCATTCAAAGGATGGTCCTTATAAGTTCAGAGTGAATAGAGATAATGAATTTTTTGAGTATGATGATTTAATTTTAGGAAAAATTAAAATTCCATCTAATACTATAGAAGATTTTTCAATTGCAAGATCTGACAAAAGTCCAACTTTTATATTATCAAACATAATTGACGATAATTTAGAGAATGTGACTAATGTCATTCGTGGAAACGATCATACTACTAATTCAATTAAACAAATTATGATATCCGATGCTTTAAATTTTAAAAATATAAAATATGCTCATATACCCCTAATACACGATATCAATGGCAAAAAGTTATCAAAAAGAAATAATATAACTAATGTATATGATTATTTGAGTAAAGGTTACCTATCTAACTCCATATTTAATTTTATCATTAAATTAGGTAATAATTTCAATGATATTGAGTATTTAGACATTGAAGATGCAATTGAAAATTTTAATTTATCTAAAACAGTTTTATCACCAGCTAAATTTGATATTGAAAAGTTAGATTTTATTAATCGTCATTATTTAAATAAATTATCTTTTATAGAATTTAAAAATTTTTTAGAGAAGGACATAGAAAAAAAAGTATCTAATTTTAAGTTGGAACTTGTTTACATAGATATATTAGAAAGATGTAATAAATATACTGATATCAATATAGAAGTATCAAAACTATTGAATTTTTTTGAAAAGAACATTGCCCTTGAAATTGATGAAAATGAAAAAGATTTAATTAAAAGAATTTATTCAATTATTAATAGTTTGCATGATAATGATAATGCTTTATTAGTGCTTGAAAAAAATGACTTACCTCTTAAGAAAATAGGAAAGATTATTAGAAAAATTACTGTAAATTTTGAGTCCAAAATACCAATTGAAAAAATTTTTTTATTCTTTGGTATTGAAAAAGTGAAAGAAAAGTTATTATTATACTTATATGATTGATGAAAAACGATTTAAATTAGTCGATACTAAAACTGGTAAAGAATATGAATTCGATGGGATGAAAGGATCTATTGGGCCAGATGTAATTAACATATCATCACTTTATAAGAAGACAGGTCTATTTACTTATGACCCTGGTTTTACATCAACTGCAGCTTGTAATTCTAAAATAACATACATTGATGGCGAAAAAGGTATTCTTCAATATAGAGGTTATCCTATTGAGGAACTTGCAAATAATAGCTCTCATCTAGAAGTTTGTTACTTACTTATGCATGGCGAGTTGCCATCAGAGAGTGATAAAAATGAATTTGAAGAAATCATTAAAAACCACACATTACTAAACGAACAAATAATTCAATTTTATAGGGGTTTTAGAAGAGATGCACATCCTATGGCCATGATGATTGGAATTGTTGGAGCTTTGTCATCATTTTATCATGACTCTTTAAATATTGAAGATCCTGAGCATAGAATGATTGCGTCACATAGAATTTTAGCAAAGATGCCAACCATTGCTGCAATGGCATATAAATATTCTGTTGGTCAGCCTTTCGTTTATCCTGTTAATAAACTTAATTACGCAGATAATTTTTTACATATGTGCTTTGCAACACCAACAAAGGAATATGAAATAAATCCACTCTTTTCAAAAATAATGGATCAAATCTTTATTCTTCATGCAGATCATGAACAAAATGCTTCAACATCAACTGTAAGAACTGCTGGCTCATCTTTAGCAAATCCATATGCTTGTTTATCAGCTGGCATCTCATCGCTTTGGGGAAAATCTCACGGTGGTGCAAATGAAGCAGTGATTGATATGATTGATGAAATAGTTTTAAATGATTTAAAGCCTAAAGACTTTATAGAAGAGGTTAAAAATAAAAAAAATAAAATAAGACTGATGGGTTTTGGACATAGAGTGTATAAAAGCTATGACCCTAGAGCTAAAGTTTTAAAGAAAAGTACAGAGGATTTATTTAAGGATTTAAAAATTAAATCAAAAGAACTAGAAATAGCTAAAGAAATTGAAGAATTAGCATTAAATGACTCTTATTTTAAAGAAAAAAATCTATACCCAAATGTTGATTTTTACTCTGGAATTCTTTTAAAAGCACTAAATATACCTACTACAATGTTTACGCCGATTTTTGCAGTCGGAAGAACAGTGGGCTGGCTATCACAATGGAAAGAAATGATAGAAGATGAAGAATTTAAAATAACTAGACCAAGACAATTATTTACTGGAGATAAAGATAAGTCCTATAAAAAAGTGCCTGATAGAGAGAAAAAATCAATATTTAATTTATTGTGGCTTAAGAAAACTTTTCTAAATAATCAGTAATTATACTTGAGCGAAAGTTTTCAAAATTGCTACTTTTAATACCCTGAAACATATTTTTTCTATAATTATTAAGCTTATCTTTATTTAATTTTAAAATTGTAAAAAAATTAAACAAGTTAGTAGCTGTAAAATCATTTTGAATAAACTCTTTTACAATTTCTTTTTTATTGAAGATATTAACTAATGACAAATAATTAGATCTTACAAACAACTTAAAAATAAAATAATTTATAATATTTGCTTTATAAAATATTAAGTGTGGTATATTTGAAAAACATAGTTCTAAATGAACAGTCCCTGAACAAGCAAAAGCAAAATCTAGCTTAGATATTTTTTTATAGTAGGAATGATCATTCAAATGTATTTGTATATTAGAATTATCTTTGAAGTAGTTTTTTATAAATTCATGATATTCATTTGTAACAAAAAAATTAAAAACAAGTTCTTTATATTTTTTAAGATTTAAAAGTAATTTCTTAATTATAATAATATTTTTATATATTTCTTGTTTTCTACTGCCCAAAAAAATACCAATATTGTTAATTTCATTATAATCATGAGAATAGTAAGTTTTGTTCTTTAAGGGATGACCAATATAATCATAGATATCTGAGTTGTAATAACTTTTTTCAATACTAAATATTGAAAAAATCTTATCAAAATTTCTATTAATAAATTTTGCTTTACTTGATTTCCAAATAAATACTGAAGGGCCAACAATTTGACAATATTTTATTTTATTTGATTTAAATTTTTGAATGTAAAATTTAGAAAAATCAAATGAATCTACAAAAAAAATATGAGTAAAAATGTGTTTATCAACAATTTCTTTGATTTTAAGTCTAAGATTATAAAGATATTTTAAATTAAGAAAAATATCCACAAATCCCATAATTGGGTTAATTTTTATATTGGTTAAATCATTAAATTCTAAGTAGCTATCATCCATACCAAAAGTAAATATTTGATTTTTGTTAGTTTTAAAAAAATTATCATCAAGTATTGATTTAACAATTTGTCTTCCAGATTGTTCAAGAGTAATGAATAATACCTTCATCTTATAATATAATTAGAGAAATATTTTTAGCTTGTATTTTTTTTAAAAATTTATCTTTTTCTGAAATTAAAATACTATTATTAAATAAACAAATTACTCGAAATTTATATTTTATGAGTAACTCAAGTGTTTCCATACCTATTAATGGAAAATCAATTTCATCAATTTGATTTGATTTTTTTGATTTTACAAAAATTAAATTATTAAATTTAGGCTTAATGTTACCAATTTTATTAATCATTTCGTTTGTGCCAAATATATCTTCCATAGCTATAACTCTATCACCATTTAAAATAAATGACTGTGCTATGTTCATTGAAAATA
>CACBUI010000034.1 GCA_902542505.1 uncultured Alphaproteobacteria bacterium | reverse complement strand
AATATACTAATAAACTTGATTTTAAAGAGATAAGAGAAAACTACATTTATAATGGAAATAGTGTCTCAGCTATTTGTTTTAATAAACAAGATCAAGTTTTTTATTTCATAAGACAGATGAGACCAAATTATTTTTTTAATAAATTTTCACCCTACCCTCTGGAAATAGTAGCTGGTGGGATTAACAAGAAAGAATCAAGTAGACAAGCTATTATTAGAGAAATTAAAGAGGAACTTGGAGTCAAACCTATTTCGGTAAAAAAGTTGGAGTCACTCATTATTGCCCCAGATATTTTAGAAGAAATTACTGATATCTATCTTGCATACGTCCCTAGAATTACAAACTTTAAAATTATAAATCCTAATGAGGGAGAGTATATAAAGATAATCCCGATGAAAAAAAAACAAATTTTAGAAATTTTAAAAACAACTAAAACACATAATATTGTTACAAAATACGCTTTTTTAAAAATAAAAGAGCTTAAGATTTAATCTTAATCATCTCTTTATCATAGATAGGATAAAGATGCACATTGCAAGGAACTTTTTTAGTAGCTATCTCTAATTCATAATTACCATTTTCTACAAAGTTTTGATCAATAACATCTTTACTTCTTATGTACCCATAACCAATAGATTTGCCTATGGTGTATCCGTAACCTCCACTTGATAACCAACCTACTTGTTTACCATCTCTAAATATAGTTTCTCTTCCTAAAAGTATTTGATTTGGGTCATCACACGTAAAACCTGCAAAAATCTTTTTCAAACCTTTTGATTTTTGATTTAACAGTGCTTTTTTTCCAATGAAATCTTTGTCAGAGTTAATTTTAGTTGCCCATCCTAATCCAGCCTCAAGAGGAGTATGGTCTGGCCCGATATCTGAACCCCAAGCTCTGTAGCCCTTTTCTAAACGACAACTCTCTATACATCGATATCCAGCATTAACTAGTCCAAATTGATTTCCATATTCCATTATCTTTGAATAAATTTCTGAGGAAAAATCTATTGGGAAATGGAGCTCCCAACCTAACTCACCCATATAGGTTATTCTAATAGCATAAACATCTTTTGAAGCGATTTTGATTTTTTTACATGTAGCAAATGGAAAATTATCATTTGATAAATCTGTATTTGTAAGTCCTTGAAGGATCTTTCTAGAATTTGGTCCCATTAATGAAAAAACTGAATTATCAAACGTTATATTTTTAACTTCGACTTCTAAATTATTTGGAGTATTTGAAATTATCCAATCATAGTCATGGGTCATAAAACCTGTTCCAGTTATAATATAAAATGTATTTTTATCTATAACTGTTATTGTTAAATCACATTCAATTCCACCATCGTCATTCAACATTTGGGTATAGATTGTCGAACCAATTGGTCTATCAATTTTGTTTGCACATAAATACTCTAAAGCTTGTAGTGAGTCTTTACCTGATACAATAAACTTAGCAAAAGATGTTTGATCAATTAGAACAGCATTTTCTCTTGCGGCCTTTACTTCATTTCCAACAAATTCAAACCAATTTTGTCTGTCAAAGGAATAAATATCCCTAGGCTCACTTCCTTTTGGCGCAAACCAATTAGGTCTCTCCCAACCCATTTTTTCACCAAAACATGCATTTGAGTTTTTAAGTTTTTCATAAATTGGAGATTTTTTAAATTCTCTTACTGAGGAGTTTTCCTCAAAAGGCCAAGCCATAGTGTAATGTTTAGCATAAGCCTCATAAGTTCTTTTTCTTACCCACTCCAAATCTTGATGGGGTTTTCCAAATCTTCTTATATCAACTGGCCATAAATCGTAAGGTGGTCTTCCATTGGCTACCCATTCTGCAAGTGCCATTCCCGCTCCACCTCCAGCAGCTATCCCATATGCGTTGAAACCTGCACCAACATAAAAATTTTTTAATTCAGGACTCTCTCCTAAAATAAAGTTTCCATCTGGTGTAAAACTCTCAGGTCCATTTATTAATTCTTTGACTCCAGCAGTCTCAAGACTAGGGACCCTTCCAAGAGCATTATTCATTATTTGTTCAAAATGATCGTAATTTGAGTCTAAAAGTGAAAAATGAAAATCTTCTGGTACTGATTTTTCAGCCCATGATAAAGGGTTTGGTTCATACCCTCCCATTGCAAGGCCTCCAACCTCCTCTTTAAAATAAATTAACCTATCAGGATCTCTTAAAGTAGGAAGGTCTGATTTAACACCCTCTATTTTTTCAGTAACCAAATATTGGTGTTGAAAAGATACTAAAGGGACATTAACTCCAACATCTTGTGCAAACTGTCTGGTCCACTGACCACAACAACAAACAATTTTTTCACACTTGACTTTACCTTTAGATGTTTCAATACCTTCAATTACGCCATTATTAATAATTACCTTTGATACCTTAGTTTCCTCAAATATTTTTGCTCCTTTGTTTCTAGCTCCTTTAGCCAATGCTTGTGAAATATCTGTCGGATTTGCTTGTCCATCAGTAGGAAGGAAAGCAGCTCCATATACATCATCTATATTCATGATAGGCCATAAATCTTGAGCCTCTTTTGGAGTAAGTAGCTCCATCTCCAAACCAAATGAATGAGCTGTAGTAGTTTGTCTTAAAACCTCCTGCCATCTCTCTTTATTACAAGCTAGTCTCAATCCACCATTCATCTTCCATCCTGTTCCTAATCCTGTTTCTTTTTCAAGCTTGTCATACAGATCAACAGAATATCCTAATAATTGAGTAATATTTGCATTAGTTCTTAATTGGCCAACTAGTCCAGCAGCATGCCATGTACTACCAGATGTTAATTTACCACTTTCAATAAGTACAACTTCATGTCCTAAATCAGCTAAGTGATATGCAGTAGAACAACCTACTATACCACCCCCAATTACTACAATCTTTGAACTATCTATCATTATAGTTTATCAAATGACTCCTCAAATTTTTTGAGATTATCTGAAGTATACTCAGCATAATTAAATTCTATCTTAGAAGTGATCTCAGAGACCATACTCCACATTGTCTCTCTTAATAAACTAGCAGTTTTCATTGCGTTATATTTAATTATTAAATCTTTTGATGGTTTTTCTTTAAAATACATTTCTAAAACTTCACTTTCTAGATTTTCATCTAAATCATTATTAGAAGATAAACCTCCTATATCAAATAAAGGATCATTAAAACCACCATATTCCCAATCTACTACCCATATTTTAGACCCATCATCAAGAAAATTTGCAGCCAATAAATCATTATGACCAAATACAATTTCTCTTGGAGAGGAGAGTTTTTCTAACTTTTCTGCCTTTTTTAATAAACTTGTAATTAATGAAATGTGAGTGCTATTATTATTTAATAAGTAATTTGAGTAGTACTTTATGACATAAAAAACCCAGAAAATTTGAGGCTGACCTGATAACTTGTTAGGTATTTCATCATGAATTTTTCTTATGATTGGAACAATTTTATTTAAATTTTCTCTTACAGTTTTTGGTTCAAGAGTTTTACTTTCAATGAATTCTAAGACCAATACTCCAGGTTCATTATAAATTAATTTTGGAGACACCCCTATTTGATAGGCTGCTTCACTAACAATAATTTCGTTTGATCGATAAACTAGATGTTCTGGTATATCTGAACCTAATCTAACAACTGATTTAGAACCAGAGTCTGATACCAGGAAATTAAGATTTGTAATTCCTCCCTCTAAAGGTTCAATATTTTCAAGATTTTTCCATATTGGTAGACTCTTGATTTTATTTTCAAATTCCATTTGATTAAAACATACTGATCTTTGAATTATTTTCTACGGATAAAAACCAAAATATTTTAAAATTTTTTATAGAATTTTTTTTAAAAGCTATAATAATCTACAAATATATTTAGGAGGTAGTATGGATCTAATTAGAAGACTCAATGAAGGACCTATTTTGTGTGCAGAAGGCTATCTTTTTGCAATGGAGAGAAGAGGATATTTACAGGCAGGAACTTACGTTCCTGAGGTTGTTCTTGATAATCCTGAAGTAGTAACTCAACTTCATAGAGAGTTTATTAGAGCTGGTAGTGATGTAGTTCAAGCATTTACTTATTACGGTCACAGAGAAAAGTTGCGTTTGATTGGAAAGGAAGAATTATTAGAACCTCTTCAAAAAAATGCATTAGAAATTGCAAAAAATGCTGCAGCTGAGTTTCCCCAGTTAAATTTAATGATAGCTGGTAATGTAGCTAATACTAATATTTATGACCCTGATGACAAACAATCTCACATTGATTGTCAAAAAATGTTTGAAGAACAAATAGCTTGGGCAAAAGAAGCTAATGTTGATTTTGTTATTGCTGAAACAATTAATTGGACTGAAGAAGCTAAATTAGCATTAAAGGAAATTAAAAATGCAGGTTTAATAGCTGTCGTAAATCTTGCTATACCTAAAGGTGACAAAACAAGAGAAGGCCATAGTGCTGCAGAGGCCTGTAAAATTTTGGAAGACCATGGTGCTGATGTAGTTGGCCTTAATTGTTATCGTGGTCCTGAAATGACAATGAAACTGCTGCCAAGCATTAGAGAAAAAGTCTCATGCCATGTGGCTGCATTACCTGTTCCATATAGAACAACTGAAGAATTCCCAACACACATGTATATAGAGGATCCAAATTGTAATTGTTTAGATGGTAATGTTTCTCATATTGCTCTTGATGGATTAACATGTAACAGGTTTGAAATGGCTGAATTCACCAAACAATGTATGGACATCAATGTAAATTTTATTGGTATTTGTTGCGGTGCCGACCCTCATCATGTAAGAGAAATGGCAGTTGCTATGGGTAGAAAACCAATTTCTTATAAATATTACCCTGATATGAGCAAACATTTTTCTCATGGCACAGAAAGCAGTCTTAAGGACATTAACAAAACTAACGAATGGCTTAAATAATTAATAAGACTTATAAAAAATAAATTTTAGATGAGTATATGGGGAAAACTTTTAGCTGGGACTTTTGGTTTTGCTCTTGGGGGGCCAATCGGAGCTATGTTAGGTGTAATAGCGGGTCACAGTGTTGATCGTATTCGAAACCAAAAATCTGACTCTAATATAGCCTCTAATTCACCACAAGAAATTATAACGATAGGTATAATTATTTTAGCAGCTAAACTGGCTAAAGCAGATGGTCAAGTTACAACTGATGAAATAAGCGCCTTTAAAGAAAAATTTAAAATACCTCCAGATTTTCAAAGCGATGTTAGCAAAATATTTAATGAAGCTAAAAAAAGCTCTGATGACTATCATCAATATGCTCAACAAATAGGAATGCTATTTCGTGGACAGCCTCAAGTTTTGGAGCAAATTTTAAACTTACTTTTTTATATCGCAGAGGCTGATGGTGAAATCAGCGACTCAGAGAAAGTATTTATTCAAAATTGTTCTGATTATTTTGGACTAAATAAAGCTCAATATGAAAGCATAAAAACTATTTGGATGGATAAACAAATTGATCCATACAAAATTTTAGGAGTTGAGAAAAGTTTTTCTGATGGTGAAATTAGAAAGAGATGGATACAGCTAAGCAAAGAGTTACACCCTGACCAATTAAGAGCACAGGGTGTTCCTCAAGAATTAATCATTAAATCTGAAGACAGACTATCCGAGATAAATCAAGCCTACGATAAAATAAAAAGTATTCGCAAAATCAATTAAACTTTTTTTAACTGATCTGCTTTGGATTTGCCTTTGTCTTCAACAACTTCAAATTCGACTTTGTCGCCTTCATCGAGGCGGTCTAAACCTGCTTGTTGAACAGCTGTGATGTGGACAAAGATATCTTTATCTTCTCCATCAGGGGCAATAAACCCATATCCTTTTTTTGGGTTAAACCATTTCACTGTTCCTGTAGCCATTTATAGTCCTTTCTTAATCTTAAGTAGTAAATATTTAGCGTATCCAAACATAGTTAAAAATTTTATGAGATTTTTTTAATTAGTATTCAAATATT
>CACBUI010000033.1 GCA_902542505.1 uncultured Alphaproteobacteria bacterium | reverse complement strand
CTCAATATTGGAATGTAAGAGGCGATTAAACTTGAAAAAAGAGAAATACTTACAATAAACACTATGTCATTTAACTTAATACTATAGGGCATTGATGCTAGATATCTTATTTCATTATTCCACAATTCAAAATTTAACAAATATGATAAAAAGTTTTCAACTGAGTCAATATTTATAGATAACAATAATCCTAAAGAAGTCCCTATAACAATAGAAAAAAATGATGTGAAGAAAGAATTTAAAAAAAATAAAAAACAAATTTTTGATTGCTTTATTCCCAATGCTTTTAACAAAACAATATCTTTATATTTTTCTTTAATAAAAAAAATTTGGTTTGAGATTATTGTAAAGGACGAAATTAGAATAATAAAAAAGAGTATTACAAACATAACATTTTTTTCAGTAGATAATGCTTGAGCTAAAGTTTGATTTTGGTCCTCCCACGTTGAGTAATTTAGACCATCTAAATTGCTATAATCAAAGTTTTTATTATTCAAATAAATATCTATAACTCTATTACTTATGTTATTTTTAAACTGATCAATATTGCTAAAAATAAAATATTTATCAAAGTCATATACTCCTGTATTAAATATTCCTTTAATGGTTAATTGTCTTGAATTTAAAACAGGGCCTAAAATTGTCATAGAATTTCCAGGAATATTAATTTGAATAGGCATCCCTACTTTTAAATTTAAAGACCTCGCTAGTTCAACTCCAATGAAAACCCAATTATCTATATTTTTTTCTATTTCAAATATATTTTGATTAATTTTAGGTATTTTATAGATGTCTTCTTTATTGAGGGATTTCATTAATAGGCCCTCTATACCATTTTCATTACTAGTGATTACTCTAGTTTGAATATTTTCAACAAAAGATATTGAAGGATTTTTTTCTTGTATTTTTTTGATTTTATCTTTGTTAGCATCATAGATAGTAATATCTCCATTCACACCACTTAATGACTCAACTAATTGCTCTCTAAAGCCATTCATGACTGACATTACTGTTATTAAAATTGAAATACCTAATATTAATGCTAGTGATGATAAAATTGTCGATACTGAGAATGCTTTATCTTTTTTGAAATTAAATATATAGGAGAAAGATAGTTTATGGAGTGTATTGTTCAAATTCAAAATTCTCAATTTCTTGTTTACTTAAGAATATCTTATCACTGTTAGACCTACTAATCAGTTCAATTTGGCTTTTTTCTTTAAAATTATTCCCGATAATCAATGTCCAAGGTATTCCAATCAATTCAGAGTCTTTAATTTTTCTTCCTATACTTAAATCTCTATCATCTAAACTAACTTTATCATATTTAGTGATAAGCAGATTATAAATACTCTCCACATCTGATATATAATCAGAGTTTGGTTGCATTATGATGTTTATCTTAAATGGTGAAATATTAATCGGCCATTTGATACCTTTATCATCGTGGAATGCCTCTATTATTGCTGCTGTTAATCTGGAAACTCCTATTCCATAGGATCCCATATATGGTGTTATTCTTTTTCCATCTTGATTTAGCACGAAGCATTCTAATGGCTTAGTATATTTTGTACCAAAATTAAATATGTGGCCTACTTCAATACCTCTTCCAATTATTACATCAGATTTTGATTTATCAATCATTTCGTCAGATGCAGAATACATTGTTGTAATTTCTTCATAGCTTTTTTCGTATAAATTGGAATCAACTAATTTAGAGTCATAAGCAAGTTCGCTCTCACCGGTATTAGCTAATATTTGAAACTCATGAGATAAATCTCCACCAATGGCACCCGTAGCAGCTTTTACAGGAATCGGTTGTAATCCTAGATCTAGAAAGGTTTTTAAATAACTTCTAAAAAATTTCTTATATGTTTCAAAAGCAGCTTCTTCGGTTAAGTCAAAACTATAGGCATCTTTCATTAAGAATTCTCTACCTCGCATTACGCCAAAACGAGGTCTAATTTCATCTCTAAATTTCCATTGAATATGGTAGAGATATTTTGGAAGGCCTTTATAAGAATTTACATAATCAGAAAATAAATCTGTAATTACCTCTTCATTAGTTGGTCCATATAATAAATCGTTATCATGTCTGTCAGTAATTCTTAACATCTCTTTTCCATAGTCTGCATATCTACCACTTTTTTTCCATAGTTCTGAAGATTGAATAGTAGACATTAACATTTCATTACAACCTATTTCGTCTTGATTATTTCGAATAATATTTTCAATATTTTTTAGGACTTTAAAACCTAATGGTAACCATGTGTATATACCAGAGGTGTGCTGCCTAATCATCGATGAACGCAACATTAATTGATGGGAAATAATTTTAGCTTCTTTTGGTGACTCTTTTAATGAGTTAAATAAAAGGTTTGAGAGTTTCATTTAAAGTATTCGAATATGTTATTTTCATATTTCATTATAAAAAAAGATACGACCATTGATAGAGCAAATGAAACAAAAAATTTTATTCCTAAATAAGACTTTTTTGGCATACCATCTTCGAAATCAGATCTTTTAATAGGTAATATTGTCATAAAAATAACCCACCAGATAATAAAAAGTAAAAATAAAAACTTCATATCAAAGATATGTGTATTAACAATTCAGGCTTTAATGAAAAATTTCTATTATAAGTTTTTCTTGAAACTTCCTCTACTAACACGCTTAGCGAATTTTCATCTATCTCCTCCTTAATAAACAATATTTTATTTAGCAAGATATCTTTAATTTCATCTTGGATTGCTTCTTTATTGTAGGAAAAAGGGAAGCCTTTATCAGATATTTGAAATTTAATAATATCAAATTGTTTGTTTAGAATTAAATTAATACTAACTACGCCATTATGAAGAATCTTTCCCCTTTCATTTATAAAATTATCTTCTTCAATAATTAAGTTTTGAACAACAGGTAGTTTTTTTATAACAAATTGTTCAATTAACTTATGATTTTTATTTACTAAATCTAATTGGCACAAATCTCCACTTAAAAGAAGATTAGTTTTTTCAATTTTTAAGCTTTTAGCTATTTCTAAGTGTTTTTTTAAATGAAGATATTCTCCATGCATGGGGATTAAAGACTTAGGTTGAATGAAAGAGTAAAATTCTTTTATTTCATTTTTTCCTGGATGTCCTGAAACATGAACAAATTCCTCTTCATCAGAGATAATATTTAAGCCTAAGTAACTAAAAGAATTTTTTAAATATGAAATTGATTTTTCATTACCAGGAATTTCTTTAGATGAAAAAATTATATTATCTTTTGTACTTAATTTAATTTGATTATGTGTATTATTAGCAATCTTCCAAAGAGCAGAGTTTTTTTCACCTTGGCTGCCTGTGCAAATTAAAAGAACTTTATCTTTATTATAATCCTGAAATTTTTTTTCATTAAGAATTTCAAAATTTTCAATTAACTTTTCTTCTATAGCAGTATTAATAGCTCTTTTTATACTTCTTCCTACAACAAATATTTTTTTATCATGCTTAATCGCATTTGAAATAATGGTTTTAAGTCTCGCAATATTTGAGGAAAAACAAGTAACTATAATTCTACCTTCAAGTTTATTAAATAAGTTATCAAATGATGGATCTAACTCAGACTCTGAGCGTGATACCTCGTTTACACCGGCGTTCGTTGAGTCACCTATAAGTAAGTCGATATTTTCATCTTTTAATAACTGATAATTTTTGTAATCAAAAGGTGGGCCAGTAACTGGATTTTTATCTATTTTCCAATCACCTGTATGATAAATATTTCCCTCCAATGTTTTAAAAAATATACCTGTAGGATCGGGTATAGAGTGAGTTGTCGGAATTAATTGAAATGAAAAATTCTCAAACTCTACTTCTTGGAAGTCCTCAACTATTACAAATTTTTTCTCAAAATCTTTTTTTTTATTGAACTTATGTTTTATATAGGAAAAAGTAAATTGATTGCAATAGATTGGAAAATCAATCTTATCAAAGTAATACTCTAGTCCTCCAACATGATCTTCATGTGCGTGAGTTAGTATCATTGCTTTAGGTTTAATGGATGTATTCAAAAAAATATATGGATCAGGAATAGTTATATCTACACCGGGGAGACTATCATCAGCAAATGAAATACCACCATCGACTATTATTTGTTCTCCTTTAAAGGAGTATAAATAGTTATTACCCCCTATTTCACCAATTCCTCCAATGGGCAAAAAATAATTATTATTTTTATTATTTAATAATTCTAAGTTTTTCATTTAAAAAAATATGATAAAAAAAGATACCTAAAAGAGTTAAATCTTCTCTATAAATAAAATTAGTTTTTTTATAGTCGATAGAAGTAGCATATCCACCAGTAAAAATCACTTTAAAATTTCTTTTATAGGTAGTTTTAATTAATTTTATATAAGACTCTATCATTATTTTGTAACCCACATTGAATCCTGACATTAGAGCTTGATTTGTATTTTTACCTATGATGTTAGGTTTATTAGAAAATTTCATATTCTTTATACCAGAAGCTAAAGAAATTAGATTTTCATAAGAGGTGGTGAGACCGGGTAAAATTACACCTCCGTAATATTTTTTATCTACAATGACATCTAATGTAGTGGCAGTACCTAAATCAACTATGATAAAGAATTTAGATTTTGGATAAATATTAATTGCAGATAAAACATTAATAATTCTATCATTACCTAGTTGGCGTAAATTGACTGTTTTATGAACTAAAAGAGATAATTTTTTTTTATTAATGAAAAATAAACGATTTCGATATGACTTTAAATTTTTAATTATAACTTTATCTAATTCTGAGACTACTGAGCAAATATAAATTTTATTATGAGTTTTAAGTTTATTCTTAAAAAAGAGAGTGACTGAATTCAAATCATTCTTTGAATATCTAATTTGAGAGATTTTTTTTAAATTCTTATCAACAAATGATGAAAATTTTATAGATGTATTTCCAATATCAACTAATAAATTCAAACTAGTTCTCCAAAGAAAATATTTTTAGTTGCATCATCTATTTTTATCTTTAAAGATAAGTCTTCATTTACTGATAAAATTTCAACTATATTTTTTCCAAAAATTGGATGATTTAATTTAAAGTCCCTGAACATATATTTATTAAGATATCTCACTAATTTCTTATTAGATATTTTTTTTGTTAAACTATGTTCAATAAAATCAATAATTATATTTGATAAATCGAGAATATTTGATTTTTCATTGATAATGCTAAATAGAGAAACTGAATCGACTATTGGAGAATTGTTTATATTTATTCCTATACCCGTTTTTAGATATGATTTTTTACCTAAGATAGTTGATTTGACAACAACACCAACTATTTTTTTTTTTTTAAAAAACAAATCATTTGGCCATTTGTAGTCTAGGTTAATATTAAAATTAATTTTAAAAAATTTATGAATTATGTAACAAATATAAAAGTTATTTCTTAAAGCATATGAAGCTTTTAATTTTTGATTAATTGTTAAATAAATATTACCTATAGGGCTTAACCATTTTTTTTTACCCCTTCCAGTGCCTTTAATTTGCCTCAAAGATTGTATATATAAATTATTATTTTTTAAAATTTTTTTATAATTATTAAAACCGATAATTTCATCTTGTGTAGAATTAATCGAGTCAAAGATAACTTTATACAATTTTTATTTAAAAAGATTATCTACTAAATTAATTAAAGGGTCTGGATAGATGAAAAATAAAGTTATAATTAATCCAGATGCTATAAATATAACTTTGCCTGTTTTGTTATTATCATCTAGTAACTCTATTTCTAATTTATTGAAAAACATATTCTTAATAATTGTTAAGTAATAGAATGCAGCAATTACTGAACTTAAAACAGCAATAATTGATAAAAAAATAAATCCATCGTTTATAGAGGCTGAAAGAATGAAGAACTTTGCAAAGAACCCTGCAAAAGGTGGTATTCCCGCGAGAGAAAAGAAAAACACCAACATACTTATAGATTTTGAATTTGAGGTAAATCTTAAACCATTGAGTTGGGATATTTTTGTGAATTCCCCATCTACAGTTCTCAAGTTCAGTAAAACAGCAAAAATACCAAACGTAGTAATCAGATAAATAATCAAGTAAAAAAATAATGTACCCTCAGACATAAATTGATAACTCATTATTCCGAGAAGCATAAAACCAATGTGGTTTATAGAGCTGAAGGCTAGAAGTCTTTTTATAACTTTTTGTGTAATGGCTCCATACACTCCTACTAATAATGATATAGCACATACCATTTGAAAAATGTAATTAAGAGATTTGATATCAGAAATGTTA
>CACBUI010000032.1 GCA_902542505.1 uncultured Alphaproteobacteria bacterium | reverse complement strand
GCATCTTCTTTGTTGGTTATAGCTGTTTATGTTTGGATAAGGTTTGATTGGCAGTTTGCAGCATCAGGTATATTTGCTTTATTACATGACGTTTTTGTAGCTATAGGCTTTATGTCATTATTTAATATTGAATTTAATTTAACAATGATCGCAGCTTTGCTACTAATTGCAGGTTACAGCATAAACGATACTATAGTTTTATTTGATCGGCTTAGAAGTTTAACTTCAAACGAGGAAAATAAAGATAATTTTGAAACTAATGTTAACAACTCAATTAAATTAAATCTTCGAAGAACTATATTGACAAGTTTCACAACTATTTTGGCATTATTATGTCTAGTTTTTCTTGCACCTGTCAATTTAACTGAAATGCCAATTGTTTTTATTTTTGGGGTTTTGATTGGAACTTTTTCTTCTTTATTTCTGGTGCTTGGAATAGTGGGGGATTTGAATTATGAAGCAGTGCTTAAAGCAAGAGACTCTTGATATTTTCTTAAATAAATACCTGTTTGATTATTTTTATTCTTAATTAGATCCTTTGGTTTACCTTCAAATAAAATATTCCCACCTTTTTCTCCACCCTCAGGTCCTAAATCTATAATCCAATCACTTGTGTTAATAACATCTAAGTTGTGTTCTATTACAATTACAGTATTTCCGTAAGACACTAATTTATGAAGTATCTCTAAAAGTTTCTTTATATCATCAAAGTGAAGTCCAGTTGTAGGTTCGTCTAAAATATAAAGTGTTTTTCCAGTTTGACGTTTCGATAATTCTTTAGAAAGTTTAATCCTTTGAGCTTCTCCACCGGATAGTGTTGTTGCTGATTGACCAATAGAAATATACCCTAAACCAACATCTTTTAGTGTTTTTAGCTTTGAATATACTTGTGGATTATTAATAAAAAATTCTTCAGCATCATCTACTGTCATTGATAAAATATCATTAATATTTTTTTTATTATATTGAATGCTTAATGTTTCCTTATTATATCTTTTTCCGTTACAAACTTCACATTTAACATATACAGGTGCTAAAAAATGCATTTCAATTTTTTTTAATCCATCACCCTCACAACTCTCACACCTACCTCCCTTAACATTAAATGAAAATCTACCAGGTTTAAAACCTTTAACTTTAGCCTCTGGTAAATTTGCAAACCATTCTCTTATTGGTGTAAAAAGCCCAACATAAGTAGCTGGGTTTGATCTAGGTGTTCTTCCAATCGGTGATTGATCGATATTTATAACTTTATCAATATTTTCTATACCTTTAATGTCTTCATAAGGGAGTGTTTTTATAATTTTTTCATAAATTCTGTTATTAGTAGCTCCATACAAAGTCTCATTAATCAATGTTGACTTTCCACTTCCAGAAACACCAGTAATAGTTATAAACTTACTTAAAGGAAATTTTACACTCACATCTTTTAAATTATTCCCATTTGCCTTTTTAATTTCAATAAATTGTTTTGATGGATTTTTATTAAGAGTGGGTGGATACCTACCAATTAAACCCCTTATATAGCTACTAGTTAAACTATCTTTACTATTTAGTATTTTGTTGAATTCTCCGTTAGCTACAATAGATCCACCATTGATACCCGCATGCTTACCGATATCAACAACATAATCTGCCTCTCTTATAATATCCTCATCATGCTCAACGACTATTATTGTGTTACCTAAATCTCTTAAATTCTTAAGAGTATTTATAAGTTTTTGATTATCTCTTTGATGAAGTCCTATTGAAGGTTCATCTAATACATATGTAACTCCAGTTAAACCAGACCCAATTTGACTTGCTAATCGAATTCTTTGAGACTCTCCACCAGATAGAGTAGAACTTTTTCTAGATAAACTTAAATAATTCAAACCAACTTCATTTAAAAAATTTAATCTAGAAAAGATTTCTTTTTTTAATGGAGCTGCTATTAGTTTTTCCTGATCATTTAATTCATTTTCAAATTCATTAATCCACTTTAAAGAATTAGCTATGCTTAGAGAAGTAAAGTCTGAAATAGTTATGTTATTAATCTTAACACATAGTGCTTTTTCATTAAGTCTTTTTCCATTACAGTCATTACAAGTTTTTGAGTTTCTAAATTTTTCAAGCTCCCATTGCCTCCACCAACTTGAAGAGCCATCATAGATGTCGTCCATAATATTTATTAAACCATCAAATTGTCTTCCACCAAAAAGAACCTCATTTTGAAAAGTTTTAGGTATTTTAGACCAAATAACATTTTCTAATTTTTTTGCATTAAACATTTTTTTTAGCTTTGGAAATATTCTTGATTTTGATCTTTCTGACCAAAAATTTATTGCTCCATCATTAAATGATAAATTTTTATCTGGTATCAATATATCTTCATCAAATGTATCTATCTCACCAAGACCGTCACATGTTTTACAAGCTCCATATGGATTATTAAAACTAAATAATCTGGGTTCTATCTCATCAATACTAAATCCACTTACGGGACACATGAATTTATCAGACAATGTAATTATTTCATTATCATCAATATTAAATACCTCTACACTTCCTTCACTTTCTTTTAAACTAATTTCAATACTATTTGCTAATCTATCTCTATTATCTTTTGACGGTATTATTCTATCAATTACAACACTTATAGAATGTTTAAAATTTTTGCTTAATTCAGGTAGATCTTCTTTTTGATAAAGTTTGTTATTAATCAAAAATCTTTCGTAACCTTTTTTAAAATACTCTTCAAAGAGTTTTTTATACTCTCCTTTTCTCCCTTTAATTAATGGAGACATAATCATTATTTTTTTTGAATTAAATTTTAAATTAACTTCATCTATCATTTCTGAGCTAGTTAAGCCTTTGATTGGTTTTCCAGTTGCTGGTGAGTAGGGTACACCAACTCTTGAGAATAGAACTCTTAGATAATCATAAATTTCAGTTACTGTTCCTACCGTTGATCTAGGGTTTTTGGAAGTTGTTTTTTGATCGATTGAAATAGCTGGAGATAAACCTTCTATTTTATCAACCTTGGGTTTATCCATCATATCTAAAAACTGACGGGCATAAGCACTTAGTGATTCGATATACTTTCTCTGTCCCTCTGCATAAATTGTATCGAAGGCTAATGTTGATTTGCCAGACCCACTCACACCAGTTATTACAACGAGTTTGTTTTTTGGTAAATTTAAATTTATATTTTTTAAATTATGTTCATGGGCATTATGAACAATAATGTGAGTAAGTGGTGAATGTTTATCCATTAAATTAGATATCAATTAAAGGGCTTTTAATATATATTAATATTACCTTTTAATAAAAATATTCATGGCTGGATCAGTAAATAAAGTAATTCTTCTAGGTAACTTAGGTAAAGATCCTGATATTAGAGCTACAACAGCTGGATCGAGACTTGCGAGTTTTTCAATCGCTACTTCTACGAAATACCGAAACAAAGATACTCAACAGTTAGAGGATAAGACTGAATGGCACAGAGTTGTTGTTTTTAATGATAAGTTAGCTGATATTTGTGAAAAATATTTAAGGAAAGGTTCAAAGATATACATAGAAGGTCAACTTCAAACAAGGAAATGGACTGATAATAATGGTGTTGATAAATACACCACTGAAGTAGTTATTCCAAATTATTCTGGAGTATTAACGATGTTAGATACTCGTTCTCAATCATCTGTTAGTGATGAAAATAATAGTAATCAATTAGACTCAGCAGCAGATGAAGCAATGGGTGGTTCAGAAACATCTACAGCTGAACAACTCGATGATGACATTCCTTTTTAATAAAATCATTGGCTAAAAAGAGAAAAACTAAAGCAAAACAGTTAGATGTTTTGGATACTAAAATATATCCAAACATAGATATTACAGATGAATTAGAAAAAAGTTATTTAGATTATGCTATGAGTGTCATAGTCTCTAGAGCTTTACCTGACGTTAGGGATGGATTAAAACCAGTTCACAGAAGAATACTTTACTCTATGTATGAGTCTTCGTACCATCACAACAAACCTTATAAAAAATCTGCAAGAATAGTTGGAGATGTGATGGGTAAATATCACCCTCATGGTGACTCTGCAATATATGAGTCTATGGTTAGAATGGCACAAGATTTTACAATGCGTCTCCCCTTAATAGATGGTCAGGGAAATTATGGTTCTATGGACGGAGATCCTGCTGCAGCTATGCGTTACACCGAAGCTAGATTAGATAAAATCTCATCTTTTATGTTAGAAGAATTAGAGTATGAAACAGTTCAACTTAGAGCAAATTACGATGAGACATTAACAGAACCAAAAGTTTTACCATCAAGATTTCCAAATATTTTTGTAAATGGTGCCAGTGGTATTGCAGTAGGAATGGCAACAAATATTCCTCCTCATAATCTTGGTGAAATTATAGACGCTACTTTACTTCTAGTAGATGAACCAGATACAACTTCTAAACAACTTCATAAGATCGTTAAAGGGCCAGATTTTCCAACTGGAGGAATTATATCTGGTACTGCTGGTCTAAGCTCAATGTATGAAACAGGTAGGGGAAGCGTTACAGTCTTATCTAAACTTCATGAAGAAAAAATTAAAAGTAGAAATGCAATTATAATTACAGAAATTCCTTACTTGCAAAATAAGTCAAAACTTTTAGAGCGTATTGCTGACGTAGTTAACAATAAAACGATAGAGGGTATTAACGATATTCGAGATGAGTCCAATAAAGAGGGTGTTAGAATTGTAGTTGAATTAAAATCATCTGCTGTGCCTGAAATAATAAAAAATCAGCTATTTCAATACACTCCCTTAAAAACCTCATTCAGCAGTAATATGCTTGCATTAAAAGAAACAAAGCCCTTAACACTTAATTTAAAAGATGGCCTCACTTATTTTATTAATTTTAGAAAAGACGTTATTACTAAAAGGACTGTATATAAACTTAACAAAGCAAGAGAAAAAGCTAACATTTTAATTGGATTATCAATTGCTGTTAATAATATTGATTTAGTTATTAATCTTATTAAAAAATCTAAAACTCCATCAGAGGCTAAAGAAAAATTATTATCAACAAAATGGACAGTAAAATCTAATGTTACTCAATACATTAAGTTAATAAACCCTTCTTTTAAGCTATCAGGATCTAAGATACTGTTAGATGAGGAACAAGCTAAGGCTATTCTTGAATTAAGACTTCAAAAGTTAACAGCTTTAGAAAGAGACGATTTATTTAATAATTTAAAATCACTTGTAGAAGACATAAATACATATCTCAAAATATTAAATTCAGATAAGCAATTATTAAAAGTATTAAAAAGTGAATTGACAGAAATAAAAGATAATTTTTCTACAGATCGAAAAACTGAAATTCAAAAACATGATATTGAAGACATAGATACAGAAGATCTAATAATCGAAGAAGATGTTGTAGTAACAGTTTCCCATCAAGGTTACATAAAAAGAGTTTTAAAATCCTCTTACAAAGTTCAAAAAAGAGGTGGTAAAGGTAAAAAAGCTATGACTACACGAGATGAAGATTTTCTTGAACAAGTATTTGCAGCCACTACTCGTGATACAATATTATTTTTTACTTCAGTTGGAAAAGTTTATTCTATGAAAGCCTATGAATTACCTGCTGGCACACCTACATCGAGGGGAAAAGCAATAGTCAATCTTATTCCAATAACAAAAAACGAAAAAATTTCTTCTATTCTTACATTGCCAAAAGATATTGATGATTTTGAGAATTATAATTTAGTTTTTGCTACTAACCTTGGGAACATAAGAAAAAATAAACTAAAAGATGTTGCAATGAGTGGTTCAAGAAAATTATCTAGAACAGGCAAGACTGCCATTAAACTTAAAACAGGAGATAGGTTAATTGGTGTAATTTCTGTTATAGAAAATGATGATGTACAGCTTGCAACAACAAATGGTAAATCAATCAGATTTGCTACAAAAGATTTAAGAGAGTTTTCAGGATTAGGCTCTGCAGGTGTAAGGGGGATTAAACTAGCTAAAGATGATAAAGTTGTATCTGTATGCAGTTTACTTCATAATAAAATATCTATAGATGTCAGAGAGTCCTATTTAAAAGCAAAAAATGAGGCTAAAAAAGATATATCAAAAATAAACAATAAATTTAAAGAACTTGCAAATACAGAAGAATATCTCTTATCAATTACCGAAAATGGTTATGGTAAGTTAAGTTCTGCTTATGAATACAGAATTACTAATAGAGGTGGATCGGGAGTTACTAATATTACTGTTACCCCTAAAAATGGAAGAGTTATTCAATCATTAAAAGTAAATTTGGATGATAATATAGCTTTAATTTCAGATACTGGTAAATTATTAAGGTGTAATGTTGGAGATAACATCAGAGTAGTTGGAAGAGTTTCCCAAGGTGTCTCTGTATTTAAAGTAGATGCAAATGAAAAAATTGTCTCTGTAGCAAGGTTAGAAGATTAAAATGTCAAAAATTGGTATATATCCCGGTTCATTCGATCCAATCAC
>CACBUI010000031.1 GCA_902542505.1 uncultured Alphaproteobacteria bacterium | reverse complement strand
TGTACTAGGTCTATCCTTTGGAATATGGGGATACCTAGATAGAAAAGTTGAGACAGCTTTGCAACCAGTACTAAATGTAATGCAAACTATGCCTCAATTTGCATATCTAGTCCCTATTATTGCTTTATTTGGTTTAGGCGATCATGCAGGTTCGATAGCTACTATAGTAATTGCTACCCCACCAATGATAAGAAATACCATTTTAGGATTAAAACGAATTTCACCTGAGGTAGTAGAAGCGGGACTTATGAGCGGCTGTACAAAAACTCAGCTTTTATTTAAAGTATTAATACCAACAGCTAGACGAGATATTTTAAACGGTGTCAATACAGTTATTATGCAATGCCTAGCAATGGTTGTAATTGCGTCTTTCGTCGGTGCAAAAGGACTTGGTCTAAATTTAAAAATTGCCTTAAATAGTTTAAAAATTGGCAAAGCTGCTGAAGCAGGTTTTTGTATCGTCTTAATTGCTGTTATCCTTGATCGATTTACAAAAGCATGGGCGAATAAACAAGTTGATTATTTTGAAAATTTAACTTTTTTTCAAAGATATAAACTCTTAATCATCTTTGGAACCTCAATTTTAATTTTTTCAATCATTGCTTTTATAGCAAATGGTTACTTCGATAAAATTAATTACTTATATGTCATACCTATTGAAAAAGGTTTTACTTTTGCTCACTATATTGATGCTGCTGTTGATTGGGTTTGGGAAACTTTTTTCTATTCTCTCAATTCTTTCAATAAGTTTCTTCTAACTGAAGTTCTAGGTCCTATGAAAAAAGCTTATCTAGGTATGCCAGTAGTTGCCACGTTGACTCTTACTATGGGTGTCGCTTATATCATTGGTGGAATTAGAACAAGCTTATTAGTTGGGGGCATGATGTTATTTATTGCTATGTCAAAATATTGGGACAGAGCTTTAATTACAATGTACATGGCAACATTTGCTGTAATTATGGCATCTCTCAATGGAATAATAGTTGGATCAATATTTGCACAGACTGAGAGGGGGTCAAAAATTATTCTCTCCGTGTGTGATTTTTTTGAAACATTTCCATCCTTTGTTTATTTAATACCTGTTATCTTCTTGTTCAATATTACTGATACCTCAGTGTTAATAGCTGCAATTGTTTATGCTACTGTTCCTGCTACTCGATATACTGTCTGGGGTCTAAATAGTGTCCCACTCTCCTTACATGAAGCAGGCACCATGTCCGGTGTCTCAAGAATACAAAGATGGACAAATATTGAAATTCCCTTAGCTTTCCCGACAATTATGCTTGGCGTTAATCAAACAGTTGTTTTCACTCTTCAAATGGTAATTTTAGGAGCGTTAATTGGAACTGAAGATTTAGGCCAACTTATTTTTGGAGCATTATCAAGAGCTCAAGACGGTCCTGGTGTTGCTATAACACTAGGTTTATTCGTTTCTTTAATGGCTATTTCAGTAGATGTAATTGTGAGAAAATGGGCCGAGGAAAGAAAAAAAGCTCTTGGATTAGCATAGAGAATGATCATCCCAAGAGTTACTCAACCTTATGAACCTGGATTACCAGCTCTTGGTGACGACTTAGAAAATTATTTGGTAATTGGTGGAGGTTCTCTCACATTAAAATTAGAACCAGATGACAAATTTAAAATAATTAATTTAGAAGGCCATCAACAGGCCGAGATTGTATGCTTTAATTCAAAGCGAGAGTGTAATCTATCAGCATTAGGCCTTAATAACGAGCACAACGGTCAATTAACAAAAAAAATCCTTTCGAGCGAGGAGGAGTCAGCTCAAATAGCACGTACTAAATTAAAAAAACTTGGATATGAGGTAGAGTCTATTAATCAATCGATTTTAGTATTTTCTCAAAATTCACTTTCAGGTTCAATTGAGGATTTTAAAACAAACGACTCCATTGTTTGTATAATTTCTGCACCAGGCGAAAGTGAAATTACACATGAAAATATTCCTGCATCCGAACTACGAGTAATTGTTCAAAGAAATAAAAAACGTGAAGAGGGGGAATTTTTATTACCAGACCCTTTAATGGATCCTGTTGAAGAAATTTTTGTTAAAAGATATACCGCAATGGCCTATGAGGTCAAAGAAGGAGATTTTATTCAGATAATTGATGTTTATGGAAGACAATGTTCTGACTTTATGGCATTCGACTCAGAGAGCCTTCAAAAAGGCCAAGAGCTCTCAATAGATACAACTAATAGTAGATATTTAATGGGTAGTGCTTTTCCAATGCCAGGTCTCCATTCTAAATATTACGATGAAAATCAAATGCCCATGGTTGAAGTCTACAGAGACACTGTCGGAAGACATGATACGTTCGGTACTGCATGTACTTCAAAATTTTATGATGATATTGGCTATTTTGGTCATCCAAATTGCTCAGATAATTTCAATTATGTATTAGATAAGTTTACTGTGAGAAAAAGACTAGGTTGGAATGCTATAAATTTATTTTACAACACAGCCATTGATGCAAATAATGCTTTAATTTTTGATGAACCATGGTCTAGACCAGGAGACTATGTGATGTTTAAAGCCCTGAAAAATTTAGTTTGTGTCTCCTCTGCCTGTCCAGACGATGTAGATGCAGCTAATGGATGGAATCCTACTGACATTTTTGTTAGAGTCTATAGACCGAATAGACCTTTTAGTAAAGGAATGGCATTTAGAATGAAAGCAGACTCTGATCCCAAATTAACTAAAGAAACTGGTTTTCACCCAAGAGTATCAAAACTTACTGAAAATATTGTTGAGTACAAAGGCTTCTGGTTAGCTTCTAATTATAATAATCACGGGGCGCACCAAGAATATGAAGCTTGCAGAGAGCGGGCTATCATTATGGATCTATCAGCACTAAGAAAGTTTGAAGTACGAGGCCCAGACGCTGAAGAACTTTTACAAATGACTTGCACCAGAAACATCAGAAAACTATCTGTTGGCCAAGTTGTTTACACTGCGATGTGCTACGAGCATGGAGGTATGCTTGATGACGGTACAGTATTCAAAATGACGGATGATAATTTTAGGTGGATTTGTGGAGATGAGTATTGCGGTGAATGGTTAAGAGAAAAAGCAAAGGAACATAACTTAAAGGTATGGATTAAATCTTCTACTGATAATTTACATAATGTTTCCGTCCAAGGGCCAAAGAGTAGAGAAATATTAAAAAAGATAATCTGGACCCCTCCTCATCAAACATCATTGACTGATTTAGAGTGGTTTAGGTTTTCTATAGCTAGGTTAAATACTTTAGATGGAATTCCTTTAATGGTTTCTAGAACTGGATATACAGGTGAACTAGGTTATGAAATATTCTGTCATCCGAGTAAAGCTGCTGAAGTTTGGGATGCTGTAATGAAAGCCGGAGAGGAGTTTGGAATTGTGCCAATGGGATTAGACGCTTTGGATTTAGTTAGAATTGAAGCTGGTTTAGTTTTCGCAAATTATGAATTCGATGATCAAACTGATCCGTTTGAGGCGGGAATTGGTTTTACAGTTCCTCTTAAATCAAAAGAGGATAACTTTATTGGTAAAGAAGCTTTACTTGAAAGAAAGGCAAACCCTCAAAGAAAACTAGTTGGACTTGAGATTGAGGGAAATGAAACTACCGGGCATGGAGACTGTGTTCATCCTTCAAATAATGGAAGGGAACAAGTTGGCATTATAACAAGTGGTATGAAATCCCCTGTTCTAAATAAAAATATTGCTCTTTGCAAAATCAATGTCAAATACAGCGAGCTTAATACTGAAGTTGAAATAGGTAAGTTAGATGGTCAACAAAAAAGAATAAAGGCTAAGGTTGTTCCTTTCCCATTTTATGATCCAACTAAATCAAGAGTTAAATCCTAATTTTTTTATCTTTTAAATGAGTTCAATTTTTTTAGATAAATCATCAACTTTACCAATTAGTGATAACAGGTTTGATAAAGGACCTTTTTTTGAATTTTATCATAAAGAAGATAATTCTTATGGTGTATACGCTGATCGCTATTTTCCAATATCTGTTGGAAATAAAATCAAAGATAGTTATTGGAATTTGAGAAGAAAAGCAGTCATGTATGACGTACCTGAAAAACCTATTCAAATAGAGGGACCACAGTCAGAGGAATTTCTTGATAAAATATTTTGTCGAAAAATAAAAGATATGAAAGTAGGAAGGGGTAAATATGCAATTGCCTGTTATGAAAATGGCGGAATATTTATAGATGGTGTACTTTTTAGATTAGAGCAAAATAAATTTTGGTATGTCCAACCAGATGGACCCCTTGAAACTTGGTTAAAAGCTCATCAAAAAAACTATGAAGTTACTATAACTGACCCTAATTCTCGAGTGATACAAATTCAAGGTCCAATTTCTAAAGATATAATTTCAAAGCTAACGAATGGAGAAATTAACGATGATTTTAAATACTATCATTCAGCCTATTCAAAAATAGCTGATCAAAATGTATATGTCTCTAGAACAGGATGGACTTCTGAATTAGGCTTCGAAATTTATACTCTAGGAAATAAGACTAATTATAAAAAAATTTGGGATACTATTTGTGAAATCGGATATCCGATGGGTATGACATTTGATGGTCTAGAATCAATGGATATAAGAAGAATTGAAGCAGGCATCCTAGATAACAACACAGATTTTGACTCTTCAATGAATCCTTATGAAATTGGATTAGGCTCTCTAGTTGATTTAGAGAAAGAAAATTTTATTGGAAAAAAAGCTTTAGAATTTTTATCAACAAAATTTGGAAAGAGATTATTTGGTATAACTACCGATAAAGAAATTATTCCAAGAGCAAAAGTTTATTTATCATCAAATGAACAAAAAATTGGATATCTTTCAGCATCAACTTGGTCTCCTACCTTAGAAAAGTATGTAGGTTATGTACGTTTTGACTATCCTGGTGAGTGGAAAGAATTTCAAATTAAAGTCGAGTCTGTTAATGATAATTTAGCTGACTGCGAAATAATTGATTTACCATTTTACGATAAAGAAAAATTAATCCCAAAGGGGATTGACAAAAATATTCCTTAATCTTTATTTTTTTCTTTTCTAAAGAATGGTATTAGAAAAACAAAACAAGCTACAAAGAAAAAAAGACTTCCAAACATAGCCCAGAAACTACCAATACTTGATATTATAAAGCCTACGGCAGAAATAATAAATAAAACCCATCCAATAAAATTAAGAGTATTATTGGACATATAATATTTATTTTGTATCTAAATATGTAGCCATAGAGTCATCCATAGCATCCAACCATGTAGTGTGATGTGAGGGACCAGTGGTGCCAGTGACAGGCGAGGAAAAGGATTTATCTCTATAAGTCAGGATATTTTCTTCCTTATGGTGTTCCCAATCATAAAAATGTTTGCGAATTAACTCAAAGTCAATTTTTGGGTAGTCAACAGCAGAACATAAATCCACACAATAATCTGTTTGAAAATCAATCATTTGATAGGCATCCTCTAGGGCCTCTTCCTTTTTAACCCAGTTATCAATATCCTTTGCTAACTCATCAGCTGAAGGCAGAGTTATTTTGTTCATTATTATGTCTCTAACATACCAAGCTTGGGCATCAAACATATTAAAAGTATGAAACTGATCTTGCATACCAAGATAAAACAAATTTTGATTATTTTGCCATACTACTCCTTTGTATAAGTTTGGAGGATATAGCCTGTTATGAGTTTTTAATTTTAGATCTTCTGGTAAAAAAGGAAAATGATGCAAGTAACCTGTACATAGTATTAAGGCATCCATTTCTTGAACTGTGCCATCTTTAAAAACTGCTTTGTTTCCATCGATCTTATCCATGTAATGTACTTCTTTCATGCCTTCAGGCCAATTGAAACCCATTGGATTGTTTCTATAACCAATAGTAACAGTTTTAGCTCCATATTTATGGCACTGTAACGCTACATCTTCAGCAGAGTAACTACTTCCGAGAACGACAACGTTTTTATCCCTAAACTCTTCAGCATCTCTGAAATCATGAGAGTGCATTATTCTCCCTGGGAAGCTATTCATTCCCTCATATTCAGGAATGTATGGAACAGAGAAGTGACCAGTCGCAACAACTAATTTATCAAAACTTTCAGTCTTAGTTTGATCGTCTTTTTTATTTCGGTATGTAATGTCAAATCCATTACCATTATCAGCAACAGAGGTAACAGTGGTATTAAACTTTACGTATTTTTTTACATCTGAATTTTCTGCACGACCTAAAATGTAATCTTGTAGGACGGCTCTTGGAGGGAAGGAGGGAATTGGTTTTTTGAAATGCTCATCAAAAGAATAATCTGCAAATTCAAGACACTCTTTTGGTCCATTCGACCAGAGGTATCTATACATACTATTGTGAATTGGATCTCCATATTGATCAGATCCGGTTCTCCAAGTATAATTCCAAAGACCACCCCAACTTTCTTGTTTTTCAAAGGCTACAACCTTAGGAATATTTTCGCCTTTGCTTTGCGCTTGATGCAGAGATCTTAAAAAAGATAGTCCACAGGGACCTGTACCAATTAGTGCAACTTTTGTCATTATTCTCCTCCGATTTGAATTAATATTAATAATTAAATTTTAATTTCCAATCCATTTTTTGTCATAATCTGTAATAAATACAGGGATAATAAAAATGTTGTTTCATATTATGGAACAGGTTTATTGTAGCATTATATTAGGAATATATATTTTCGAAGAGGTTTAATTGAATCATGCAAAAGTACTCAGTTTTTAGTTTAGTAAAAAATGCTTTCACCAACCATGAAAATTGGGAGGTAGCTTGGAAAGACCCTGAGCCTAAAAAAGAATACGATGTCATAATTGTAGGCGGCGGTGGTCATGGTCTTGCTACAGCTTATTATCTTGCAAAAGAACATGGCATCACAAACGTTGCCATACTTGAAAAAGGTTGGATTGGTGGAGGTAATGTTGGAAGAAACACTACCATCTTGAGATCTAACTATATGTTTGATTCAAACGCTCATTTTTATGAGTTTGGCATGAAGCTTT
>CACBUI010000030.1 GCA_902542505.1 uncultured Alphaproteobacteria bacterium | reverse complement strand
CACCCAGTTCCATGTGTGTTTTTACTTTTAATAATACTAGACTCAAAAAAGTGAATTTTTTTATTTTTTTTTATAAATAGACAGTCGAATATTTTTCCATTTTTAATTAAACCTTTGATCAGTATATCCTTAGCGCCAATTTTTTCTAAAATTTGAATTGCATTAATCATATCATCTTTACTATTAATCTTGGTATTTGTAAGAATTTCTGCCTCCTTCAAATTAGGAGTAATTATCATAGATTTTGTTATAAGGTTTTTAGTTAAACTTGATATAGCGCTTTTCTTTAAGAGTAAATAACCAGATGTTGAAACCATAACAGGGTCTAAAACAACTTTAGATATTTTATAGTTGTCAATAAATTTTGAAATTTCTTGAATAATTTTTTTATCACTTAACATACCAATCTTTATTGAGTCTGGTTTAATATCACTACACGTCGTATTAAGTTGTTCTCTTATGAACTTTGGGGTTGTATTAAAAATACTTTTGACCTCTTGAGTATTTTGTGCAGTTAAAGCAGTAACTACAGACATCGCATAACATTTAAAGTATGTTATAGTTTTAATGTCAGCTTGGATACCTGCCCCTCCTGATGAGTCAGATCCTGCAATTGTTAATACAGTTTTATATCTTTTCATAACTTGAAATAATTTTACTTACATCAATGCAATTCTTTTTAATATTACCTTTTAATAAAGAGGATATCATAGCAACACCATGGATTTTTAGTTTAAGTATACTATTTACATCACTAATATTGATTCCTCCTATTGCTATTAAAGGAATTTTTGTAGCTTTAGCACAAAGTTTAAGCCCGCTTAAACCAAAATAATTTTTCATTTCTTTTTTTGTATTAGACGAGAAAGCTGAGACACCTATGTAGTCAACTCCCTTTAACTTTTTTACCTTTATGAATTCATTTTTATTACTTGCTGAAACTCCTATTATAGATTTTCTTCCCAATATTTTTCTAGCTTGATTATAGGGTAAATCATCCATACCAACATGCGCACCATGAGCATTTATAGATTTTGCAATATCCACACGATCATTGACAATGAGAGTTTTTTTAAATTTAACACAATCTTTTTTTAAATCTTTTCCTAAGTTGTATAAATCAATTGTTTTTAAATTTTTAAACCTTAATTGAATACAATCGACCTTACTCTCAAATATTATTTTCAAATAACTATCCAACTTACTTAATGGTGTAAGTTTATCGTCAGTAACAAAACAAAATTTAAACACTAGTAATCTTTAAATTATCTAAAATTTCTTTTTCTGTAATATTATTTAATTTGTTTAAGAAATTTACTTGAAAATCTCCTGGCCCCTCTGATTTTGATGCTGCGAGTTCTCCTGCGATTGAAAAAATAGCCGCTGAGCTTATCGCAGATTTATATAAACTTTCACCTACAGCAGCAAATGCTCCCACTATGCACGATAAAGAGCAACCAATAGCTGTAACCTTCGTCATTACACTCGATCCATTTGAAATTTTAGTGACATTATCTTCATAGATAATAAAGTCATCACTACCGCTTATAAATACAACACAATTATTCTCGTTAGATAAAATTTTTCCAGACTCAATAGCTGCGTGACTTTCAATTGATGAGTCAACTCCCTTTGAAGATATTTTATTTTGATCTACTAGTGATTGAATTTCAGATGCGTTTCCTCTAATAATTAATTTTTTAGAGTTTTTTAATAATGTCTAGAGAAGTTTGAGTTCTTAACTTACTCGCACCTGAACCCACAGGGTCTAATATGATTGGTTTTTCTTGTTCAACATAATACTTAGAAGCCTCTAAAAAGCTAGGCCTCCAATTATCGTCTAACGTTCCAATATTATTAACAAGACAAGACGATATAGCAGCTATTTCTTTAAGTTCATTTGTTGCATGAGACATCAAAGGAGATGCTCCGATAGAGAGAAGAATATTAGCGTTTATGTTCATTGCCACGTAATTTGTAATACAATGTACAAGCGCTCCTTTATCTCTTAAATTTTTTAAATCATTATAAATATGCTCCATTATATACCTTTCTTTTTCATCATAAGTGTCAATATTGTTGAAAATAGAATTGGCACTAAAAATGATGAAAATAATTTATAGTTATTAATAAATGTGAAATTAATATTTAAAAAATCGCTCAATATATTTTTACTATAAGAGGGTTCAGGAAATATTAATACTCCCAGTAGTAAGCTCAAAAAAGAAATTATGTATATTTGTTTAGTGATATTAAAACCAAATAATCCCAACAAAAAAGGTAAAACTAAACAACAACAAATTAAATCGGCAATTAAGAACACGTATAAGACATTGTAGCCTTGTGAAGATAGTATGAAAACTGCCACCAAGAAAACAATAATAAAGTATAAATTTAAAGAGGATTTTAAGGAGTAACTTGTGCTCAGAGAGACAATCTGAGAATTTATCGCATTTATCAATGTATCAATACTACTCAATACAAGGGAAGTAGCTAATATTACAAAAATGTATTTTATAAATGAAGTCTCGAGTAAACCGAAAAGTTTCACAAATGTTAAATCAGGATCGTCCATTGCGTAAAGTGAGATTGAGACTAGTCCAGAGTATCCAATGAAATAAACAATTATAAATATAATTAAAGCAGATATAACTAAACCAATACTAAGTGTTTTATTATCTTTAGCAGCATAAATTCTTTGCCAATTACCATGGTGAAAAAGATTTGTAAATGTAACTGCTATTAAAAAAGTCAAACCTGTTATCCATAGGAATTGATTATTAAAATCAAACAAATGTGCATTTTCGATCATAAATGAAGAGTTATTTGAAAAGTCTTGGAATGGAATTTTAAAAACTAAAAACAAACAAATTCCTATAATGAATATGAATTGAATTAAATCGGTGAATATTGTTGCCGACAATCCTCCAATTAGAACGTACGATAAAGCAATTAATATAATTATCATTGAAGAAATCCAATAAGGTGTATCATTTAAAAAATTAAAGAACTTTGAGATAGCTGTAATTTCAGCTATTAAGAAAACTGTCATATAAACTAACGAAACTATTATAACAAAGTGGGATAAGTTCTTGCCAAACCGATTTTCGATACAATCGTGAAAGCCTGTTGAGTTTGGAAAAACCTTTCTAACATATTTTCCTATAAAGATGAATAAAACTAAAGGCATCGCAGCTCCAAGTGCATAACCAATCACATTACCCATTCCACCCCAAGTAGCTGCTGCGGCGGGAGAAAATATTATCCAAAAACCCAATGCAGAAGATACAAAAGAAGATATTGAAAAAAATAAGTTATATTTATTTTTAATAACGAACTTATCATCTGATAATTCATTTTTTTTCAAAAAAAAGAATGACGCAGTAAAAATTAATCCAAAAAAAATTAAAAAAAGAAAATCCATCTAATTTGTTCTTGTTTTAAAAGTATTTAAGGGAACTTCCTACGCCAGAATTACCTGGATCAGGTTCGAGGGTTAAGTATTACCTTTCTCAGCCTTTCAGCACCCCTTAAACCTAAATATTATCAAACTAACTAAAATAAATCAATTATCTTTACTAAAAACAAATTTAATATTAAAAACATCACATGAAAATAATTGAAAACTTCTCTGACTCTAAAGGAATATCTAGTAATTCAGAAAACTTCATAAAATTATATAAACCTAGTACGGGTGAGGAATATGCGCATGTTCCAAAAACAACAAGAGATGAGTTTGAAAAAATTATTAATAAAATGAAATTAGCACAACCTTTATGGGCTAATACACCCATTGTGAAAAGAAGTGAAATTTTATTTAAATTTAAAAATTTAATTGAAAAAAATTTTGATTTAATAGCAAAAATAATATCTGAAGAGCATGGCAAGGTTTTTTCTGATGCTAAAGGATCTTTACAAAGAGGTCTTGAAGTAGTTGACTTTGCATGCGGTATTCCTCATTTATTGAAAGGAAATCACTCAATTAACGTTGGAACAAACGTAGATTTGTTTGATATTAAACAGCCTTTGGGAATTTGTGCTGGTATTACACCATTTAATTTCCCAGCTATGGTTCCAATGTGGATGTTTCCATTATCTATAGCATGTGGAAATGCCTTTATGTTAAAACCCTCTGAGAAAGTTCCTCAATGCTCTTTAAAACTTGCAGAATTAATGAGTGAAGCTGGTCTACCTGATAACGTCCTCACGGTCGTAAATGGAGATAAAAATATTGTAGATCTAATACTTCAGTGTGAAGATATTTCTTCAGTAAGTTTTGTTGGCTCAACACCTGTTGCTAAGTACATTTACACCGAGTGTTCAAAAACAAATAAAAGAGTTCAAGCTCTTGGTGGTGCTAAAAACCATATGCTTATAATGGAAGATGCGAATTTAGAGGATGCAGTAAATGGACTAATTGGAGCAGCTTTTGGATCTGCTGGTGAACGTTGTATGGCAACATCAGTTGCTATGCCTGTTGGAAATATTCAAAAACCATTTATGGATTTGCTAAAGGAGAAGGCAAGTAAAATTAAAGTTGGGGAGTCTTTAGACCCACAAAGTGAAATGGGACCTCTCATTACAAAGGAACACAAACAAAAAGTTCTATCATATATTGAAAAAGGTGTTCAAGAGGGTGCAAAATTAGAGTTAGATGGAAGAGGAATTAGTCTTCAAGGTTATGAAAATGGTAATTTTGTTGGTCCTACAATATTTAATAATGTTACTGATGGTATGACTATATACAAAGAAGAGATTTTTGGCCCTGTTTTATCTGTCCTTAATATGAATAATTTTGAAGAGGCTATAAAACTGATTAATAAACATCAGTTTGGCAATGGCACTTCTATTTATACATCAAGTGGTTCATTAGCGAGAAATTTTATGAAAAATGTCCAAATAGGAATGGTTGGGATAAACATTCCTATTCCAGTTCCAATGTCTTTTTATACTTTTGGTGGCTGGAAAGGTTCAATATTTGGTGGTCATGGAATGCACGGAGAAGAAGGGATTAATTTTTATACCAAACGTAAGACAATAACATCGAGATGGCCAGATGATGTCGCAGGGGCTTCACTCAACATGCCAACTATGAAATAATGAATTATGGACAAATTTAAAGACAGACAAAAAGCCTTTGAAGCAGAGCAAAGCCAAAAAGAGCAAACAGAATTTGAAAAAAGAAATTCAAGAAACAAAATCTTTGCTCAATACATTTTAGATGATATTGGACAATCCGATAATTCAGAATTACTGAGAGAAATAATATTATCTGATCTTGAGGAACCAGGAGATGAAGACATAATACGCAAAGCCTTAGATGTATTAGCTCAAAATAATGGTAGTCTGACTAGAGAAGATCTAGTAAAAAAACTCTCAGAAATATAATCTACCAAGACCCATTATTTTGCATACTGGCCCAAGGCTCTTTTATTTCAAGGCTCTCACCTTTTTGAAGTAACTCTATTGATATGCCGTCTGGTGATTTTATGAATGCCATATATCCATCTCTAGGAGGCCTGTTTATCACAACATCCTTTTTAATCAGATTTTCACAAACTTGATAAATATTATCTACTCTAAAAGCTAGATGACCAAAATTTCTGCCACCTTTGTATTCTTCTTTGTCCCAATTGTAAGTTAATTCTAAAAGAGGTTTCTTTTTACTATCAGCAGTGTCTTTATCATCAGGAGCGCAAAGAAAAATTAGAGTAAATCGACCCTTTTCACTCTCTTTTCTCGAGTATTCAATTAGTCCTAATTTATTACAATAAAAGTCAAGTGATTGCTCAATATCACTTACTCGAACCATTGTGTGCAAATATTCCATTAAGATTAAATATCAAAAAATTTTAAATCTGTCTAAAAATTTCTAAAATTGCTTATTGCTTCCAAGGACTATTTTTTTTCGAAGGACAGTTTCACGATAAAAAATATATCCGACTGAAAGTAAAATTAATGGACCTCCTAGTAGCACCTCTTTCGAGAGAAACTCACCAAAAAAAATATAACCGATGACAAATGCCCAAACAACAGAAGTGAAGTCTAAAGGAGCAAGAACAGAGGCTTCTGCTAATTGAAAAGATTTTGTAAGACAAAATTGAGCAGTAAACCCTAAAAAACCCGAAGCAATTAGAAAAACTAAGTCTAAATTATTTGGCCATATCCAATCATCGCTATAGAAAAACAAACTTGTAACTGTTCCAAATAAAGTAAAGGCCCATACCGTTAAAATATTATTATTAGTTATTAATATTTTTTTTAGAATTATCACTGCCATTGACAAAAATATACTAGCTAAAAGTGGTAAAACAGAATAGTTGTTTAATAAATTCACGTCCGGTTTCAAAATAATTACTACTCCTATAAAACCAATAATAATTGCAATTACCCTCCTATATCCAATTTTTTCACCCAGAAAAAAAATTGATAATATAGATATAAAAAAAACAGATGAAAAACTGATTGTTTGCATTTCGATCAGCGGAACATATCTAAGAGATATGAAGAAAAGACTCATTGCTGAAATTCCTACTAAACCTCTAAAAAAATGAAGTTTATAATTGTTAATAGAAGATATTTTTAGATTTAAATAATAAATGACAACTATCAATGGAATAAGAGCAAATAGATTTCTGAAAAAAACTACCTCAAATAATGGTAAGTTGTCGCCTGTTGCTTTTATACATACACTCATTAAAACAAAAAAAAGGACGGACAAAGACTTGTAGATAAATGCTGACATGTGGTTAATCTAAATATATTAAATATGAATGAATTTACTAATAGTTAATGGATATGACAAAAACGGATGGGGTAAACTAGCTAGATATGGATTACAACCAATATGTGAGTTTTACAGAGACCAACTAAAAATAATTAATTCAAAAATAAAAACTACATTCATTTATCCATCTATGGACTTAGATGAAAATTATGATGAAAGTTTCATCAAATCATTTACCGGCATTGTGTGGACAGGTTCAAGTCTCAATATTTATGATAATACAAGAGAAATTAAAAACCAAATTTCTCTCATGAAAAAGTTATC
>CACBUI010000029.1 GCA_902542505.1 uncultured Alphaproteobacteria bacterium | reverse complement strand
TTAAAATTAAAGTTAATACATTTAAGTTCATTGTCCCCTTTGATAAAGATTGGGGCAATATCTCTCATCCAAGAGTCATCTAGTTCTAATTGAATAATATTTATTTTTTGATTATTTATATATTTTTTACAGTCATTATAATCCTCTTTATTACAATACATATAAACTGTTTCTTCATCCGAAATACAATTAGCTAAATGCGCCATTTCTAATCTGGCATCTTTAATTATTTCGTTGTAAAGATTTTTATTACATGGCCAAGCCATTAGACATTTGTCATGTGCTTCCCATTCTGGAATTAACTTCATAAGATTATAGTATATATTTTTTTTTAATTATGAATATTTGTATGCTCTCAAATATGGTCAAAAAAGAAAAAAGAATGCCCCTAATACCAGATGATATTATTGAGCTAAAAAACATATCAACCAAATTCAACTTTTATATTGAAAGATTTACTGACAGAATAATTGATGAAAAAGAATATATTTCAGTTGGGTGTAAGTACTATACAAATCAAAAAATAGATTTATTCTTATCAATGCAAGGTTTGAAACAAAGTCAAATAAAGCCAAATCAAAATTACTTAGTCTTATTCGATGTTGTAGAGTATGTTGAGCAAAATATAGCTATGTTGAATAAAATTTTAAAAAATAATTGTTCTCTGTTATTTTATGATTTATTGAGTGGCAAACACTCAATCAAAATTTTAAAATCTGCTAACGAAGAGCATTTGATAAAATCAACTATTAACATGAGTAAAAAATTAAAAGCAAAATTGCCAGTATTTTGTAACTCCTTAAAAAAAGATAGCATTGAGAAATTTTATATATCCAAAAAAGGATATATTAATTTTCGTTATTTAAGTTTACTTGAAAAATTAGTTTAATATTAAATAAATACCCGTAGATACTAGTAATAATGCAAAGAAATACTCAAAGCTTCTTTTTAACTTAGGGTTAGATACTAAATTTTTAATTAAACTTCCAAAAAGTGCCCATAAACTTATACATGGAAAGCTTACCAGTGATGACATCAACCCTGTGAAAACAACAGCTATCCAAAGCTTTTCTTCTAAAGGCATAAAACCAGATGCGACTGTAATAGCTATCGTCCATGCTTTAGGGTTTACCCATTGAAAAAGGGCAGCTTCGTAAATATTTAAGGGCCTGCCTGTATCTTTCTTATAGTCCTTTAGAGACCCAATCATTTGATAAGCTAAATAAATGAGATAAAAAAAACAAAGCCATTTTAGTATCATTTGAAATTCTGGTTTATTAATCAAAATTAAACCTAAACCTGTGCAAATTAATGAAACTTGAAGAGCATGACCTAGAGAAATACCAGTAATATGTGGTAGAGACCTTTTAAAACCAAATTTTAAGCCTGAGATTGTTAACATTGCATTATTGGGCCCAGGTGTGATAAACATGACGGTGTAATATGATACGATTGCTATAACTAAAGCTATATCTATCAATTAATTAATCTTTAATACTAAACTTATTATCTTTTAAGATAACATGTATTGGAACACCAGTTGAGAGTTCAACAGAATTAATATTATTTGGTTCATAAATATTCATAACAATTAAAAGCGCTCTAAGAGAATTCCCATGTGCTGCTATTAAAATATTATCATTTTCATCGCTTTGAATAGCAGGTTTAATTACTTCCTCAAAATATTTTGTAACTCTTCTGACCACATCCTCAAGACTTTCACCGTTAGGGGGTTGATCAGAATAACCTCTTCTCCACTTATGAACTTGTTCTTCGCCAAATTTTTCAGCAGTTTCCTTTTTGTTTAAACCCGTGAGATCACCATAATCTCTTTCATTTAGGTTAATGTTTGAAATTATTTTTCCTTCATTATTTAAAAAATTCCACTGATCGAGGTTTTGAAGAATTATTTTAGCGGTTTCTTGAGCTCTTTTTAATTCGCTTGTAAATACAATATTGAATTTAATATCTAAATTTTTGAAGTTTTGCCCGGCTTTATTTGCTTCCTCAATGCCTTGTTCAGATAATTCAATATTTTTAAAGCCGGTAAAAAGATTTAATTTATTCCACTCGCTTTGACCATGGCGAATTAATAAAATATTTTTCATTGAATTTGATATATATTATTAATTACTCATGGTCAAATTTCGCATTGAAAAAGATAGCTTAGGTGAAATTAAAGTTGAAAGTACAAAACTTTGGGGAGCGCAGACTCAAAGATCAATAGAAAACTTTCAAATAGGTATTGGGAAATTTCATTTTCAAAATATATTCATAGAAGCCCTTGCCTTACAAAAAAAATCATGTGCTTTTGCAAATGCTGAGTTAAAATTATTACCAAAAAATCATACAAAAATTATCGGTAAAGTTTGTGATTTAATTATATCTGGAAAATTAAATAATCACTTTCCTCTTGTTGTATGGCAAACAGGATCAGGAACTCAAATCAATATGAATATAAATGAAGTCATTGCAAATAAAAGTAATCAGTTGCTAGGTAGAAAGCTCCCGACAAATACCCCACTTCATCCAAATGATCATATCAATAGGTCTCAATCATCAAACGATAGTATTCCTACTGCTATGCATATAGCTACTGTACTATCGATAAAAAACAAAATACTTCCTGAAATAACTTTTTTTAAAAAATCTTTAAAAAAGAAAATTTCTGAGTTTAAAGGTATAATTAAAATTGGAAGAACTCACACTCAGGATGCAACACCAATAAAAATTTCAAATGAATTTTTAGCATTTTATGATCAAATCTCTTATGCAGAGAATGTTATTAAAAAAAGTTTAAATAAGCTTTATGAATTGGCTCAAGGAGGAACTGCAGTTGGATCTGGAGTAAATGCTCCAAAAAGTTTTTCTAAAATATTTATTAAATACTTAAAAAAGGAAACAGGACTTCCGTTTAAATCTGCCCCAAATAAGTATGAGTCGCTTGCTTCCCATGATGTATTTATTGAAGTCATGTCAGGTGTCGAAATTTTAACTAGCACTTTATTTAAATTGGCAAATGATATTAGGGTATTAGCATCTGGACCAAGAAGTGGAATTTCTGAGATAATTCTTCCAGCCAATGAACCTGGCTCATCAATCATGCCAGGAAAAATAAATCCGACACAGTGCGAGGCTCTATCGATGGTGTGTGCACATGTGATTGGTCTTAGAAATTCTATAGCCTTTGCTTGTACGCAAGGCCATTTCCAATTAAATGTTTATAATCCATTAATCATACATAATACTCTTGATGCAATAAGTTTAATAAGCGAGGCTATGGGTTCATTTAATAAAAAGTGTTTGAAAGGTTTAAAAGTAAACAAAAAAAGAGTAAATGAACTTTTAAATCAATCTTTAATGCTTGTGACACCCTTAACTAAGGTTATTGGTTATGATCTCGCCTCTAAAGTGGCACTAAATGCCTATAATAGAAACATTTCATTAAAAAAGTCTTGTATGGAACTTACTGATTTAACAGAGGAAGAATTTAATAAATATACTGATCCAAAAAAAATGGTTTAGTTGATTTTATGTATTTTAAAATTTTCTTTTGATTTAAATAATTCTTTAAGCAAATTATTTGTAATAAAGTGTCCTGTTTTAAAACCCTTATAAGTTCCAATAATAGGATAGCCAGATAAGTAAAGATCACCAACCACATCCAAAACTTTATGGCGCATTAATTCGTTATCATATCTTAATCCATCTTTATTAATTGGTTTTTTGTCTTTGATAACAATGGCATTATCTAATGAACCACCTTTAATCAGATTTTGTGACTTGAGGTATTCTAATTCTTGATAAAAGCCAAAAGTTCTTGCTCTAGAGATAGACTCAATATAGTTACCATTTAAATTTTTAATTTTAATATCTTGATCTTCATACTTTCCTTCGAAACTAGACTGTAAATTAATATTTAATCCCTCGTCTTTTGGTGAATTTGGTGCTAACTCAGCATAACCATAATCGCATGAAAATTTTACAGGCTTGATTATTTCTAAAATCTTTTGTTCTGAGTCTTGTGCTTTTATTCCTTTTTTTAAAATACTTTCAACAAAAATATTTGAACTACCATCAAGAATAGGTACCTCAATATTGTCAATTAAAATTTCACAATTGTTAATATGCAAACCTGCAAGAGCACTCAATAAGTGTTCAACAGTTTTAACTTCGACTCCATTTGAAGCAATGTTAGTTGAAAATTTTGTAGATATGACATTATTCCACCTAGCAGGAATAATTTTTGATTTATCGATTCTATTAAAAAAGACTCCTGAATTTAAAGGTGCAGGTTTAAGAGTTAGATTAGTTTTGACACCGGTGTGTAATCCAATGCCTTCTATATTTATAGATTCTTTCAGAGTGAAGCTCTTCATTTAGTAGATAGTATGAAAATACATGGAAAGTATTACTTTATAATTGTAAAACTTTGTATTTATTGAGTTTATTGATTAGAGCCTTTGCGAAGATATGATGGGGTGTCTATATCCTCAATGGTCTCTTTTTCATCTTCAAATTCAGTAATATTCGAAATTTCTGGATTTTCAGCGTCATTAACACTTTCATTTGATGAATTACTCTGCTCTTCAACAACATCAGTAAACAAAAATAGATTTGGATCTGTTTTTGTTTTTTTAGGTTTTTTCTTTTTTTCAGATATTTTATCACTGACTTCATTTATTTTTTTATCAGATGTCATTAAATTAGAAAGCATACTGAAAAAACCAGTTTTCTTTTTCTCTTCAAGGTTTTCATGATTGATAGAGTTTTCAGAAACTTTTTTAATAATTTCTTCGTTGTTTTCTTGTTTTTGATCTGTCTTTGCAGATACAGTAAATTCTTCATTTTCCGAGGAAACTATATTTTCTCCTACTACACTTGAAAAATCTTCGTTTGCCGTAATTTCAGTGCTATCGTAAGATAAATTATCATTAATTTTATTCTGAATTGAGGTAAAACCAGAATTATTTTCAGAGTCTGGATAATAGAGAATTTTTTTACCAGTTGCTTCAATACCAGTCGCAAAAATACTTATTTTTAATTTACCTTGAAGCTCTTCATCGATTAGTGAACCGAATATGATGTTAGCCTCAGGGTTAACACTTTGTCTAATTATATTGGCGGCGTGATCAACTTCTAACAAAGTCATATCACTCCCTCCAGAAATATTTACAATAACTCCTTTTGCAGTATTCATATCTATATTTTCAATTAATGGATTAGTTAAAGCTAAATTAGATGCCTCTACAGCTTTGTTATCTCCCTCAGCAATAGCTGTACCCATCAATGCAAAACCCATTTCTTTTATAACAGTTCTTACATCAGCAAAATCTAAATTTATAAGTCCTGGTTGTGTAATTAAATCAGTGAGCCCTTTTACTCCATCAAAAAGGACATTATCAGCTTTTTTGAAAGCCTCTGCAAAAGATGTCTGTTCATTAGATACCTTAAATAAATTTTGGTTAGGTATAATCAAAAGTGTGTCTACATTACTTTTGACTTCTTCAAGCCCTTGTAATGCTAAGTTCATCCTCTTTGTGCCTTCAAAGTTAAATGGAGTTGAAACTATTGCCACAGTTACAATACCTAATTTTTTTGCAATACTCGCAATAACTGGCAATGCGCCTGTTCCAGTGCCACCACCTAAACCAGCTGTTAAAAATAACATATTAGTGTTTCTTAATTCTTCTGATATTAAATCGATACTTTCCTCTGCTGCGTCTTTTCCTATAGCTGGATCTGCTCCTGCTCCTAAACCTTTTGTTTTTTCTAAACCAAGTTGAATACGATTATAACATAGAGAGTTTTCAAGAGCTTGGGCATCTGTGTTAGCTACAATAAAATCAACATTATTTAAATTTGATTGAATCATATTATTTACAGCGTTACTTCCTGCCCCGCCAATACCCATAACTGTTAAAGATGGTTTTAAGTTTTTTTGATCAACAACTGGTTCTATATCTAGTGTCATTTTTTTCCCCGCAAATCAACCTATAGTAGGTCTACGAATCTTTTGTACCATATTTTATTTGAAAAAGAATCAATTTTTTTAATAAAGTCTAAATTTTCTGAAGATTTATTCGTTAAGAGCCAAAAACATGAGTAAAGTGACATTATACTAGCATCATTAAGAACTTTTGGAATGCCACAAGATTTAGGTGGCTCTAAAAATTGAATATCATGACCATAAGTTGAACGAAAATAATTATCAAAATTTTTAATTTTTGAGCCACCGCCAGTAAACAAATAGGAATAAAAATTACTATCATTCGGTAAGGCTTCCATAACTAGTTTGAGGATTTCATCTAATCGCGATAGAACTATTTTTTTTATATAATTGTGTTCGATTTTATTTTTTACATTGTTACCAAATTCTTCCCAAACCGGAATTTCGATTGATACATTTCTGCTATCTAATAAATCAATAGTTGAAATTTTCAATTTCTCAGCAAAGTCAAAGCTAACGTTCAACATTTTTACAAGATCATCTGATATGAGTTTACATCCATAAGGTATTTTTTTTATAAAAGATAATTGTTTGTTTTTTATCATAAGTACATTTGTGTGTTTGAAACCAAAATCTATCAGAATAACATTTGATTTACTTATTTTTTTATTTTTTAAATAAAAAAAATAAGAAATTGTTGAGTCTATATAATTCAAAATTTTAATTTGAAGTTTTTGGAATATATTATTATAGAGTTTGATTTGTTTATCCTCAATTGATGATAGAAGAGAAATTATTGATAACTTTTGCGAATTTAAGCCTATAGGATTATCAGTAACTAAATTATCATCTATTAAAAAATGTGACGTGTATAAATTTTGATGAACTTTTTCATTTTTTGAAATATTAATTTTTGATATTTTTCTAATATCATTTTTTTCAATTATTGCACCATTTAGGATTAAATCTTTTTTAATTTTTTTAATTTTAACACATCTATTTGTTAACAATATGAATGTATCTTTAATAACATGATTTGCCTGTTTCTCTGCCTGAACAATTGAATTCTTTATACAATCTATGAAATCATCTATGTTTTCAATATCATTACCAGTATAACCTTGAGTTTTAGATTTACCTGTACCAACTATTTGATATTCTTCATTATATTCAGAGTAAATAATAGTCTTTATAGAAAATGATCCGATCTCAATTATTGTTTTATAGCTGTCCAATTATTTTAATCTTATAGTTTTGTTATAAAAGTTTCTTAAATCTAGAAACTTCTTATAATTTGTACTTTTTTCAATTAATTCAATATTGTTTTGAATAAAATATAACAATTTTGAATCAATCATTTTAGGAAGCATAACAATTCTACCGTTACTTAAAACTAAATTGTATCTCCTTTCGT
>CACBUI010000028.1 GCA_902542505.1 uncultured Alphaproteobacteria bacterium | reverse complement strand
ATCTAAATGCCTGTAATTTTTTTTTTATATTACCTATGTCTGAAGTATCTTTAGTAAAAAAGTCTGATTGTAGCTCATTCATATCTATAATAATCTTTAAATCACTAGATATTTTAGCATTAATAGACTCCCATATTTGACCCTCTTGGAGCTCCCCATCACCAAGTATAACAAAAACTTTTTCATTTTTCGTTGTTCTAAGGTAACCTTTTGCTTTAGATATACCCATTCCCAAAGAGCCAGTGTTAAACTTGAAAATTTTTAATTTTTTATCTGGATGGCCTGGTAATCCATTTAACGACCTAAATTTAAAAATTTTTTTGAATTCAATTTTATTTTTCATTATTTCAATGGAGTAAAATGCAGGTGAGTCATGACCTTTTGAAGAAAAAATATAAGAATTCCTCTTTCTGTTAAGTTCAAAAATAATTAAAAAATCAATAATTGAAAAAGACGTTCCGATATGTCCACTTCCAGCGTTCATCACCATAAATAAAATATTTATTCGATGATAATATTTTAATATATGAAATTTTTGAGTATTCGAGAGAGATTTGGATTTTTGTACAATGTCAAAATATTTTTTCTTGATATAAAAAATTTCTTTGTCAGTTGAGTTAGTGATTAAATCTCCCATGAATCTAAAAAATATTTGACTTCTTTTTTTTAATATATCTTTTCATAATTATTAAATCTTCAGGATCGTTAATGTCAAAATTTTCTTTTTCACTTGAAAAAAAAGGAAGTATTTTATTTCCAGATATAGATTTATTTTTTAAATTTCTAACCCAAGAAATTTCTATCATAGCTGACTGTATAAACATACTTGGCAGACTTTTTTTTTGCATTGAGTGAAAACTTATACCTTTTGAACTTTTAAGAGGAAATATTGGCTTTATTAAATTATCTTTTTTCACCCACATTTTGTATGGATGTTCTTTGACAGGTTTTATTGCTCTGAGTGAGTCTACTTTTTCACAATTTTTTTCAAAAATATCTATTGCTGTTTTAATTGTTTTTTTAGTTCTAAATGGACTAGTTGGCCTGAGTAAAACAAAAACATCAAAATAAATTTTTTTTTTCTTTAATTCATCTAACTGAAAAATTATATGTTCATAATCTGGTGAGTTCGATTTACTTATTTTTTTTGGCCTAATTTTACTATCATCTGCTCCAAATTTTTTCCCTATTTTATAATATTTTAAAGAGTCAGTGGACAATATTACTCTTGAGAATAGTTTTGTTTTTTTTGCTGTTTCTATTGCATGAGCTATTAGAGGTAAATTATTAATTTTGATTAAATTTTTGTCTTTAATTCTCTCAGACCCAGACCTTGCAGGAATAATAGCAATATAATTTAAATTTTTTTTCATTTAATACTAATATTTTTTAAATTAGTATAAATGTCTATTGCTGTCTCTCCTGGTTCTCTAGTTCCATTACCAGACTCTTTTAAACCACCAAATGGAAAATGAGGCTCAGATCCATGTGTTCCTGTATTTACATTACAGACTCCGGATCTAATATTTTTTATAAATAATTTCATTTTATCAATATTTCTCGTATGAATAGCAGATGTTAGTCCATAAACAGAGTCGTTTGAAGTTTTGATAGCTTCATTAATATCTTTTACTTTTATCAATATTGCAATTGGGCCAAATAACTCATCGTAAAATAAATCTTTATTCTTTGGGGAATTTTCAATTATTGTTGGAAAAATTTTAAATCCCTGGTTATTTTTTTTATTAAAATTTTTATTACCCACAATAATATAATCTTTATACTTTCTTAAAATTTCGATTTGTCTTTTATATAGCCTTTCATTTATTACAGGTCCTAAAAAGTCGCTCTCTTTATTACCCACAGTTAACTTATTTACTTCAGAAATTAATTTTTTTTTGAATTTTTCATAAAGATCTTTATGAATTATTATTTTACTACTTGATGCACATCTTTGACCAGCATTGGAAAAACTCGAGGAGATTACATTTTTTAGAGCATTATCAATGTCACAGTCACAATCTATATAAATAGAGTTTTTTCCTCCAAGTTCTAAAGAAATTTTTTTTAGTTTTTTTGAACAAGTTTCATTTATCTTTTTTCCAATTTCTGAACCTCCTGTAAATGAAATTACATCATACTCAAAGGAATTTATAAGTGTATTACCGATATTAATACCAGAGCCTTGTATCAACATAATCTCTTTCTTATGAACCCCTGACTTAATTAGAAGCTTGTAAAACAAATCATTAAGTTTAGGTACATCCTCAGATCCTTTGATAATAATTTTATTACCAGATACAAATGCTGGAAAAAACTTCCACGCCAAATTAGCCAGTGGTGTATTAGAAGCTACTATTAATAGAGCTACACCGCAAGGTTCTCTAACTGAAAAACAAACTTTATCCTTATCGAAGCTTTTTCTTACATTGGAGTATAGTCTTAGACCCTCTCCTTGAAAAAACTCTGCACACGTTATAGCAGCATCAAATTCTCCTATGCAGTCAGACTTTTTCCTTCCTGTTTCAAGCATCAAAGATTTTATTATTTCTTTTTTATTTTCTTTTAAATTTTTTATTATAACCGAAATAATTTTAGATCTAACAGGGAAACTAATATCAAGATACCCTCTAAATTTACTCAGTTTCTTATTTAGTTCTTTTTCATTTATTTCAAAAATTTGAGATATTGACTTCCCATTAGTTGGATTTAATTTAATAATTTTTCTAGAGCATGATGTTTGTTTTTCACCATCAATGTAGGAGTAATAATTTTCCATTATATAGAGCTATAACCCCCATCAATAATTATATTTTCACCATTTATATAAGAAGAATAATCACTGATCATAAAGCAAATAGCTTGAGCAGCTTCCTGAGATCTCATCATTCTTCTTAGTGGGATTTTGTTTGATAGTATTTTAACGAAATTTCTATCTTGTGAGTTATATATACCAGATAGTGTAACAGTATTTACTCTCACATTTCTATCTTTAAAGTATTGACATAAATATTTAGTGAAACCATATATTGAAGATTTAGCAATAGTGTACGATATAGGCTTTTCAAAATTTAATTTTGCTTGTTTATAGATACTTTGGTCCGGAGAGAGCATCCCATAAATTGAGGATACATTTATAATATTACCTATTTTGTTTTTATAAAGTATTTTACCAAAAACCCTGCACGTATTTAAATAAATTTTGATATTACTATTTATTTCTTCATCTAAATATTTACTTTCCTGGTCAAAAAATTTTTTTATTACTCTATTTTGTTTTGGGGGTGTATCAATTGCAGCATTGTTTATAATTCCGTATAGGTTTTTAAAAATACTTTTTTTAGACAATGATTTGATCTCTTCGATATCCCTAAGATCAGCGTTAAAGTAATGTATTCCTTTTTGTTGAAATCTATAATTTTTTTTTAAACTGATTTGTTTTTTATCTATGATAATAATTTTAGCATTATTTCTAATAAGCTCGTTTGTAATTGATTTTCCCAAAATACCATAACCACCAGTAATCAATATTTTCCTTTTTTTTAGATTTAAAGGATTATTATTTTTCATTGAATAAAATTTTACTAATAATATCTTATTATTAATAATAATTTAATAATCAAGAATTTTCCATTGTTAAAAAAATTTATAAAAACTCATATCATCAAGGCAAAATATTTTAGATTACTTTTTAAATATCTTAGACTTAACATTATGGGCTTTTTTCCCAAAAAATTTCAAATTAGTAGTAATAACCCCAAAAATAATAAAATTATAATTTTTTCTTCTATAGGTGGACACACTTATTACTCAAGATTTGATAGATTGCTTGAAAGATGTTTTAATTTATTAAATTATGAAGTCATTATAGTTTTGTGTAATAGCGAATTAGATATTTGCCAAGAATTTACACATGAAGTTTCTAACAACAATAAAATATCAAATAACTTCAAAAATCTTTACTGTTATGCTTGCAAGAAACATGGCTTAAAACTTTTTAAAAATTCAAATATTAAATATTTAGGTGATTACTCAAAAACAGAATTTGAAAAAATTACTTTAAAATTTAATGAATTTATATCAAATAATTTGGAAGATTATCAAAAATTTAAAACTTCAGGAATTTGTTTTGGTGAACATATAAAAGCTGGTCTAGTAAGGTATTATGGGGGTTATAATAATATTGAAAAAGATAAATTCTATAAGGAAAATATTCTTAAATTTGCACATGCTGCTTTTAAAACATTTTTATCTGTAAGCAAAATTATTGAATTAGAAGAAATTCATTTGAGTATTTTGCATCATGCTATTTATATCCCTCAAGGAGTAATTTCAGATACTTTGAAACTATATAATATAAGTTTTTACTCCTATTCCATGTCATACAGATCTAAGACTTTTTTTTTCGCTTACGGTGATACTTATCATAAAAATTTTCTAGAACTAAAAAACTGGGAAAACTATAATTTTAAAAATAAAAATTATGAAACTTTGAAAGATTATTTTGATAACAAATCTATTAATAACCAAGACTGGATTGACTTTACAACAAAAAATGACTCGAAAAAATTTCTACATTTAAAAGAAAAAACGAAACAATTTAAAAAAGAAAATATATTTGTTATGTACACAAATGTTACATGGGATGCACAGATTCATTTCAAAAACAATATTTTTTCAAATATTTTTGAATGGATTGATATGACCATTGAATACTTTCAAAATAATCCAAATAAATTACTTGTAATAAGATCTCATCCTGCAGAGGTATATGGAAATGTTCAGTCAAGAGATAGTATTTATGATTATATTTTAAAAAATCATGGTAATAATCAATCCAATGTTATAGTTATAAAACCACTTGATAGTATTAATAGCTATAAGTTAATGTCTATTACAGATAATTTTTTAATCTATTCTTCAAAAATTTCTATTGAATTACTATTTTATAATAAAAAAATCTTAATAGCTGGAGAAGCTTTTGTAAGAGGAAAAGGCTTTACATTAGATGTTAAAAATAAAAATGAATATTTCAATAATCTTGATGATCTTAAAATTTTCAATTTAGATGAAAATACACGTCTCAAGTCTTATAAGTTCATTTATTTTTTCTTTTTTAAATTAATGATTAGGGTGCACTTATTGAGTAAAGAAAATTATTCTTTAAATCACCCATTCACATTTGATGAATTTTCTTATGAGGAGTTTGCAAAAGATGAAGGTTTTTTTAAGGCAATAAACCAAATGATAGCAAAAGATAATTTAATTTCTCATTAAAATTTGAACATATCAAAGGATATCGGCTCATCAGAGTCTAAGTCTACTAATATATTTTTACCAATAATTTTCTTGTAATCTTTTGCATCAACACCAATACAAGGCGATTTAAAAGTAATATTTTCTAAACTTATTTTATCCCCTTTTTTTATTTTTGTCCTAGAAACAATCATCTTTGCCATTTTTTTTATTGGTTCTTTTTCACTTTCATAAACTTTTTTTATACCATCCCCTAAAGCAACTTGTGTTCTTTCTAAATCTCGTGATAACTTTCTAAGACCTGCTGGTTCAAGTGAAAATGCATGGTCAGTGCCCTTTAAAGTTCTGTTTAGGGTAAAATGTTTTTCAATAATCCTCGCACCAAGTGTATAAGCTACAATTGGCATTGCGATACCATTATCATGTGAACTAAGACCAATTATTTGATTTGGGAAAGCTTCCATATAAGTTTTTATACAATTTAAATTTAACTCATTAAATTCAGCTGGATAACCAGATGTGCATTGTAAAATTGCAAAATTATCGTGAAATTTTAATAAAAATTCGACAGCATCTCTAACATCATTCATGTCACTTCCACCTGTAGAAATTATGAAAGGTATTTTCGACTCTGCAATTTTCTCAAGTAAATATAAATTTTTTATATCAGCCGAAGCTACTTTAATCATTTTGATACCTATATTTATAAGAAAACTGAGACTATGCTCATCAAATGCTGTAGAAAAAAAGTCTATATTTAGTTCTTTGGAAACTTTGATTAATTCTTCATACTCATCCTTACCAAACTCTAAAAAGTCTCTATGTTCTCCATAACTTTTGCCATAGCTATTTGGGCTATTATATAGAGAGTTATAAAAATTTTTAGTATACAAATTCTTGTTATCTCTTTTTTGTATTTTGACAGCGTTTGCTCCGCATTCTTTTGCTATCTTGAACATTTCAATACATTGTTCTAATGATCCCTGATGATTATGTCCAATTTCCGCTATTAGATAACTTTTAGAGTCCTGGTCTATAGATTTATTTTTATCAATAGTAAACTTTCTCATTTTTTATGGTCTTTATACATCCTTATTTGAATTAAAGATAACCTTTTATTTTATTTATTCTTCAAATATAGGTAAAATCCTAAAGGTAAAAAATATATTATATTTATCCAATTATTGAAAAAATTATTTGAGGGTAAGATTGGAAAAAAATTAACTATTACTGACAAAAATAACATTAATTTCGAATAAACAATATAGTTTTTATTTCTTATCTTAATTAATTTTATAAACTCGTAAATACTTCTGACATAAACAATTACTAAAAATAAAAATCCAATTAATCCAGTCTCAGCTAATAATTGAACATAAGAATTATGGGGGTGTGTTGAACAAGCTAAATCATTAATATAAAATTTTTCATCTGAACAATAAATTCTAAATGTATTTACACCTTGCCCAAATATAGGTTTATCTTTGAACATTTCAAATGCTGACTCATAATGGCTTTGATGTTGCTTTGAAAAAATATAAATTTCTTCTCCATCGAAGATTTGGTTATAAGTTTCATTTATCATTCTTTCTCTCGCTACATCAGAGAAAATTAATACACAAGAGACTGTAGAAAATAATAATAACACACTAATTATTTTGTAAATTCTTCTAATTGGTAAAAGGATAAAAAATACAATATCTACTAAAGAAATTAGTACCAATGCAGCTCTCTCACCTGATATAATTACAAATAAATTTATTATTAATAGTAAGGTAATTAAAAAATAGATATTTTTTGTTTTGTTTTTAAAAAATAAAAAAAAATAAATTGCAAGTAATAGAGGAGTATTTCTAGCTATAAAACTACCTATGATATATTCCTCTCTAAATAAACCACTTGGCCTGTCAATATTTTGAATAATTATTCCAAAAAAATTTACACCAGTTATTAATTGCTTGTAGCTATCTATGCCAACAATAAAAATTGTTATTAAAGCACTAAAAAAGAATAATTTTAGAATACGATTTTTAAATTTTTCAAAAATTAAGTAGCTAAATAAAGAAAAAAATAAAAACCTTAAATAGAATATGGAAGACTCTATTGAAAATTTAGAATATTCTGAAAATAATGAATTAAGACAAAAATAAATATAAAAAAATAAAAAAAAAAAAATTATTTTTTTTATTTCTTTAAAAAAAGAATATCTTTTAATAAAAAACACCAATCCAAACAAGCCTAATAAAGAAATTATAATATCCGGCACTGCAGGACCAGACACAAGAGCTGGAGGTAAAAGAACTAATATAAAAGCTAAAAAATAATTTAATCTATTGAAAATTACGCTTTGAAATTGCAACATTATTTACAAAATTATCAGAATTAGTATTTTTATCAAAATTTAAAATATTATTTT
>CACBUI010000027.1 GCA_902542505.1 uncultured Alphaproteobacteria bacterium | reverse complement strand
CCATAGTGTATGTATTCGATCCAGTATTTTTATGGATATAACCAAGTTGAGATAAAACAGACAATAGTCTAAATGTAGTTGTTCTAGATAAAACTGCTTTTCTAGAAATATTTGATGCCTTCAACGGGAAAATTGATTTTGATAAAATTTCAAGAATTTTAAAAGATTTTTCCAAAGACTTATTTATATATTTTAAATCTTGTTGCAAAACTGTCCTCCAACAAATGTTCCATAGTGTGAAACATTATATTAGAGTATAAGTTATTAGCAACTAATGATTAAATCTTACCAGGCACCCAACCCGTTCCCGCTAAAGGAACCCTTGCCATTGCAGCGGCTTCAACTGTTAATGCACATAGGTCCTCAGGTTCAAGATTATGTAAATCGTTTTTACCGCATGCCCTGGCTATAGTTTGGGCTTCAAGAGTCATAACCTTGAGATAATTAGATAATCTTTTTCCACCTTTTACTGGATCTAACCTTTTCATTAATTTTGGGTCTTGTGTATTTATACCAGATGGGTCTTTACCTTCATGCCAATCATCGAAAGCACCAGCTGTTGTTCCAAGTTTTTTGTAATCGCTCTCCCACTTTGGATCATTATCACCAAGTGCGATTAATGCTGATGAACCAATGGAAACAGCATCAGCACCCAATGCCATTGCTTTTGCAACATCCGCACCATTTCTAATTCCACCTGAAATAATTAACTGAACCTTCCTTTGCATATCTAAGTCTAATAAAGCATCTACTGCTGGCCTGATACACGCCAATGTTGGCTGACCTACATTTTCGATAAATACCTCCTGTGTAGCTGCAGTACCTCCTTGCATACCATCAAGCACCACCACATCAGCACCTGCTTTTACTGCAAGAGCAGTATCGTAGTAAGGCCTAGATCCTGCAATTTTTACAAATATGGGAACTTTCCAACCTGTTATTTCCCTGAGCTCTAAAATCTTAATTTCCAAATCATCTGGTCCAGTCCAATCTGGATGTCTACATGCTGATCTCTGATCAATTCCTTTTGGTAATGTTCTCATCTCGGCAACACGATCACTTATCTTTTGACCGAGTAACATACCTCCACCGCCAGGTTTAGCACCTTGACCTATCACAACTTCAATAGCATCTGCTTTTCTTAAATCCTCTGGATTCATTCCATACCTTGAGGGAAGTAATTGGTAAACCAAATGCTTTGATTGTCCTCTCTCCTCAGGGGTCATGCCTCCATCGCCTGTTGTCGTTGAAGTCCCGGCAATACTAGCTCCTCTTCCAAGAGCTTCTTTCGCAGGTCCTGAGAGAGCTCCAAAGCTCATTCCAGCAATTGTTATTGGAATATCTAATTCAAGCGGTTTTTTTGCAAATCTTGTTCCAAGAGTGACGTTAGTACTACACTTTTCTCTGTAGCCCTCTAAAGGGTATCTTGACATTGATGCGCCTAAAAAAAGAAGATCGTCAAAATGAGGTAATCTTTTTTTTGAACCACCGCCTCTAATGTCATAAATACCTGTTTCTGCAGCTCTTCGAATTTCAGAGTTTGTATAGTCATCAAATGTCCAAGATTTTCTTGGTGTAGTTTTAAATTTTTCTGCCATTAGTACTCCGATACATTATCTATATTAAAATTATAGAGTTTTCTTGCTGAACCATACATTTTGAAGTTTTTAATCTCACTTTCATTTATACTTGCTTTTTTTAAAAGAGATCTCAAAATATTTTGATCTTTTTTATTCATTTTTTTCTCTTCGCAGTCAGCACCGAGTGATTTCACCTTACCCTTAATAAAAATATTTGCTTCATAGATACTGTCTCCCAGAGCGTCTCCAGCATCTCCACATATAACCAAATTTCCAGATTGAGCCATAAATGCAGACATATGGCCTACCGATCCTTTAACTATGATATCTATTCCTTTCATTGAAATCCCACAACGTGAACTAGTATCACCATCAATGATCAAAGTTCCACCATGTGCTGTAGCACCGGCTGATTGGGATGCATTGCCCTTAACATGAACAGTTCCAGACATCATATTTTCTGCAACACCTGTGCCCACATTTCCATTTACAATGATATTTGCATTCATGTTCATACCAGCACAATAGTATCCTGTGTGACCATCAATAGTGACTTCAATCTCGTCTTTTAATCCAGCACAAATAGCGTGATTTCCATCTGGATTTGAAACTTTAAAAATCTTTTTGTTTGATTTTCTATCTATACTCTGAAGAGTTTCATTAACTTTCCTCAATGACTCTTTTTTTAAATTTAAATTCATTATTTGCCCCAGCTATATACTTTTCCGGGCTCTGGTTCAAAAATTTTTGCTGAATTTACATTTGGTAAATGTGCCATTGCTTGAAACTCTGAGGCAATAGCAACATAATCCTTTGTTTCTGCAACAACTGCGGGCTTACAAGCAATCTCATCTCTGACAATTGCCATGCCATTTTTGGTTCCAGAAATAAATGTGTAAAAACCATCGAGGTCCTTCAGTCCATCCAAAAGTGTTTCTTTGAGTGATTTTTTGTCAGATAATCCGTTTGAAATATAACCTGCAGCGACTTCCGTATCATTCATGGACTTTATTTCAATCCCTTTTTTCTGAAGCGATCTTCTTAAATTGTTATGATTTGACAAGGATCCGTTATGTACAAGACATTCATCCTCACCTGTGGAATATGGATGAGAGCCATCTGTCGTGATTGCACTTTCTGTTGCCATCCTTGTATGCCCAATAGCATGTGAGCCAGAAAACTTCTCTAGTGAAAAATTTTTAACAACATCCTTCGGATTTCCCACTTGTTTAAATATTTCTATGCAACTACCATATCCAACTAAACTTAATTCATCATAATTTTTTAAAATTTCTATAAACTTTTTAGGCTTCATTGCTGTTTCAATTATTAAATGATCTGAAATAGATTTTACTTTGATATCTTTTACTTGCTTTGATAGTTTTTTTGAAATTTCTTTAACTTGATCAGTATTAGAGCAGACTGAATATTTATATTTCTTTTTTTTCTCAGATGAGTATATTGCGAAACCTGCACTATCAGGACCACGCGTAGCCATACTATTCATCATTCCAGTAAGAAATTTACCTAATTGTGAATTATATTTTTTATTTTTTAAATATATTCCAACTATACCGCACATTAATATTAAATACCCTCATACCCATACTCTAATGACGAGTCAGTAATGCTATGGTAAAAAGAACCACCAAAGCTTCTTAATGCATAAAGGTTAAAACAAAACGGTTGGTCGTCTAAATAGTCGATCAGTATGTTAATTCCGTTATATGTAGTGTTCGCGCAATTATTTGGTTTAAACATATTTTCATTAAAATTTATTGGAGAACCTTTTTTTAAAACATTTTTTGCATTTACGCCTGATATTTGTAATACAGCTCTTGATTGTGAAATATCTGTAATGGCAAAATCCTCATCTCTGATCGATTTGTAAATTTCGTCTTTCAAGTCAATTTTTTTTGAGATAATTAACCAGGTATCAGGACCGGTCCACAATACTCTTGTCTCTTGATTGTGAGAAACTTTTAAACTTTCTGTCGGTAAATTAAGTTGATTTATAGTAACTTTTTCAATCTCAATTGAGCTTTTCTTAAATTTAGCAATTTGGATAATACTAAGATCTTTTATTTCCGATATTTTTAATAGGTTTTCTTTATTCTCATGGTCGCCAAACAAGCCGAGCTTATGATCAAAATGAAGTGGTGATAGATTTTGTGCTTGTTCCATTATGATCTCACCCTTGAGCCTTCGGGATCAACATAGTGTGAGGATACTACCTCAACAGGAATTGAAATATCTTTTAAAGGAGAGACAGCATATAGATTTTTACCAATTTTATTTTTACCATCTTTTATAATGGCTATGGAAAAAGGATTATTATATTCAACACTCCAACAAGAAGATGAAACATGTCCAAGTTTAGGTATTGGGGCAACAGCACTATTATCTTCTATAATATGTGAACCCTCTGGGATCTTTGTTTTTTTGTCTAGTGGAACAAGTCCAACAATAGTTTGTCTATCCGACTCAGTGAATGCATCTTTAGATAAAGATCTTTTACCTATAAAATCTTTTTTCTGACTCACCATACTATTCAGTCCAACATCAAAAGGAATAGTGCGTCCGTCTAATTCTGCTCCTGCGACATGACCCATTTCTATTCTTAAGGTTGATAGAGCCTCTGTTCCGTATGGTTGAATATCAAATGACTGTCCTACTTCCATGATCTTCTTCCACGTATAAAGACCATAGTTTGACTCGACATTTACCTCATAAGCTAGTTCACCAGAAAAAGAAATTCTATAAATTCTAGCTTTGATACCGTCTATTGAAGAGTCAACAAGACCCATGAATGGTAAACCCTCATTTGACATATCTACATCAGGAAATAATTTTGATAAAAGATCTCTAGATTTTGGACCTGCCACTGCTATACCAGACCACTGTTCAGTAGTTGATAAGACATTTACATCTAAATCTGGCCATACAACTTGTAAATAATACTCTAAGTGCGATAAAACATTTGCAGCTTGGGCAGTAGTGGTAGTCATATGAAAATGATTTTCAGATAATCGAGATGTTGTTCCATCATCAAAAACCATGCCATCTTCCCTTAGCATTACTCCATATCTAGCTTTTCCAACAGGTAATTTCAGCCATGCATTTGTATAAACTCTATTTAAGAATTCTGGTGCATCCGGACCTTTAATATCAATCTTACCAAGTGTAGTAACATCACAAATTCCAACGTTTTTTCTTACATTTGCAGCTTCCCTATTAACAGCACTGTTCATATCCTCAGAACCCCTTGGGTAGTATCTGGGTCTTTGCCATAAACCTGCTGCTACAAAAACAGCATTATTTTCCTCATGCCATGTATGAATGGGAGATTTTCTTGTTGGTAAATAGTGATTACCAACTTCTCTACCCACGATAGCTCCAATTGTTACAGGGGTGTATGGTGGTCTAAATGTTGTATGACCAACTTCTGGAACAATCTTTTTTTCTATTTTAGATACATATTGCAAACCATTTAAATTACTTGTCTTGCCTTGATCGCCAGCCATCCCAAGAGTTGTATATCTTTTGACGTGCTCAATTGATCTGAAGCCTTCTCTAATTGCTAGCTCTACATCAGAAACTGCAACGTCATTTTGAAAGTCGATAAAGCGTTTTGGTTTTTTTCCAGATGGTAAAGGCATACACCAGAGCTTTTCATGTTTTTCATAGCTAGGTTCATTTGAGTTGGGACTATTTGTAGGATTATTTTGATCTGTGAATTTGTTTGATAAATCAAAGCCCACTTGAAAACCTTCAGCTAGAGATTGATTTAAGGTGAAAGAACCATTAGCTGCTCCAATTGCTGTTTCTTTTTGTCTTTTTTTATCCGGCACGAACGCATCAATATCGTCGTTAAACTTTAATTTATTTCCAGCTTGGGAAGATAAATGAACCGTTGGTGTCCAGCCTCCTGACATACAAATGCAATCACACTCTACTGTTTCTTCTGAAATAAAAGACTCTTTTGAAGAGTCAAGCTTGCCGATGATAGCAGAATTTATCTTCAAATGTCCTTTAGTGTCTGCGATCCCTGAATTAAATTTAATAGAAATACCCTTTTGCTGAACTTCTTTGACTAATTCACCATTTGAGCTGTCTCGAGTGTCTACAATGATTGGTTCAATATCATTTTTAATAAACTCAAGGGCAGTAGAATATGCTGTATCATTATTGGTAAATATAATTGGTTTCTTACCAACTAATGTTTCATAAACCTTCATATACTCTTTTGCTGCTGAGGCTAATACAATTCCTGGTCTATCATTGTTTCCAAAAGATATTGGTCTTTCAATAGAACCAGTTGAAACTATTACTTCTCCAGCTCTAATATAATGTAGTCTTTGTCTTGGTGTGTATTTTGAGGGATTTTCAATATGATCGCTAACTCTTTCAATCATTACGGTCATATTGTGATCATAGTATCCGAAGACTTGTGACCTTTTTTTTAATATTACATTTGGCATACTTTTTAATTGGGAAATGGTATCACTAGCCCACTCTTTTCCTGACATGTTACCAATCGTAACTTCGTCAGTTAAAAGAGAGCCACCAAAATTAGGCTTGTCTTCTGCTAATATTACCCTAGCCCCATTTTTAGCAGCAGCCAGAGCACTTGCGAGGCCTGATGGGCCAGAGCCAACAACTAGTACATCGCAGTGTTCATAATTATGTTCGTACCTATCTGGGTCAGGTAGCAGTGGTGCTTTACCCATACCAGCAGCTTTTCTTATAAATGGTTCATAGATTTTCATCCAAAAACTTTTTGGCCACATAAATGTTTTGTAATAGAAACCTGCAGGAAAAAAACGATTTAAGACATTATTGATTTCTCCAATATCAAATTGAACAGAAGGCCAACAATTTTGGCTTTTAGCTTTTAATCCCTCAACTAACTCAACTTCGGTTGCAATGATATTAGGTTCAGATTTATTACCATCATGCAATTGTACCATTGCATTTGGTTCTTCAACACCAACTCCTAAAAAACCGCGAGGTCGATGATACTTAAAACTTCTTCCAACTAAATGAACACCATTTGCAATTAAAGCAGATGCAAGAGTGTCTCCTTCATAGCCATGATAAATAGTGCCGTTAAAAGTAAAATTAATTTTTTTATCCTTATTAATAAGTCCTGTTGAGTTGGTTGTTCTAAAACTGTTAGACATTAAAGTCCTCGTTCATTTTACAAGTATCAAAAATTTCATGTGTAGCGGTGTCTCTTGAGACTTTAAACCATTGTCTACATCCAGAAACATGATGCCATAGTTCTGAATGTTTTCCTCTTGGGTTATCTCTGTAGTAAACAAAATTATCCCAATCCTCGGTTGAAATTTCTTCTCCTAGTTGAGGTCTTTTTATAGTGGCGTCTCCGCCATAAGAAAATTCATTTTGTGAGCGCTTGCCACAGTATGGGCATTTTATTTCTAACATCTATTAACCGATCCAAGGTTTAGGGCCTACACCCTTTTCATCTATAATTTTTCCAGTATGGAATCTTTCAAGGTTAAAGTCTGAGTTGAGTTCATGTACTTGATCTTGTGCTATTGTATGCGCAAAAACAAAACCTGAGCTGGGAGTAGCTTTAAAGCCACCGTAACACCAACCGCAATTAAGATATACACCCTCAATATGAGTTTTATCGATTATTGGAGAACCATCCATGGACATATCCATAATACCTCCCCAAGTTCGAAGCATTTTGAGTCTACTAAAGTTTGGGAAGACAGCCAATCCACCTGTTAAAACATGCTGTATCATTGGCATATTTCCTCTTTGAGCATAGCTGTTGTAACCATCTAAATCACCACCCATAACCATTTCACCTTTGTCAGATTGACTACAATAAAAGTGACCTGCTCCGAATGTAACTACGTTATGAAGTAAAGGTTTAACTGGTTCTGAGACACAAGCTTGCAGAACATGTGCTTCAATTGGAAGTCTCATATTTAACATGTCTGCTAAAAGTGTAGTGCTTCCAGCAACACACAATCCAACTTTTTTAGTTTTAATATTTCCTCTTGATGTTTGAACGCCTTCTATTTTTCCGTTGTTAACATCAAAACCTGTCACTTCACAATTTTGAATTATATCGACACCCATAGAGTCTGCCTGTCTCGCGTATCCCCAAGCAACTGCATCATGTCTTGCAGTTCCTCCACGTGGTTGCATTAAACCACCATGAATAGGAAAACG
>CACBUI010000026.1 GCA_902542505.1 uncultured Alphaproteobacteria bacterium | reverse complement strand
AAATAACATCTAAAAATATTGATATTAGAGAAGAAATAATTTTCTTAGAGCGTTTACGATATGAGACATATGGCTCAAAACCCTTCAAAGGTATTATAAAAAATATTGAGAATAAATGGTTTAAAAGATTAGAGGTATTAAAACTAAAAAAACAAAAAGACTCTAAAGATTTATTTTATTTTACCTTAACGCATTTTTTCATTGATTTAGTAAACAGTAAAATATGGAAATCAAATAATAGTCATTTAAAGAATATAACTTCTAAAGACAACATATCAAAATTTTATAACACACTTCAAAAATTATCTCAGAATATTCAAGATCAAAAAGAATATTTAAACTTATCGGTAGATTTACTCAGAATTATTTTTCCATCAGTTGAGGATGAAAGCCAACCAGATGATAAAGATCTCGATGAGGGAAATGATGAAGAGGATTTTAATCAACAACAAAACCAGGAAGAAAATCAAGCCCAAAAACCTGAAGAAAGCCAATTAGAAGAAAATATGCATACTCCAGAAAATGACTCAGATAATAGTCAATCTAGTGTTCAAGGAGAAGAGATTGATATTGAAATTTCAGACCAACAAATTGAAGATATATTTAAATCAATTGATAGTTATAGAAACCTTAATCAAAATTATAAAGCAGCTACTAATCAATATGATGAAATCATAGAAGCAATTAAACTATGTGATCATGAAGAGTTAGTGGCTCTAAGAAGGCAACTCGATGAAAAATGTGATTTATATCAAAAGCAAATATCAAGATTAGCAAATAAATTGTATCGAAAGCTTCAATCAAAACAAAATAGGTCATGGAATTTTGATTTAGACGAAGGTGTTCTAGATACTTCAAAACTTACCAGGGTTATAACTAATTCTAATGGTTCTCTCTCTTTTAAAAAAGAAAAAGAAATTAAATTTGAAGATACAACCGTAACTTTGTTAATTGATAATTCAGGATCAATGAGAGGAAAACCTATTATGATAGCTGCTTTAACAACTGATATGATAGCCGCTACTTTAGAAAAATGCAAAATCAAAGTTGAAATTCTTGGTTTTACAACAAAAGCATGGAAAGGTGGAAAAACTCGAGAGCATTGGCTTAAAAATGGAAAGCAGAAAAATCCTGGAAGACTTAATGACCTAAGACATATTATTTATAAATCTGCTGACCAAAACTCAAAAAAATCTAAAATAAATTTAGGCCTAATGTTAAAAGAGGGTCTTTTAAAAGAAAATATTGATGGCGAAGCTCTTCTTTGGGCTAGTTCTAGAATTTCGAAAAGGCCTGAAAGTAGAAAAATACTAATTGTGATATCTGATGGCGCCCCTGTAGATGACTCAACACTGTCAGTAAACAACAGTAATTATTTAGAAAAACATCTAAAAAGCACTATTCTTGCGATTGAAGAGAAATCAAACATTGAACTATTGGCAATCGGTATAGGTCATAACGTGGGTCAGTATTACAGTAAAGCAATTACCATTCATGATGTTGAAGAGTTAGGTGGAATTATGTTTGAAAAAATAGAGTCATTATTCGACTAAATTAGACAAAATTTTATTCTTATACTCTTCAAAACTATCCTCATTTATAGATAATCTTATTTCTTCAAAAAACTTATTCATAAACCAAATATTATATATTGATAAAATGGTCATACCGAGCATCTCATTAGCTTTAAACAAATGATGTATATAAGATTTTGAAAATTTATTTATTTCCTGTAATTCACATCCTTCATCAATACTAGAATGATCGTCTTTAAATTTTGAGTTGTTCAAATTAATTCCTTTACTACTTAGTTTTGACATCATAATACCATGTCTAGCAATCCTTGTAGGTGATACACAATCAAATGTGTCATAACCAGAACTTACACCATGCAAAATATCATCTAGTCCTCCAATTCCTAGAACATGAATAGGTTTTAATTTATCTATATAATTTTCACAGATAGAAAAGATATCGTAAATCTGATTTTTTGTACTCCCCAAAGAGCCACCTATAGCAAGTCCATCAAAATTTTTTGAGCATGTTTCTTCACAAGCAATCTTTCTTAAATCCTCATAAACACCACCTTGTATTATACCATATAGTGACTGTTTTCCTGAGGAACCAAAGGTTGAGTTATACTTTTTAAATTTTGAGTCGAAAGAATTTATACATCTTTCTGCCCAACGATGACTCATGTACATAGACTTTTCTGTATATTTTTTTGAGACATTAAAGGGCGTACATTCATCTAAGACAAAAATCAGATCAGCGCCAAAGTCACGTTGTAATTCAATTGATCTCTCAGGTGATAAGAATACTTTATCTCCATTTATATAATTTCTAAATGATGCACCATCCTCAGTTATTTTAATGAGAGATTTTCTCTTTGCATTATTGTTTTTTCCTTTAATTTCCTCTGAAACTGACCCATATCCTAGTGAAAATATTTGGTATCCCCCACTATCAGTCATCATAGGTCCATTCCAATCAGTAAAACTCTGTAAACCCCCTTCTTTTGATATGATCTCTGGACCCGGTTGAAGCATTAAATGGTATGTGTTTGAAAGAATAATTTGTGTTCTTGCTAATTTTAATTGAGAGGGGAGTACAGATTTGACAGTGGCCTTGGTACCACAAAAAATAAATGAAGGTGTATTGATTTTACCGTGTGATGTATTAATTAATCCAAGTCGAGCATTTGATAATTTTGACTTTTTTTTTACTTGAAAAAAATTAGTCAAGTTTAGATGGCAAAAAGATCTTCGCTAAATAAATAAATATTGTGTCAAATAGACTTAATAGAATTCTAAGTAAATAAATACCTATTCCATAAGAAATAATTAAGTCAAATAAAGGCACAGGGTTAGAGGATAAGATATTAAATGCAAGAACACTAAATATAATATTATCGATAAATTGCGATACAATTGTTGATGCATTATTTCTAAACCAAAGGTTTGTATTTTTATTTTTTAAATAAGAAAATATAAAAATATCAATTTTTTGACTTATAAAAAAAGCACAAATACTTCCAACTATTATTGGAAACTGTGGAAGGAAGATAGTCATAATTGACTCATGCATACCATAGCTCCAAGACCATGCGGGATGCTCATCAGGATTTATTGGAGCCATAGATATTGTTAAAAACATAAGTATGGTTGAAAATAAGTATGCTGCAATACCAAGGTATATACATTTAGTTGCAGATTTTTTATCAAAATATTCATTCAATATGTCAGTACAAAGAAATATTGAAATAAACAAAACAGTTCCTAGGGCCATAGGTTCAGGAAAGAAAGGAAAGTCTACAACTTTAAGTACTTGAATATTAGCTAAAATAATTGCAATCGCTACATAAACATAAATACCTGTCTTTCCGAAGAACTTAAGTGAGAGTAAAATTGAAAGATAACAAAATATGATTTGAAATAACCAGATAATTACAACTGATGAGTTATTTAAGTTATTTGATAAATTTAAAAATAATTCTTGAAACATTTAGCTAGCTTTTTTGCTAACGTTTTTTTCGATTTGTCTTTTGATTTTTAAGGCTTTATCAGTTAAAGATCGTGAGCTGGTTTTATTTAAATATTGATCTAAACCACCATGTTTATCTATAGTTCTAAGTGTAGATGAGGCTATTCTTAGTCTGAATTTTCTTTGTAAAGACTCACTAAATAGAGTGACACTGTTTAAATTAACCATAAAACGCCTTTTAGATTTAATATTAGAATGGCTGACGTTATGACCAGTTTGGTGTTTTTTTCCAGTAATATCGCAAGATCTAGACATGAAATGAGTTTATAATACAAAAGTCCCTTTTTTACAATAAGTAATAGTTTCTTATAGTTTTAGATGACTTATTGCATATTTTGGTCTGTACTTCTCTAAAAGTGGTTTGATCTCATCTTTTTTTTTCAATTTAGATTTATGAATTCCATTTTTTATCCAGAGCGAGTCTAATTTCATTTTTTTACCTCCTGCAATGTCATGCCACAATGAGTCACCAATAACTAATACCTTACTAAGATTTGTAATCCTCATTTTTTTAAAAATATCCTGATATATTGGTTCGTAAGGTTTTCCATATCTAAAGACAGTCCCTCCTAAATCAGAGTATAACTCTGCTACTGTACCCCCACTCATAGAAAGAGTATTTTTATTATGGACTAAGTAATCTGGGTTTGCACATAGTAGTGGAAGTTTATACTTCATAATTTTATCTAGATGTTCAGCAAAATCTAAAATAGATAATCCATCTTTTAAGTCTGCAATCATAGCAAAATTTGCACTTTCAACTTTTTTAGTGCAATCTAGATTGAAATACTTAATTTTTTGCTTTGATAGCTCTAAAGGGTAACATTTTCTACCAAACTTTTTAAAAATATCTTTTTTGATGTTATTTAATGCTATTTGTCCACTAGTAATACAGTAATCAAATAGATTTTCATTAAAACCCAATCTTTTTAAATTTGCCTCTGATTGAATAGTAGGGCTAGCTGAATTAGAAATAAGAATGATTTTTTTATTTTCTAATTTAAGATACTCTAAACATCTTTCTGCTTCTATAAATTTTTTATGACCGTTATGAAGAACCCCCCACTGATCAAATAAAAAATAGTCATATTTACTAACTATATTTTTAAAAGATGAAATATTTTTCAAGAGTACTGTCCAATTACCTCGGAGATGCTTCTAAATCCTTGTTGTTGAATTAAATTCATCAAATCATAAGTCATTTTTTTTACATGGTAAGGACCTTCATATGTAAAGCTACTATAAATCTGAATTAATGAGGCTCCTAATTTCATTTTAGTTAAGATATCATTGGCATCAAAAATACCCCCTACTCCTATAATTTTAATTTTTCCTGATGTTAGAGTATAAAAATCTCTTATTAATTCATTTGATTTAAGGAATAATGGTCTACCACTCACTCCTCCCTCTAACTTTTCATTAACCATCGATTTATTAATTGTTGTGTTAGTTAGTATTAGCCCATCCACATCATTTGCCAGTGAAATCAATGAAATATCCTTTTTGTCCTGATCAGAAATATCTGGTGATATTTTGAATAAAATAGGGATTTTTGAGTTATTCTCATCTCTTAGCCTATGAATATTTGTAACGATCTTTTCAAAATTTTGAGATTTAAGATTATCTCTCAATCCAGGTGTATTTGGTGAAGATAAATTGATCACAATGTAATCACCAAGTCTATACAGTCTATCGAAAAGCTTTTTGAGATCATCTAAAATTTCTACGGTATCCTTATTGTTACCTATGTTTATGCCAATGATTTTATCTTGGAAGTTTTCTTTTAGGTTTGAGTTATTGATATTTCTTTCAAATACAACCATGCCTTTATTATTAAACCCTAAAGAATTTATTAATGCTTTTTGTGCAGGAAACCTATGAATTCTAGGTTTTGTGTTGCCTCTTTGAGGCAAAGGAGTCACTGTTCCCAACTCAGTAAAACTAAATCCTAAATTTAATATTGGATTTATCACCTCTGCATTTTTATCAAAACCTGCCGATAACCCTATAGGAGTTTTGAACGTTCTTCCCCATATTGTTTGTTCAAGGATTTCTGTATTTTTACAAATAATTTTTGGATAAATGCCTAATTTGAGAGCTTTTATAGATATATTATGTGATAATTCTGGATCTAGCTTTTTGAGAATACTATGAGCTAAATTATACATTTAGCTTCGAGTTAAACAACTCCAGAGTTTTATCTTTTGTATAAATTTTAGTAAATGAGCCTAATCTTGGTCCATTTTCTTGACCAAAAACAACTTGATAAATAAGTTTAAAAAATTCTTTAATATTCTCTTTATAGACAGAATTTTTTCCGACACTAAATATTGCAGTTTGAAATTCATCTGCATCAGCCGAAGACTCTACTTCTTTTAATTTAGACACAACTTCTTTAAGTATAATTAATTCTTCAGAATTTGGAATTTTAAAGTTTAAATTTGGTTGTATAAAATCCCTAAAATAATTAATACCACAATCAATCATTCTATTAATAAGATCAGTTTCCGCTTTACTAAAATTAGATTGATAATTTTTTATTAAACCTAAAATCACATTAGAGTCCTCAGACTTGCAAACAGATATAATATTAAGGATTAAACTATAATTAACTTTAGATTTATATGATGGGTTTTCAGCTTTATGAATATGCCAAGCAGGGTTATCTGGATTCAGATCGTCGGACTCTAATTTGTTAACATGCGATAAATATTCATCAGTGTTTTTAGGTATTACATCAAAATAAAGTTTCTTGGCAGTAGTTGGTCTCTGATACATAAACATGGCCAAACTCTCTTCAATAGAGTATTTGAGCCAATCATCGATGCTTATACCATTGCCTTTTGACTTACTAATTTTTTCAGCATTTTCATCGAGAAATAGTTCATAAATTAAATTTTCAGGAGGCTTAGAACCTATTAGCTTACATATCTTTGATGATAGGGTATAGCTCTCAGTTAAATCCTTACCACACATTTCATAGTCTACACCAAAAGCAGCCCACCTCATTGCCCAATCAACTTTCCACTGAAGTTTACAATTGCCATCTAAAACTGATTTAGACTTCAATACACCGTCCTCATAATATGAAACAGAAAATTCTTCATTATTAATTTCTTCAATTGGAACTTGCAATATTTTACCAGTTATTTCACTGATTGGAAAAAATGGACTATAAGATTTTCTTCTCTCTTCACCAAGTGTTGGAAGAACTACATTAATAATTTCATCATAATTTTTTATAATTTTCTTTATTGTTTCATTAAACAATCCTGATTTATAAGCATCTGTTGAACTTTGAAAAGAAAAAGGCAAATTAAATCTATTTAAAAAATCTTTAAGTTTTGAATTATTATGCTCACCAAAACTATTAAACAACTCAAAAGGATCTGGGACGGATGTCAAAGGGTAATCAAGGTAGTTAGATAATTTTTCTTTGTTTGGGATGTTATCAGGGACTTTTCTAAAGCCATCCATATCATCTGAAAATGCTATGAGGTCTGTCTCTTTACCAGTCAATTTTTCATAACAAAATCTTACCATATTTGTCCTTAGCACTTCCCCAAAAGTACCTATATGAGGTAAACCGGATGGACCGTACCCAGTTTCAAAGATTATTTTGTCTTTGCTATTATTTTTTTCAAAGCGTTTAACAATTTTTTTTGCTTCATTAAATGGCCAGGATTTGTATGAATTATAATCAGTCAAAATTTAGGTGCTAATGTTAGAGTAATACCATTGAGCTCTTCTGTAAATGGAATTTGACATGAGAGTCTTGAATTTTTTTTTATATCCATGGCTTGGTCAAGCATAGATTCCTCATCTTCATCAGCTTTTGATATTTTTTCTAACCAATTTTCATCGACATAACAATGGCAGGTAGCACAAGCGCAACAACCCCCACATATAGCCTCAATATCTAATCCAGCGTCTCTAATAATCTCCATTATTGAAAAACCAACTGTTGCTTCAATTTTATGAGGTGAGCCCTCATGATCTATAACGTTAATATGATATGTCATTTTGAAATTTTAAATATTTAGGCTATAAGATCTATCAGTTAGACAGGCTTAATGCGACTAAAATTAATATACTAAATATATTCTAAAAAATTATAAATTTAGATTAGATGTACAAAACCGAGAATTTTCAGATAAGTATTTGGCTTGTAAGTCTCATGTCAATTATATTGCTGATGATTATTGTTGGTGGTTTGACAAGATTAACTGAGTCTGGTTTGTCCATGGTTGATTGGAGATTATTTATGGGAACAATACCTCCTTTATCTCATGGAGATTGGATAAAAGTTTTTGAAGACTATAAGCAATATCCTGAATATCAAATAAAAAATATAAACATGACACTATCAGAGTTTAAATACATCTTTTGGTGGGAATATGGACATAGAGTATTGGGAAGACTAATAGGAATTATTTTTATCATCCCTTTTATTTACTTTGCTTTGAAAAAATACTTTTCTAATGAAGAGCTATACTCTTATTCATTTCTTTTTTTTCTTGGAGGGGTACAAGGTATTATCGGATGGTGGATGGTAAAAAGTGGATTAGATGTTAATCCATACGTTAGCCATTTAAGACTTGCCGTTCACTTAATTATAGCTCAAATAATTCTCTCTTTAATTGCTTATCTTTTCTTAAAAAGGCTTGATATTGGAATTTATAAAAATAATTTTAGCTCACATAAAATTTTTTTTATTTTTTTTAATATAATAATTTTTTTTGCGGTAATTTACGGTGCATTTATGGCCGGCTTAGATGCAGGAAAATCATTTAATACTTGGCCCAAAATGGGAGATAATTACATTCCTGAGAATTTAATTTTTATTGAGGATCGACTTTTTGGTTTTTTTGATAACAGTGTCTTCATACATTTTTTTCATAGAGCATTAGCTTATATATCATTTTTAGCAATTCTTTATATGTGCTTTAGACATTTTAAGGGAATTGAAAATAAATATCAAAAAATCCATTTCCTGATTGTGCTATTTCTAGTTTTAATTCAGTTATTTATTGGTGTTTTTGTTGTTTTGAGTAATGTTCAAGTCTCTTTAGGTTCTATCCATCAAATAATAGGTACTTTATTGTTTGTATCAGCTACGTGTTATAGCCTTCAAATACTTAAGAATTAAATCTAATTAGGGTTACATTTTGTATAAACTTCATGGGTAAAATTCTAGTTATTGGTGCAAATGGTTCTGTTGGCAAATCATGTGTTAACAACCTAAAAGATGATTATGATTTAGTTCTAATATCAAGAAGTGAGTTTGATAGTGATGTTGAAGGTAATTTTGAAAAAAATGTTTTAGATATTAATGATTACACGAATACAGAAAGTTTCATACAATCTATTAACTATGAAATATCTGGCATAATTTTTGCCATTGGGTCGATAAACTTAAAACCTTTTTCAAGCACCTCTGTTGATGATTTTAAAAAAATTATGGATGAAAATTTTTATAATATCGTTCATTTCCTTAATCATTGCATAACTAAGATGTCAGATTCATCTTCAGTAGTATTTTTTTCATCAATTGCAGCTGTTAGAGGTTTTAAAAATCATACAGCAATCTCCTCTGCAAAAAGTGCATTAATTGGTTTATCAAATTCTTTAGCTGCAGACTATGCTCCGAAGATAAGATTTAATACAATATCTCCTAGCCTATCTTTTTCCAAAATGTCAAATTTTATGGTTTCTAATGAAAAGATTGCTGAGGGAATTGGAAAACTTCACCCTATGTCAAGACTTGGAACAGGTGATGACATAGGTAATTTGGCTTCTTTCTTGGTATCTAAAAAATCATCATGGATTACAGGACAAAACTTCCAACTAGACGGTGGAAGATCAACTTTAATCACAAAATAATAAAAACAATATGAAGGAATGTTTTGTAGTTCTTGGAAATCAACTATTTGATAAGAAGTACTTAACAGAATTCAAAAACTCAT
>CACBUI010000025.1 GCA_902542505.1 uncultured Alphaproteobacteria bacterium | reverse complement strand
CTAAGGGTTCTTCTTTTTTATTAAAACAGCTTGATCTTAAATCTTTAACATTGGCAGAGCAAAAAAAGGTTTCGTCTATTCAAAAAGTACCAAAATCAGGCAAAACTGAACAGCTTTATAACCTAATTAGAAAATTTTAATATTAGATTAATATTTTTTTAATTAAAATTACATAATCAATAAATCTAATATTCTTTGGTATTTGGAGAAAAAATAATGAAATTATTATTATCAATGCTTTTAAGCTTTGTTTTTTTCAATGTAAATGCATTGGAACTTAATAAAATCTCAGGCTATTCAACTTTTTCATGGGACGAAGGTGGATCAGAAATTTTAGCTTACGACTCTCAAAGAAACAGAATATTTGTAACAAACAATCTAACAAAATCTGTAGATGTTTTAGATATTACAAGATTACCTTATACAGAAAAATTAATTTCAATCAAACCAAGAGCAGGTGTTGGTGGAATAAACAGTGTTGCTGTTTCAGAACAAGCAGGTTTGCTTGCTTTAGCAATCGAGGCAGAAGACAAACAAGACAATGGTGCTGTTTTGTTCTATAATCTTAATACATTAAAATTGGCTTTTGGGTACTCAGTAGGTGCGCTGCCTGATAATGTTGTATTTACTCCGGATGGGAAATATGCATTGGTCGCCAATGAGGGTGAGCCAAATGATGACTACACTTTTGATCCCAAAGGATCTGTTTCAATTATTGATTTAAACAAATGGTTTGTCGGCCCTAGTGAAGATAAAATCAGAAATATAAACTTTTATTACAATGGGGCTCCAGAGGGTGGCAGAATTGTAAAACCTGGATCATCTTTTTTGTATGATGCTGAACCAGAGTTTATAGCGGTTAGCGGTGACTCTAAAAGAGCTTATGTAGCTCTTCAAGAAAATAACGTTATTGCAAAGATAGATATTAGTTTGGGCATAGTTACTGATTACTTTGGTTTAGGCTATAAAGATTGGTCTCAGTCCGCTCTTGATGCTTCAAATAAGGATAACAGAGTTAATATACAGCCTTGGCCGGTTAAAGGAATGTATCAACCAGACACCATGGTAGTTGTCAGTAAAGAGATTAATGGTGAAATGTATGATTATGTTTTAATGGCTAATGAGGGAGATGCAAAAGATTACGATGGATTCTCAGAAGAGGTAAGGGTCGCTGATTTAACTTTAGACCCTTCAGTCTTTCCTAATGCCTCGGAGCTCCAAAAAAAATCAAATCTCGGTAGGTTAAAAACAACTACTACTATGGGAGATGCTGATGGTGACGGTTTTTATGAAGAAATCTATACCTACGGCGGAAGATCTTTTTCAATTTTGGACGGTAATACCGGACAAATTATTTATGATAGCGGTAATGATATTGCTGTTAGAACAGCGTTTTCAGGTTTTTTTAACTGGAATGAGGATGCGGGATCTTTTGATGACAGAAGTGACGATAAAGGTGCAGAGCCAGAGGCTCTTACAGTTGGAGAAATTGATGGAAGAACAATAGCTTTTGTAGGTCTTGAAAGACAGGGCGGTATCATGATGTACGATATTACTGGTATGGTAAAACCAAAATTTCTTGGATATTTTAATGGTAGAAACTTTTTTGGAGATGGTACAAAACAAACTGGTGGTGACATATCTCCTGAATCATTAGTTTTTATACCTGCCGACAAGACACCTCCACTTTATCATGTCAGAAAAGGAACTCCTTTATTGATTGGAGCCTATGAACTTTCGGGTTCAACTGCTATTTACGAAGTTATAATTGATTAGTAATATTTATTTTACCCTCTCTAAATTAATAGGGAGGGTTAGATTAAATAGCTTTTTCTAAACTTGTCATTAATAAGTGCAATAGCTTTTTTTCCATCCTCAAGTGAAATCTTATCTGGCGGACCCCAAGCAGTTTTATTGACATCAACAATATAAATTTTTTTCGTATCCCTATCTCTTAAAATGTCTAACTCCCCAAAATCTAGTTTAAATTTTTTACAAAATTCATTTATTAAACTAATCTCTTCATTTTCAAATAAAGAACAAATTGAGACTATTTTTGAATAAACAGTTTTAGATTTAAAGCGATATTCTTTTTGAGCAAATTTCACGTAAGCTAATACAATTTCATCTTTAACCCATACGACCCTATAATCGACAGCAAATTCGTTATAAATATTATTAATTAATTTTTGGTAAACCTTATTTTTATAAATTTTAAATCCTAACGAAGAACTATTTATAATCTTCCCGTCATGTTTTGCATTTTGCTCTGATTTTTCTAAAATTGAACCATGATAGTTTTTTGGATCTAAGTTCAGAGAATAACCAAAAATCTCTAAGAAAACTCTATCAACATTAGATTTACTGATGTCAGTGCAATTTTTATTTATTACTATTTTTTTTGGATTTTCAGAGACTTGGTAGTTACTATTAGTTTTGTCATAAAAATATAATTCTATGTCAGCTAGTTCTGGGGAGGACGTAAACTTAACTGGCAAGCCCCATCTAACTTTAGCTAAAGAATAAAGTGGATTGAAAGGCCTTCTAGGGTAACAGATTATTTTTTTTTTATTTGATGAGTTAGATTCATATAAGCTAATCAAAAAATAAACATCTCTCAGCCCTCGAAGAATAGTACTAATTACGTCTGAAACAGTTATTGATGACATAAATTGATTCTTTAGACCATTACATATATACAATGTTAAAGTTTTATTAATGAAAGATATCTCTCAAATAAAAAAGAAGTATCAATCAAATAAGGTTAAATTATTTCAAAAATTAGCATCAACTAATGATGGCTTCTATTTTAATAAAAATCATACAGATCTTGTTGATACAGTTGTAAAAGAAATAGTTAAAGGAATTTATAATATTTATCCAATAGAAGATTTCTCTTTAATCGCTGTAGGTGGGTATGGCAGACATGACTTGTCACCAAAAAGTGATGTTGATTTGTTATTTATTTATAAAAAATCTAATAGAAATATAAGAGATTTTATTACTCAATTAAATAATACACTGTGGGATATTGGATTAGAAGTCGGCATATCTTTTTTAACAATTAAACAAGCATTAATCGATTCTAAGAAAGATATAAAGACAATTACAAAATTTGTTGAGACTCGTTTTATCATTGGTGATGAAATTCAATACGGAGAGTTTGTTCGGTCTATTAAAATTTTAATTGGAAAACAAAATCCCCTAAAGCTCAGCGAATTAAAGCTTATAGAGTTGGTTGAAAGACATGACTATCGAATAGGAATTAAAAGTAATTTAGAGCCGAATATCAAAGAGGGTATTGGGGGTCTTAGAGATATTCATACCATACTGTGGGTATCGATCTTTATGTTTAATATTTATAAATTAGAAGACTTAACATCTATTAATATCTATACCAAAGAGGAAATTAAAGAATTAAAGAATGCTTGGAAATTTCTCTTAACCATTCGAGCATTTATTCATTTATTTAACGAAAGCAAAGGCGATGTTTTATCTATTGAAAATCAATTAAAAATTTCAAAAAAACTCTCTTACAAAGACAAAAAGAAAGAAAAAGGAGTAGAGATTTTTATGAAAGATTTGTTTGTGAATGTTGCAAAGATTAATTCTCTCTTAAGAACCTTTTATTCAAAACTTCCAGAGGATTTAATAATCAAAACAATTTATAAAAGAAAACCTACTAAAACTAAATCATTAGAAAAAGAATTTATAATTGAAAAAGGTTTTCTTAATTTAAAAAATAATACACCTAAAAACCTTCGACTAAAATGGGCAAACGTCTTTGAAAAATCCTTGGAACATAATTTACTCATTCATCCTCGCTTTTTAAAGACCGTCGAGGAAAAAAGAAAAGTTTTAAAAAAAAGCACAGATAAACAGCACCTCCAATCATTTTTAAATATTGTCGTCTCCAAAAAAAATCCTATACAGGCCCTTCATGATTTTAATGATACCCAGCTATTTAGCGAAATATTTCCTGAGTTTGGCAGAGTTTGGGGACAAGTGCAGTTTGATATTTATCATCACTACACCACCGACGAACACTTATTATTAACACTGCACAACCTAAATGAGCTAAGACAAAAATCCTTTTATAATGAAATATATAGCAGGTTATCCTCAAGAGAAGCCCTTCACATCGCTTTATTATTTCATGATATTGGAAAGAAGGGGCCAAAAAATCATTCTGTATATGGAACAGAGTTAACCAACAAGGTCCTTAAAAGACTTCCTGTATCAGAAGAAGTGAAAGAATTGACATTGTGGTTAGTTGAAAACCATTTAGCAATGAGCGATACAGCTTTTAAAAATGACACTCAAAGTCCTGAGGCAATTGCTAAATTTACTTCTATTGCGAACACAGAAGAAAAAATAAACTCATTGTTTCTTTTTACCTTATGTGACATTGCCTCTGTCGGACCAAACGTTCTAAACGAATGGAGAATAAGCCTGCTTAGAAGTTTATTTTATAATGCAAGAGATTTTCTGCAAAGAGGTCTAGACACAAAAACTTATTCTACTTCTGTTCAAGTATCTTTAAAGAAATCAGTATTACAAAAATCTGATGTTAATTTAAAAAAGTTTATAAAAAATTCGATAAATGAATTTCCAAATCAATTCTGGGAAGCCTTTTCATCAAGAATGATCGTCGATATTTTTAAAATTTACCAAAGAAATAAAAAAGCAAAGGTTATTAACTCTGTAAATTTTCTTAATTATGAAAATAAAGAATATAGTGCTGTTGTTGTCACAAGTAAAAATAGACCAGGAATTTTAAAAGATATTGTTTCGGGGTTTACACATTCTCAATCGAATATTCTTAGTTCTAGAATAATATCTTTAAAAAACAATCAAGTAATTGATGTGTTTTGGGTAACCAATTTTTTGAATAAAGGTGTTTTAGATTTAAACGAACAGAAAAGAGCAGCTAAACATGTAATGAGTGCTCTTGATCAAAAAGATTTTAAACCCTTACGGTCATTTACCAAAGGTTTACAAAAACTTACTGTAAATCCTCAAATTACAATTGATAACGATATGAGTAAGCAAGTCACTACTTTTCAAATATTATCTGGCGATAGGCCTGGATTATTAATGGATATTTTAGGAGTATTTCATGACAAAAAAATAAGTGTCCAATCAGCAAAAATTTCCACATACGGTGAAAAGGTTTTCGATATTTTTCAATTAACAAATAGCAATAACCAAAAAATCAAAGATGAAAAATTACTCAAATCAATTGAAAAGGATTTGATGTCTATTTTTTAGGTTTTTTATGTTTATCGATTTAAGTCCCTCGATATTACTAGATAATTCTGATATCAATTTTAATAATATTTAAATATGAGCAGTTTCCAAAAAAGAGTTTTTTCTGGTGTTCAACCAACAGGAACCCTGCATTTAGGTAACTATCTTGGTGCGATAAAAAACTTTGTAGAGCTTCAAAAAGAATTTGAATGTATTTATTGTGTTGTAGATCAACACGCCATTACTGTTGAGCAAAATCCAGCTGAACTTCGCTCAAACACGCTAGAGGTATTAGCATCATTTATTGCAGCAGGAGTGGACTATAAAAAACAAATTATTTTTCAACAATCAAGTGTAGCAGAACACTCTCAGCTTGCTTGGGTATTTAATTGTGTCAGTCGAATTGGTTGGCTTAATAGAATGACACAATTCAAAGATAAAGCTGGGAAGAATAAAGAAAACGTAAGTGTTGGCTTAATGGTTTACCCAAACTTAATGGCTGCAGATATTCTTGCTTACCTTGCAACGCATGTTCCCGTAGGTGATGATCAAAAACAACATTTAGAACTGTCAAGAGACATTGCACAAAAATTTAATAATGATTTTAAAGTAGACTTCTTTCCGCTGCCAGAACCACTTATTTATGGAAATGCGACAAGGGTTATGAGCCTTCGAGATGGAACTAAAAAAATGTCAAAATCTGATGCATCTGAATTTTCTAGAATTTTATTAACTGATAGTGATGATGATATAAGTTCTAAAATAAAAAAGGCAAAGTCTGACTCAGACCTTATTCCTGATAACAAGGATCAATTACAAAATAAACCTGAATGCTTAAATTTAATCAATATTTTGTCTGCTTGTTCAAATGAAAGTATTGAAAAAACTCTGGTAAGTTATGCTGGCAAAGAATATTCAAAATTAAAAAATGACCTTGCAGACAAATTAATTCAAGTCATAGGACCAATTAGAACCGAGATATTAAATCTTCTCAATAATAAGGATGAATTAAATAAAGTCCTAGATATGGGTAGCGAAAAAGCATCCACAATTGCAGGCCCTATTCTCAAAGAAGTCTATAAGATAGTCGGTTTTAGATAGACACTTTGGCTTGAAATTTCCAATTTTATAGACATATTATTAGCAATGTTCGTACAAACTGAACCAACGCCTAACCCTGCAACCTTAAAGTTTTTGCCAGGAAAAGAGGTCATGAAAGACGGAACTATGTTCTATCAAAACCAAGAGTCTGCCTCAAATTCACCTTTGGCAATGAACTTGTTTAATATTAAAGGTGTTGAGGGTGTTTTTTTTGGGTCTGACTTTATCACTATAACCAAAGGCAAAGATAATGATTGGACGCTTATGAAACCTGCAATTTTGGGTTGTATCATTGAGCACTTTACAATGAACAAACCTATTATCTCAGAGCAATCTGCATCAACTGGACATACAATTGATGAGAACGATAGTGATGTTGTAAAAAAGATCAAAGAACTTCTAGATAGTAAAGTAAGACCAGCTGTTGCTATGGACGGTGGAGATATCATATTTGACAAATATAATGAGGGAATTGTATTTCTACAAATGCAAGGGGCCTGTCAGGGATGTCCAAGTTCAACGGCAACTTTAAAAATGGGAATTGAAAATATGCTTAAGCATTATATTCCCGAAGTCCGTGAAGTACGACCCGTTGAAGTCTAGTCTTTTACTTTTTTTTTTTGGATTTTTATTAAATTCATCTCTTAACGCAGGAGAATTTCATAATTGGGTTGATTTAAATAAATATTATAAAAAAAATAATTTTATTCCTGAAATTTTAACGCAAGAAAATATTGGTCATCTTCCTATAATATCAGAATTACCTGATGATTTTTCAGAAATACAAGATGTTCCAACAAAGAAAAAACTATTTTACCTCGTAACACTTCCTTTGATTTACAATGCGAATGTCTCAATCATGCAAGAACGAAGGATGGTAATCAATATAGAAAAAAAATTTGCTAGAAAAGAATTAAATAAAAACGAAACTAACGAAATTATTAGGTTGTCAAAAAAATATAAATTAGATTATAGCGAAATTAACACAAAACTTTTTAGAAAACTTAAACAACGTATTAATATTATCCCAGTGTCACTAGCTCTTGGACAAGCAATTATTGAAAGTGGTTGGGGACAGTCTAGATTTGCAACTGAGGGTAATGCTCTTTATGGTCAGTGGACTACAAGTGAAGATAAAGGAATCATTCCTCAAGACAGGGATGAGGATAAAACTCACGCAGTTTTAAAATTTAAAAATTTATCAGAAAGTGTTGAAGCCTATATGTTTAATATTAATACCCATCAAGCTTATTATAATTTTCGAGTCATTAGACGAATAGATGAGCGCATAAAATATACAGACCCTATTAGTATGAAAGTAAAATATTTAGCAGCCTATGCTGAAATCGGCGATAAATACGTTGATAAATTAGAGCTGATCATTGCTTCAAATAATCTTCAAGAATTTGATCGATTTAAATTTAATTAACTAAGTACTGATAACCAAACCAGAAAATACCATTATTAACTTTTGTGCAATTAAACCTAAGCCTACCTTTTACAGGTAAACGATTAAGTTCAACTAATAACTTATTATTAAGATTTGTAATTGTTGGATTAAATGATCCTTGAAAATCACTAATAAAACAATTTATGTTGGAAGAGTCCTCGTTAAAATCTAAAGCATATCTACTGATAGGCTCACTTTGATAAGGGTTGCCAGGTTCAATAAGCACATTATTAAAAGGTAAAACACTTGATGCATCTTTTATTCGATTAATAGATCCGTAATTCTCATTCAAGGGGAATCTTGGAATAAAATATTTTTGATTAATTGAAAAGGCACCTGAATGTTGTCCAAATGCTGCATCAAAATACTGAGAAACTACTTTTTGTGCTATAGTGCTATTTTCACCAAAAGGATAAGCAAATAAATTTGGAGTAATACCTAAATTTTCAAAAATAAGATCCTGTGATTTTTCTATTTCATTCACAATTTCAATTTCACTAAGAATAGATAAACTTGAATGAGAGTGTGTGTGATTTTGAATATCTACACCACGACTAAGTACACTTTTAAGCTGAGTCCAATTCATATAATTTTGTCCACCAACGTTTTCTGTATTTAAAAAAAGAGTGACTGGTATCTCATACTTTTCAAAAATAGGTAATCCCACCTCAAAAAATGATAAATATGCATCATCTACAGTTATTGAAATAGTTTTTTTTTGTAATTTATCTTCAAACAAAAGATCTCTAGCAAAAATAAAATAAAACCCCTGATCCTTTAAATACTCAAGATGACTTACTAATTGCTCTTCGCGTATATTTGTTGAGGGATACTTATTTTCACCAAATCGATGATACATTAGAATATTATTTGGAATTGTATCATTCACACTTGTTGCATAGGATGTGCTAATTGGAAAAGTAAAATTTGACACAAAAATGATCAGTAAAGTAAAAAATTTTGAAATAGGCATCGATAGCTCTTTATCATACTGTTCAATTACTTTATTTAAAAATGAAAAAATCATTTGGGATAAAACTGTAAAAAGTGAGTATGGACATGAAAAAATATTATCCGAATTACTTCAAAACTTAGTAACTAAAACAAAAATAAAGGCTGATCATATCAAAAAATTGCATCTAAATTATGGACCAGCACGCTTCACAGCAATAAGAAATTGTCACTCACTTATGAAAGGCTTTTTTATAGATCATAGAGTAGAAATTGTGTGTTATTCTATCTTTGAGCATTTCTTTTTAGGTATTAACAAAAAACTTACTAAAGATGTCTTGTGTGTGATTGACACAAATAGAAAAGATTTAGCTATTCAAAAGATTGATATATCAGGCAAGTTAATTGGAAAGACAAAAACTTTAAAAATTGACTCAAACCTTGTGGATATATTGAGTCAAAACTATTTTTTAATAGGAAACGGATTAGAAAAACTAAAAAAAATTTCTGAATTTGCCTTTATTAAAAATAAAATTATTACGCCAACAAAATTGAAATCAAATTATTTTATTAAAAAGCATTATAAGAAAAAATCTAATTATAAATTCCCAAAGATAATTTATCCCTACTCTCCGATTTAAAAATTAAAAATTTAAAAAAGAATATTTTTTTTCCATATACTTTTGATGATAATCCTCTGCGGGACAGTAATTCTTAACGGGTTCTATAATCGTAGTAATTTTTTGATTAAATTGGCTTTCGTTCAATTTGTCTGTGATCTGCTTTGCTATTTCACATTGAGTTTCGTCATAATAGCCTATCAATGATCGGTATTGAGATCCTCGATCTGGGCCTTGTTGATTTAAAGTTGTTGGATCATGAATTTGATAAAAAAACTCCACAAGGTTGGTATATGAAACGAGATTTTCATCAAATTTTAAGAAAACGACTTCAGCATGGTTTGTATTACCTTTGCAAACTTCTTCGTAAGAAGTTTTATCAGTTAAGCCTTGAGAGTATCCTACTTGGGTTTCAATCACACCTTTGATCTCAGAAAATTTTTTTTCAGGCCCCCAAAAACATCCTGCTCCAAATAATGCTTTAGACATTAACTTTTCCTTTTAGTTGTGTCTTTTGAGCGCTTCTTTGGTGAATTCTCTTT
>CACBUI010000024.1 GCA_902542505.1 uncultured Alphaproteobacteria bacterium | reverse complement strand
CTTTAAATGGTACAGGTCATACTTGGCATCACAGTCAAGAACAGCTCTTTAATATAATTAGGTATGGATTTAAAATTTATAATGAAAACTACGATGGTAAAATGCAAGGTAATGATAAATTAAATGACGATGACATATGGTCTATTTTAGCTTACATGAAATCTGTTTGGCCTGAGTCAATTCAAAAAAAATACGACACTATAAGTAAACATTAATTTTAAACATAGCTGAGTATATAAAACCCCTTAAAAAATAGATTGAATAAGAATAAAGGTTGATAATATTGATCTTTTGATATCAGCTAATTGCATATTATTTAGGCTTTTAATATGTTTGAAAACATATTCATTTTGTTAAATTCATCATCACATATTTTTATAGGAGGAGGATTTCTATGAAATTAATTAAGACAATTACAGCTTTAATAGCTATATCTCTATTTGGAGCAAGCTATGCAAATGCTGGTTCTCACGCATATACAGGCCCTGACCTGTCGGGAGAAAAATTAACGATCTTTGGTCCTTGGTTGGCACCACAAGATGATGATTTCAGGGATGTCATATCAATTTTTGAAGCAGCGACAGGAGCGTCCGTTGAGTATGGTGGTTCTGATGAATTTGAATCAATTATTAATATTGACTGTCAAGCAGGTAGTCCAGCTGATATAGCTGTATTCCCACAACCAGGATTAGCAGCGAACATTGCAGCTACTGGTTGTTTATCTCCATTAGGTGACGACATCAAACAAATGGTTCTTGACAATTATGCTGCAGGACAATCTTGGGTTGATCTTACAACATATAAAGATCCAACTGGTTTTGAAAAGTTCTATGGTGTTTTTTACAGGGTCAATGTAAAAAGCTTGGTGTGGTATTCACCAGATAACTTTGAAGACAATGGGTATGAGACACCTTCCAGTATGGAAGAGTTATTAGCATTAGCTGATCAAATGGTAAGCGATGGTAATACTCCGTTCTGTATCGGACTAGGTTCCGGTGGTGCAACTGGATGGCCAGCTACAGACTGGATGGAAGACATTATGTTAAGAACTCATGCACCTCATATTTATGATCAGTGGGTATCTAATGATATGAAATTTAATGATCAAAGAGTGATTGATGCTCCTGAAATTAATCAGACGTGTATTGCAAGTGAAGGGAAGGTTGCTTGTGGAAAAATATCAAAAGATATTTTACTTTCAAAAGTTACAAATAACAAAATTAGCTGTACAGATGAGGGAAAAGACTTCTATGGAAGAGTATTAGGTGAGTGCTTTGTCAATGGAGAGTCATTAAGTAGTTATTTAGTCAGAGAGGGTTTTGCGTTTGCTTATAGAAAATATTCAGACAAATATATTTTAGATGAGGAGTATGCTAAATCTAACAAACTTGGAATGTGGTCTATGAAATTTGAATATCCATGGGACTTCCGAAAAAATAATTAAATATTTTGTCAAAAATATATTTCTTAATAATAACTTTTATTATTAATTTAAGTTTTAATCATAATTTATATTCATCTGATCAAGATTACTGTGTTGGCTATTTAGAAGAAGTTTACTGGTCTTTGGATCCTATTGAAGAGGCTGAAATACGAGAAAAAATAATTGAATTCTTCAACGAAAATTTTGAAGGTGCAAAAAACTTAGATTATGACTTATATTATGACTCCCAATCAAAGCAATTTTTAACTAATTTGGATGGCGTAGATATAAGCAAATATAAAAAAGTCAATTATCCTAATTTTGAAATCTTAGTATTAGATGCATATATCAATCTATTTAAGGGAGATGGAATAAACTATTGTCCTGCGTTTTGGGATAATTGCAGTGAGGAGTCATTGAAGTCTTTTTTTCAAGCCTCAGAGGATTTTAGTCAATCTTGGAGTGGTGAAGACAATGCAATGAAATTTCTCACAGATCACTTCGTCAATCATCATTGCACTATGTATCTTGATACCTCTATTGATCAAAAGACTTTCATAAGCGATCTAAATATTTTAATTAATGAATTAACCAAATAATTTATTAACAACTTTTTTTATTTATGCGTAACTTCTATCAAAGACTGATCTATATGTATGATATCAATCATTAATGGGCTGGTGGAATGGTAAAGAGGAGTTATTTGAAAATAATGAAATTCCATATAATAAGTGTTCTGAATGTGGTGATTACAAGGAAGTCTCAAAGAAATATATCAATAAAATCAACGATGAAATGATTACGATTTGCTACGATTGTAGCAAAAAGCGCTATATTGAGTCGTTAATGGTGGTTTCTGCTATTGATGGAGTTGACGACCTTTGATGGTCGTAGGTTAAGAAAAAAAATAAGACTATAAACGCATATAATAAGACACCTACTATTACCACTAGAGGGATGAAACCGCTTTGATAAGACATCAAAGAAACAAAGACTAGAACACTCATAGAACTTTTTTTAAAAATACAAATACAGATAATCTTGAGCGATAATTTTTGAAGCAATAAAAACCTTTTCTGGTGGGAGCTCATCATAGCTGCTCCAACCGATGTATTTCAGAGAACCATCTAGACCAACTAGTTTGCGGATTTCATCTAAAGACCGAAGAGGGTGACCCTCTAAAGAGAGATCGAGAAGATATGAATGGTTCTCATTTCCTTGGACATGCAAACTCACAACCTGCCATTGATTTTGATTTTGATAGGGAAACACATATATGTTCGACTGTGTTTCTATACTAATTGTTTGAGCGTAATTGTGTATTTGGTTATAAATTGTCTCTTTAAATAATTGCTTTGTTTCTTTATCTAAACTACCCAGCACAAAAATCGTTGACTGATTAATTTCTGCTTTAATTTGTAAAGAAGAGGTTAGGAATATGACCACAAATAATAATTTTTTAATCATGTCCATCCCTGGCACGTATCCAAAGCACTGTTAAGAGCAGAACTGAGTCCGTTAGCTTTCATTTCTATCTCTTGTTTTTCAAACCTATTGAGAGGATCATTAATAGAAAATGAAATTTGTCCTCTTTTGGATAATAGCTCTTCCAGCTTGGAGAAGTGATGTTTATAAAAACTCATTAACTCCCAACGAACGTATCCATCGGCATTCAATCGGCTTGCATTTTCGCCTTCATAAGATTGACCTGAGAGCTTCCAATCAAAAGTTTCACCACTCATAACATCAAAATCTTTGGGCTCAAATTCTCGATTGGTGTAAACTAAACGGGCATCACAACTTAAATTTGGATCGACAATAAAAATAATCATTTGATCTTGGTTTTCCAAGCTAAAGACTAAGTCTAAGTTTTCTTCTTTAGCCTCCATATGTATCCAATTATCAAATTCATGATGCATAGGACTACCTTCTGCTTTTAGAGAACAATTAGTTAAAAAAACACTGATAAATAACAATAATAATGCTCTCATTACTTCTTTTCTCCTGGTTTGAAATGGCTCATTAAAAATTGCTGAGGAAAGGGCACTTTAAGATAAGAGGCATATTGCCTAGTAAAAAAGTAATTTAAGGGATACTGGATAAATTCTAGATTACCATTCTCAAGAGCATCAAGAGTGCTACGAGAATAATTCAAATGCTGCATTACATCCTCAATGGAAATATTATTTTCTTGTCTGATTTGTGCTAAACAACGCAAATACTCTTCAATATCTCTTAGGGATTGGGGTTCATTTTTTTTATTAGAGGACAACTTTCTACCTAAAGTAGGAGTAATATAATTAGACTTCATGATAACAATAATGAGGAATAATATTTCTACAAATAGTCCAAAGCTTTTTTACTTTTGGACATAGATTATTGATTACCCGCTTAACATAAATTGCTATAGTAAGGTATGTCTAAAACAAAAGAAATTATCACCATTGAACATACTCTAAAGGAAGTTCTTAAAAATTTAAGTGATCAAGACATTCAAGATATCACTGGGAAGTCTAAGTCTTATATATACAAATGTGCTGATCCTGATGATAGTGATAGGAATATACAATTTAGAACTGTCATTCGGTTAGAGCATGCTATGCATAAAATTTACCAAAAAACTCCTTTTAGCAATTTTTTGAAAGATTATCTAGCAACCGCCCAACCTGAAAAACCTGCTAGTGAGAGTGAAGTACAATCAGAGATATTAGCAATTGGCGGAAGATTGGGAGATTTAATGGATGCTGTTCGTGAGTCAATGGATGAGAAAAGTTCAGGAGGTACAAAAATAGTCCCTCATGAAAAAGAAAAAATTTACCAAGACATCCAAAAACTAGATGATCAGTTGAGTAAAATTAAGAGTGTGTTAAAATCACTCTAATTTGTTTTTAAGGGGGATAATTTTAGGATTTTGGGTTTTCTTTTCCAGTGTTAGCTGGGGAGCAGAAATTTGTGAACGACTTTTGAAAAAAGACTTCAGGGAAACGTCTAACATAAGGCTTGCTTATAACGACAGTGGTGTAGTTCTTGAGCAAAATCAACCTATTATCAACAAAAAACGCTTTGGTTCCTTCGCTTTTAATACCCCACTTAAGGTGGGAGATCGTATTTTAGCTGTTGATCAAAAACCGGTTGCCTCAAATGATACCGATGCTTACTTGTATTTATCCAACTTACTAGAAACCTCAGCAATGAGAGATCTCTCATTAACTGTTCAACATTTAGATGGGGAAGAGGAGATAGTTGATCTAAAAAGAATTCCTTATCTAGGTCACCCTATAGTCGAGGTAGATATAATATTAAATGATTTTGAGGTAACTCAGCAAAGTAGTAAATCAAATTTAAATTTAGAGGTGAATTTGCAGTGGCAAAATGAAGATTTAATACATAATTTTTTCAATTTAACAGATCTTGATAAATCACCTATCAAATGTATTTTCAGAAAATCAGCCGAACTTGAAAATATTTTACAAAAAATTTGGTATCCTACTTTTGAAACTACGCAAACAGGATCTTTTATAAATGATATTACTTTTAAAAGTTTACTTATTACAAATGATAAATCTGATCCTTTTAATTTTGTTCTCAAACAACAAATTAATTATCAGGTAACTAACTCCTCCGACTTTAGAAAATTTCCTTTTGATAATATTTCAACATCAGCCGATTTTATATTTCAAGATGTTGATTTAAGTACCTCTCCTCGATACAACCCAGAGATTAGTATGATGGAGGGCAATGAAATTTTGTATGAATGGGAAATTAATGACCACCGTTTAAACTGTTGTGATACTCAACTTTATGGACAAGGAGTGCTTCAAACACTCGAATACAGTTTTGATCTCAATCGCAAATCTTTTTACTATATTTTAAAGATCATTCTTCCAGTGATCTTCCTAGTCTACCTATCCTTTAGTGTTTTTTACATCAGGGCAAGAGAGTTAGAGTCGAAGCTGGCAGTTTCAATGGGTAGTTTGTTAACTTTGGTTGCCTACAACTTTGTATTTGGAGACGATGTTCCAAAATTAAACTATATCACTATTTTAGATGCCTGGATTTTACTTTCATATTTATTTGCTGGCTTATCTACCATGATAACTATATGGAGCTATTGGGACTATCATAGGGATAAACAAACTGGTCTCTATAACACAATCGATACTAAACTTCGGTGGGTTGTCCCAATAACCTATCATCTTTTTTTGGTTATTTTATGGTGGGGGATTACAAAAAATTGGAATTTTTACGGGACAAGTATTCCTGTCTAAAATTAATTAATTTCTCCCCAATCTTTATTTTTAAAAATTAATATCTTTGTCTTTAGTGCAAAGACCTCTCTCTTCCTTTCTGTTTTCTAGTTACTCCTTCTCTAAGTCATTTCCTACCAGGTTAATAAATGACAAACAAAAAAAAGAGAGAGGAAAAATTGAGGTGGTTTTTTCATGGTTCCTTTCTGTGCTACGGCTAATCCCATCCTCCTGTACATTAGCCGTGGTGCAAAGAGGAAAATACTTAATACTAATAATTACCTCTTTATTTATTGTCTCCTTAAGCTCAGCGATGACTTTAGAAAGATTTCATGGTTGGAATATTCAATTATTGGAGGAGGAAATGATTGCAATGGAACGTAGTGGTGATGTTGAAGACTCAGAAAATATTATTTTTGTTATGACAAAAAATAATTGTGATCGTGTGCTTCAATTCTTTGAATTATTTACCTTATCAGCTCACCCAGATCTTACAAAATTATTAGATAAAGAAATTGAGCTCCAGGAAAATGGTCATTCAACAACTGGAATGGTGCTTGAAATATATCCATATAAGAATGGACACATGATTCTAATAGGCATGGGTTCTTACAATCATGAAACGATTAAAGAATATTATACTTTTCATAAACGCTCTCGCTTAACTGTCACTGATGTACCTTTCGAGGAACCAGTAGCTTTAAGAACATTCATAGACTTACCTACAATTCAGTGGGCTATGCCTCAAGTAGAGGAAGCCATGGACAGAGCGCATAGGCATTGCAAAAAAATACCTGATCCCATCTCTGCTAGCCTAAACAATTCTCAGAAAGGACTAAAAACATGACTTTTTTACATTTTCTAGCAGCAGTTTTATTCTTGTATGTTGCAGATGAACAAAATCACAGCCAACTTCATTTTGGTAAGAAATGCTTTCAAAATGAAAATGGGGATATTATTTTTTCACACATCTGGGTAACACGCCCTTTTGATGATTTACCCGCTAACAAAGAGCAATGTACATTGCCAGAGGAGCCCGAACCTCCTGTCATTCCTAAATATGGGAAATAACACTTTCGATGAAATTAAAATTTACCTATGCGGCCTTAGCTTAAATGGAAAAGCGTCCCACACTGAGATTTCTTGCGGGAAGGGAAGATGCAGGTTCGACTCCTGATCCGGCTGCACCAAAACTATTAGGGGAGTTTTCAAAAAAACTTATAATACCATTTATGGGTCATAGCTATTTTATTGAATGTCAAAAATGTGAGTACAAATCTGAAGAGATCACAATGGGAGTTGGCTTTTTATTTGGAAACATTGATGACATACTACACTCACTTAGAGGCAATGATAAAAAAACAGTGCAACTCTTAAAACACCGTAAACAAATTCATACCCATTATTCAAGAGGTTACTCTCTTTATCAGTGTAGAAACTGCAAATCACTTAAAAATAAGTGTCACCTTACATTGTACAACCAACAAGGAGATCTAATATTTCAAACAGAGTCTTATTGTAGGTCATGTCAAAAGGAGAGAGAGTATATGCCAGAGGATAGTGATAATGAAACTATTCCAGATCTGTGCTGTCCTAAATGTCACCAGCAAGAGCTTCAAGTCCTACTAGGAATAAATTGGGACTGATTTACTATCCAAAAATGATATTATAAAACATAATTAAGATTAAACTAAAATGAAACTATTTAAAGCAAGTATGATAGTAAATGTCTTTTTTGTATTTGTTATTTGTTATTTATCCTATCACCTAGTTTTTGGAAATTTTAATATTCAAAATTACTTAGTCTATAAGTTTGAGGAAAAAATCTGGAAACAAAAACAAGAAAAATTAGATAAAAATATTGCTGATGTCGCTATGGATTTAAATGCTTTACGCCTTGAACAAGAGGACTATTTAGAGGAGTTAAGATTCCAAAAAAACCCTCTTCCCAATGAGGGAGAAACTGTATTAAAATTGGATTGATTAAAATTATGACATCAAAGTTAAACTTATTTTTTGCTGAAGGAGATGATGATCATGTGGTTGAGTATGGATATAAGTTTAACGGTGATTTTATCATGATTGAAAAATTTAATAATCACACTGAGCATATACAAGAACCCTATGAGATCCCATCTGTAGATTGGGAAGTTGAAATTACTATTAAGAAAGAAGATTTAATTATTAATCAAATTGTAGATCATAAAGATTTACTTTCTGATAGAAAAGAATTTGATTTTAAAGAAAGAATTGAGACTTTCTTTAGTGAGGCGAGAAAACAGGAAATGTATGATTTGTATTATAGCTATCATGCGTTTAGACAAATTCAAAAAAATAAAGATACAAGTTTCATTTCTAATGAATTTGAAGACATAATTCAGCTTTATGGAGTTAATTACACTAAAGAGTTAACTCATTTAGATCGAAATTTTCGTTATAAAGAGCCTTATATGATTGATGGATTTGAGAATTAAAAGTTAAATAAATACTTATTAAGATTGCATATATAACATCATTTAATTAGTCAAATTTTCAAGATATGTTTTTAGCTTATTTATTTGATTATTTTTATCTGAAAACCAATCCGTAGACCAAATTCGATATATATTCCAACCAAGACTTTCTAGTATTTCTTGTCTCAACTTATCATTATCTCTTATACTTTTAGATGAGTGATATGTGGCACCATCACATTCAACACCACACAAAAATTTTGAGTCATTCTTGGGATCTTTAATTCCTATATCTATACTAAAACCCCTTACACCAACTTCATTTACGACATCATAACCTAAATTCTTGATTTCACCTTTTACAAACTCTTGAAAAGGTGAGTCCACCTCAAGTTCTCCGTGAGTTTCTCTTACTTTAAGTTTTCCTGTTTCAGCAAAGAGAAGATACTCTGCGAAAATTTTTCTACCAAGAGGTGCATCCTCGATTAATATGTCTGATGATTTTAATGAGGTGACTAATTCAATCCTATCTTTTGCCCTAGTAAACAGAACGTTTAATCTTCTATGACCACCATTTTTATTTATTGGGCCAAAATTTTGTCTAGGTTTTTTTCCTTTAACTTGTGGACCAAATATTGTGGATATAAACACACAATCTCGTTCATCCCCCTGAACATTTTCTAAATTTTTTACATCAAATCTCTCAATTTTATTTTCAGGTAAGTCCCAGTAATCTATATAATTGTTAAGTTCTTTACTTCTAGATCTTCTTCTTGCAATTTCATTTTCAATTTCAAACTCTTGATATTGATTCATTGTTACAATAATTGAGCTTTTCTCAGGGTATTTTATCGCAAATTCTTCCAATAAATCGCAAACTTTATTAACCTCATCATTATTGACCCTAGTTTCATAAATAGTCTCAATGTAATGGTATTTGATACCATAATATTCATTACCAGGTTCAGCATTAGGAAAAATATTTAATCTAGAAAGATAAAAATTTTCATTACTGAAACTTATTAAGTTCTGATGTCTTGATCTATAATGCCATCTTAGATCCCTAATATTTTTAAATCTTGCCAGCGATTGGTCTAAAATAGATTTTTCTTCTATGACTTCTAAATCATCTTCATTTTCAACCTGATCAGAGTCATCTCTTTGAAAATAACTAGTAGGTGGTAATTGTTTTTCATCTCCAACAATAATTGCCTGTCTAGAACGCGCCATAGATGAAATGCACATTTCTGGTGTTAGCTGTGAAGCCTCATCTACAATGAGTAAATCAAAAAGCCCAGTAATTCTGGGTAAACATTGAGAGGCATATGTTGGAGACATCATAAAACAAGGCATTAGTGCTTGAAGAGCGTTAAATGTCTTATGAACTAAGTTACGAAGACTCAGACCTTGAACTCTTGGCCTTTCTGTATTAGCCAAGTAATCAATTAGCCCATACTCAGTTAAATCCTTTTTCCTACCTACAGATATACCCTCAGGTACTGATTTACGATTTATAGTATTATGAATATCGTTGGAATGAAGTTTAAATATTTGATCATCCAACTGCTTGTATTGACCTCTTATAGACTCAAGACTCTCACCTGCAAATTCAGCCAAAATTGGGTATTCATCATATAATTCTTTTGTGAGATTATAATAAAAAACAAACTCATAATATTTAGATATGTTTTCAATATCTAAATTATTTTCAATTTTTTTAAAAATATTTTGCTGCTCAGCTGTTAATTCCTTTCTTAAAATTTTTTTATATTCAAACCATTTAGGAAGTATATTTATATCGTTTTGGAAATTCTTACAAAATTCATTGATTGACTCAAAATTATCCTCTTTGATACTCATTAAAGTTAAATCTTCAAATTTTGAAATTTTAGAATTTAGGACTTCGATTAATTTCATCAGTGATG
>CACBUI010000023.1 GCA_902542505.1 uncultured Alphaproteobacteria bacterium | reverse complement strand
AATGGAAGCTATAATCCATCATTTTAAATTATTTACCGAGGGTTATAGGGTTCCTGAAGGTATTACATACAAAAGTGTAGAGGCACCAAAAGGAGAATTTGGTGTTGTATTAGTTTCAGATGGAAGTTCCAAACCATATCGATGCAAGTTGAGAGCACCAGGCTTTGTCCATTTACAGGCACTACATTTTTTATCAAAGGGCCACCAACTAGCTGATGTACCATCAATTTTAGGAAGCCTAGATATAGTATTTGGAGAGGTAGACAGATGAGCGGTAATCATCCAGGTTTATCAAATAATTTTTCTAGATCAGGCGAAAAATTTTCCTGGTCAAAAGATAATCTAAGATCAATCAAAAATATAATTTCAAAATACCCTAAAGGCAGAGAACAAAGCGCAGTTATGCCTCTTCTCTATTTGGCGCAAGAGCAAAACAATAATTGGATAAGTATCGAATGTATAGAAACAATCGCTGAAACTTTAAATATGCCTAAAATAAGAGTCACAGAAGTGGCCTCATTTTATTCAATGTATAATACAAGACCTGTTGGAGAAAATCTTGTTCAGATTTGTAGAACCTCTCCTTGTTGGCTTAGAGGTTCAAATAAGATTACGAAAACTATTTGTAAAGAAACAAAATGTGAAATTAATGATACCAGTGACGATAATAAATTTACAGTTGTTGAAGTAGAGTGTCTTGGGGCTTGCTCAAATGGACCTATGATACAAATCAATAATGACTTCTTTGAGGATTTAGATGAAGAGTCTACAAAAAAAATTATAGACAATATTAAAGAGGGAAAACCAAATGTCATTGGTTCTCAAAAAGGTAGGAGAAGTTCAGAAAATGCTTAATGAAAAAGATAAAGTTTTTCAAAACCTTCATGGTTTTCAAGAACCCTTCTTAGAGGGAGCTTTAAAAAGAGGTTCCTGGTCAAACACAAAAGAAATTTTGTCCAAAGATCAAAATGATATTATCGAATTAGTTAAATCCAGTCAGTTAAGAGGAAGAGGTGGAGCTGGATTTTCTACTGGTCTTAAATGGTCATTCATGCCAAAGAATACTGGTAAACAGCATTATTTGGTTGTAAATGCTGATGAGTCTGAACCCGGTACTTGCAAAGATAGAGAAATTATTAGAAATGACCCACATACTCTTGTAGAAGGTTGCTTGATTGCTTCATACGCAATTCAAGCCACTAAATGTTACATATACATAAGGGGCGAATACCATTACGAATATGTCCAATTAGAAAAGGCAATTGAAGAGGCATATGAACGAGGCTTTATCGGAAAAAATGCATGTGGTAGCGGATTTGATTTTGATCTTTATGTTCACAGAGGTGCTGGAGCTTACATATGTGGAGAAGAGACAGCTCTTTTAGAGAGTTTAGAAGGAAAAAAAGGACAACCAAGATTAAAACCTCCTTTTCCTGCCGGTGTAGGTTTGTATGGTATGCCGACAACTATTAACAATGTGGAGTCAATCGCAGTAGTTCCAACTATTTTAAGAAGAGGCCCAGATTGGTTTAAGTCAATTGGCGCTGAAAATAATACAGGTACAAAAATTTTTTGCATATCTGGTAACGTTAATAAACCATGCACAATAGAAGAGGAAATGGGAATACCACTTAAAGAATTAGTAGAAAAGCATTGTGATGGAGTTGAAGGAGGTTGGGATAATTTAAAGGCAATAGTACCAGGAGGTTCTAGTACCCCAATGCTTCCAAAAAATATTTGTGAGTCAGTTCTAATGAATTTTGATGATCTAAAAGCTAATGGCTCAGGATTAGGTACAGCAGGAGTGATTGTTGTTAACAAGAATAATGATATTGCTGAGGTGATTGAGAGATTTGCTCACTTTTACAAACATGAAAGTTGTGGTCAATGTACACCTTGTAGAGAGGGAACAGGCTGGATGCATAGAATGATGCAGAGATTAGTTAGAGGAGAGATATCTCCTGAACAAATAGAGCTTTTAGAAAATGTTACAAAGCAAGTAGAGGGTCATACTATCTGCGCTTTAGGAGATGCAGCAGCTTGGCCTATACAAGGACTCATTAAAAATTTTAAATCAGAGTTAATGAGTAAATATAATAAAAAGTTAAAAGCTTCATGAGTGACGATCTAATAAATATTAAAGTTAATCAAAAAGAAATTCAGGTAGATAAAAATCTGACTGTGATGCAAGCCTGCGAAATCGCTGGTGAAGAAATTCCAAGATTTTGCTATCACGACAAACTCTCTATAGCTGGTAACTGTAGAATGTGTTTAGTAGAAATTGAAAAAGCTCCAAAATTAGTATCTTCTTGCACTATGCCTCTAATGGAGGGCATGTCGATAATCACCAATTCTGAAAAAGTAAACGCAGGTAGAAAAGGTGTAATGGAGTTTTTACTAATTAATCACCCATTAGATTGCCCAATATGCGATCAAGGTGGAGAATGCGATTTACAGGATCAGGCCATGTACTACGGTTTCGACAAATCTAGATATAAAGAGAATAAAAGGGCTGTAGATAATAAAAATATGGGACCTTTGGTAAACACTATAATGACTAGATGCATCCATTGCACTAGGTGTGTAAGATTTGCCACTGAAGTAGCCGGAGTTCCAGAATTAGGTATGTTAGGTAGGGGAGAGAATGCAGAAATTACCACTTACCTTGAACAATCAATAACTTCAGAGCTTTCAGGTAACGTCATTGATTTATGCCCTGTAGGAGCACTTACGAGTAAGCCATATCAATTTAAAGCACGTCCTTGGGAGCTAAAACGTACAGACTCAATCGATATCTTCGATAGTGTTGGTTCTAATATCAGAGTCGATAGTAGAGCGGAGGAGATTTTAAGAGTTACACCAAGAACAAATGAATACATAAATGAAGAGTGGATATCAGATAAAGTTCGATTTAACTATGATGGTTACTACCAACAAAGAATAGACACACCCTATATTAAAGAAAACCAAAAATTATCAATATCAAATTGGGAAGAGTCTTTAAAAGTTTTAAAAGATAAATTAAAAACTCTAAAACCATTAGCTTTGATTGGTGAGCACGTAGATTTAGAAACCGGATATGCAATCAAAAAATTTATGTCAAATTATGGTAAAGACAATGTGGAGTGCCGAACTGATAATCATGCTATCCTAGAAAGCTTAGATAGCTATCGTTTTAACACACCTTTGAACGATATAGAAAATTCAGATTTAATTATACTTTTAGGAACAAACCCAAAAATAGAAACACCAATAATAAATCATAAGATATTTAAAGCTTACAATAATGACGCAAAAGTATTTAACATTGGTGAAAATATATCTTTGAACTATAAAACAGAGTATCTAGGAGAAAGTTTATCAAATTTAAATGATGAAAATTTAATCAAGGCATTAAAAAAATCTACTAACCCTCTTATAATTATTGGTTCTGCGTTTTTAAATAAAATTAAAAATATTAAAACTTTAAAATCTATTTTTTCATATGCTGATAAATACAAAGTTATTACAAAAGAAAAAAATAATCTAAATTTTTTAAATCCATATGCCTCACGTGTGGGCCAATTGATTATAGGTAATACTACTAATAACCTTTGTGAACCGTTTTTTAATTTAAAAAAAGATAATTTTGAATTGGTTCTCTCTTTTGGTTCAGAACATATTGCCAACGAGCAGTTTAATAACTGTTTTAAAGTTTATTTTGGCCATCATGGTGATGATGGAGCAATGGGGTCTGATATTGTTTTACCAACACCTCTTTATACAGAGAAAAATGGTACTTTTGTAAATATTGAAGGTAGACCCCAAGAGGCAAAAAAATGCCATAATCCAATTGGGTCCGCCAAAGAAGAGTGGTCGATACTAAAAAAACTATCTGATGAATTATCTTTTGATTTTACACCAAATACTTTTGATCAATTAAGATCTGAGTTATTTGACAAACACCCAATTCTTTCTGATTATCATGAAATTATTGCTGTTGAAAATTCAACTTCAATTACACCAGATATTGAATTTGAAGATTGTAAGGCAGAATATCCTGTAAGTAATTTTTATATGTCAGATGTGATTTCAAAAAATTCTGTCACTATGGCCAAATGTGTTGAGGAAATAATCTCAACTCCATCTCTTTTGGAGAAATCAGCATAATGACAAGTTTATCCTTTGAGTTAACAATTGGTATTTTAAAAATATTTAGTTTTGTTGTCCCTGTTCTAGTTTCTGTTGCATTATTAGTGTACCTAGAAAGAAAAGTGCTTGGTGCTGTTCAATTAAGAAAAGGCCCTAACGTTGTTGGACCATTCGGAATACTACAGAGTTTTGCTGATGTCTTAAAATTACTCACTAAGGAGAATTTACTTCCATCTAGCTCAAACAAGTTCCTCTTTATCTTTGCGCCTATGCTTACTTTAATATTAAGTTTAATAGCTTGGGCTGTTATCCCAATTAGCTCAACTTATGTTATAGCAAATATAAATATAGGTATTCTATATTTGTTCGCTGTGTCATCGTTTGGTGTTTATGGAGTTATAATCGCTGGTTGGGCTAGTAATTCTAAGTATCCATTTTTAGGTGCATTGAGATCAGCAGCTCAGATGATTTCTTATGAAGTATCAATAGGTTTTGTAATTATAACAGTTTTGATTTGTGTCGGCTCATTAAATTTAATTGATATTGTAGAAAGCCAAAAAAATATGTGGTTTGCCATACCACTGTTACCTATGTTTGTTATATTTATAATTTCAGCATTAGCTGAAACAAATAGACTCCCATTTGATTTACCTGAAGATGAAGCCACATTAGTTGCAGGTTTTTTTACCGAATACTCATCAATATCATTTGGCTTATTTTTTTTAGCAGAATACGCCAATATGATTTTAATGAGTTCCCTAACTGTAATTCTATTTTTAGGTGGTTGGTACCCTCCAATAGATATATTCCCTTTAAATGCAATACCTGGAATATTTTGGTTTGTAATTAAAGTATTTTTAATTCTTTTTGTGTTTTTATGGGTCAGAGCAACTTTTCCGAGATATAGATATGACCAACTTATGCGACTTGGCTGGAAAATCTTTCTACCCTTTACCTTGATTTGGGTAGTTATTACATCAGCATTTTTATTTTACTTTGGACTATTACCTAACTAATAATGACAACACTTATTAAATACATTAAATCTTTTACTCTTTTCGAATTGATGAAAGGTTTGAAATTAACGATCACCTATTTTTTCAAGCCAAAAGTCACTCTTAATTACCCTAATCAAAAGGGCCCTATTAGTCCTCGCTTTAGGGGGGAACATGCTTTGAGAAGGTATCCGAATGGTGAGGAAAGATGTATTGCGTGTAAGTTATGTGAAGCAGTTTGCCCTGCGCAAGCTATAACTATTGAAGCAGAACCAAAACCTGATGGGAGTAGAAGAACTACCCGATATGATATTGATATGACTAAGTGTATTTATTGTGGTTTATGCGAAGAGGCATGTCCAGTAGATGCAATTGTTGAAGGACCCAACTTTGAATACGCTACTGAAACAAGAGAAGAATTGCTTTATGACAAAGAAAAGCTTTTACGAAACGGGGATATTTGGGAAAAACAAATTAGCGAAAATTTAAAAAGGGACAGTAAATATAGATAATGTTTCTTGTTGGCTCTTTTTTTTTGTTTGCAGCATTTTTGATAACCACATGTATATTTGTTATATTTTCAAAAAACCCAGTTAACTCTGTACTCTTTCTTGTATTAGCTTTTCTAAATTCAACATTTCTTTTCATTCTTATTGGTGCAGAGTTCGTTGGTATTATTCTTGCGATCGTTTATATAGGAGCAGTAGCTATATTATTTCTTTTTGTTGTGATGATGCTCGATATTCAAATCACAACTTTAATGTTCAACATTAAAAGATATATACCTCTTGCGTTACTTTTTGCTGGTATAATTTTAGCTGAAATAATCTATTTAACTGTATTTAAAACTTCAAAAGATAATTTAGACACTTTCATTAGATCTAAAAATAATACTGAGCAAATTGGAGATGTGCTTTACACAGAGTATTTTATTGATTTCCAGTTAAGCGGTATCGTTTTGTTACTTGCTATGATTGGAGCAATTGTTTTAACACATGTGTATAGACCAACTATCAAAAGACAAAACATAGAAAGTCAAAACTCAACTACAGCCGAAGATAGAGTAAAACTAGTTAAAATTAAGTCTGGTGAAGGTATTAAAGATGACTAGTCTTACGTATAATCATTTCTTCATACTTTCTTTAATTGTTTTTATTATTGGGTGCTTCGGATTATTTTTAAATAGAAGAAATATGATCCTAATTTTAATGTGTATAGAAATTATATTATTGGCTGCAAATATTAATTTTGTATCAGCTTCTGTTTTCTTAAATGATATTAATGGTCAGGTTTTCTCCATTTTTATTTTAACTATTGCAGCTGCAGAAGCAGCGATTGGCTTAGCTATATTGGTTATTTATTTCAGAAATAAGGGAGAGATTGATATTACAAAAATCAATCAACTAAAAGATTAATGCTAAGTTATAAATTACTTTTTTTTCTTCCTCTAATTTCAACCATTTTTACATATCCTTTTGGAATATTATTAGGTGAAAAAACTGCCCAATATTTCTCATCTACTTTAATATCTATAGCAGCAATTTTAAGTTGGTTCTTATTTATCAGTTTTTCTAGTTCTTCATCATCAGAAATTATAATTCCTGTCCTAGAGTGGTTTTTTGTTTCTGGTCAGTTCTTTAATTGGGGAATTTCCGTAAATTCTCTTACTCTTTTAATGTTAACACTTGTTCTAACAGTTTCTGCATTGGTTCATATTTATTCTATTGAGTACATGTCTCATGATAACTCAAAAGTAAGGTTCATGACTTATTTGAGTCTATTTACCTTTTGTATGGTTGCATTAGTTGTAAGTGATAATTTAATTCAATTATTTTTTGGATGGGAGGGTGTTGGTCTAGCCTCTTATTTATTGATAGGTTTCTGGCATCATAAGAAGTCTGCAAATTTAGCTGCAATGAAAGCTTTTTTAGTAAATAGAGTTGCAGATTTTGGATTTCTCATCGGTATTGCAACTCTCTATATATTTTTAGACACATTATCTATTAATGAAATAATTGCAGGGAAAGAGAAATTATTTAGCTATCAAATTAATTTTTTAGGATTTGAAATTAATGCTTTAATTTTTTCTTGTTTTTTCCTTTTCATAGGTGCTATGGGAAAATCTGCCCAGTTTGGCTTTCATACTTGGTTACCTGATGCTATGGAGGGACCTACACCTGTCTCAGCATTAATTCATGCAGCAACAATGGTAACAGCTGGTGTTTTCTTGACTGTAAGATTTTCAGAATTAATGGTCATGTCTGATTTTATAATGAATTTTGTTTTAATAATAGGTCTATTAACAGCATTTTTCGCTGCATCAGTAGGCTTTTTTCAAAAAGATATAAAAAAGGTAATAGCTTATTCAACTTGTAGTCAGTTGGGTTTCATGTTTGTGGCTTGTGGTTTAGGCGCATTTAATATTGCAATTTTTCATTTAATAACACATGGTTATTTTAAGGCATTACTCTTTTTATCCTCAGGATCTGTTATTCATGGTGTTCACGATGAGCAAGATATGGATAAAATGGGAAATCTTTTTTCAAAGATGAAAATCACCGCAGTAATGATGTGGATAGGTACACTAGCTATTATAGGTTTTCCATATTCATCAGGTTACTTTTCAAAAGATCTAATTTTAAGTTCATCATTTAACTTAATTAGTTTAGGCCCATTGGTTTATGTAATTTTAGCTATAGTCTCTGCCATGACCGCATTTTACTCTTTCAGGCTCATATTTAAGGTGTTTCATGGGAATTATAATGGATCTTATGATTATGAAAAAATTCATGAATCCGGTCCTTTTATGTTAGTTCCATTATTATTACTTTCCGTAGGAGCAATTTTGGCAGGCTTCCTCCTAAATGATTTATTAGCTGGATATAATTCAAAAAATTTCTGGAACGGAATAATATTTTTGAGTCAAGATAAGCAATATTACTCCTCTTTTTATCCAATTTTATCAAAATCTTTGGTAGCTTTTGGTGTAGGGCTAGCAGTCTATTATTATGGTTATAATTTAAACAAACTTGCTGACTTAAAAAAACGTTTTCACTCAATATATAATTTTATTTTGAACAAATGGTATTTTGATGAGCTTTATAATAAGATTTTTGTTTTACCACTTTACAATTTAGGCAAGTTTTTATGGACTAAAATAGATCAAGGTATAATCGATAAGTATTTGCCAAATGGAAGTGCCTCGATAGTTTCTACAATTTCAAAAGCATTTAAAAGGATACAAACAGGGTATATTTTTGATTACACTTTTATAATAATTTCTGGTTTCACACTCTTTATAACTATCATTTTTTATATATCCATAACCTAAGATGAGTTTCCCAATATTATCACTATTAATTCTAACGCCTATAATAGGAGCATTAACACTCTCACTTTCAAGTAGCACGCAACTTAAAAATAAAACGATTTTTCTATCAGGTTTATGGATAACAACAGGTGAATTTCTTCTTAGTTTATTATTACCAATTTTTTATGATAAATCAAAAAATGGTTATCAATTTGTAGAGTTTCATACTTGGTTTGATAAGTTCGATATAAATTACTATGTCGGTGTTGACGGTGTTTCAATACCACTTATATTACTGACTACCTTCTTAGTCCCTATTTGTTTATTGTGTTCTATTAACTCTATTCAAAATAGAGCCAAAGAATTTGTTATTTATTTTTTATTGCTTGAGAGTTTTATTATAGGAGTATTTGTTAGTATCGATCTTGTAATTTTTTACGTTTTCTTTGAAGCTGTATTAATCCCGATGTTTTTGATTATTGGAATTTGGGGAGGAGAAAATAGACTTTATGCTACTTTCAAATTCTTTCTCTACACACTAGCAGGATCTGTTTTAATGTTACTTGCGATTATTTATATTATTTCTAAAGTAAAATCAGGCAATATTGAGTTAATTTCGGATTTTACATTTGATCAGCAGATTGAGTTGGTTCTCTTTTTATGTTTTTTTGCATCTTTTGCAGTAAAAGTACCAATGTTTCCTTTTCATACATGGTTACCTGATGCACACGTTCAAGCGCCCACGAGTGGATCTGTAATTTTGGCTGGTGTGCTTCTTAAATTAGGTGCATACGGTTTTATAAGACTATCTTTACCTTTTTTTGAGTATGCCTCAATTTATTTTCAACCAATGATTTTTTCACTAAGTTGTGTAGCTATTGTTTACACTTCAATCGTAGCTCTAAGACAACTAGATATGAAAAAAATGATTGCCTATTCCTCTGTTGCTCATATGGGATTTGTTACCATTGGCATTTTCACTTTAACTCAAGATGGAATTAATGGTGCGTATTTTCAGATGATAAGTCATGGAATTGTTTCTGCAGCATTATTTTTAATAGTTGGTGTGGTATACGAGAGACATCACACCAGAATGATATCTGATTATAGTGGTGTAACAAATGTAATGCCTAAATATTCATTCTTTTTTATGGTTTTTATGCTCTCATCTGTGGGCCTTCCTGGAACTAGTGGTTTTGTTGGTGAGTTCTTAGTTATAATGTCAACTATAAGTGTTAGTGTTTATCTCACTTTTTTTACAGCCATTGGAGTAATCTTAGGAGCTTCATACATGCTCTTATTGTACAAAAATATTAATTTCGGAGATTTAAAATCAGATATTAAGCAATTAGCTGATTTAACAAATATTGAAATTTTCTACTTCTCTTGTTTAGCATTTCTCACAATGCTTTTAGGAATTTATCCAAAACTTTTATTTGAAATGATAAATAAGAGTATTTCCTTAAGCATTATATAATGATTAATTTATATCAATTCATACCAGAAATTTTTATCTTATCTTTGATTTTAATAACTTTATGTTTTGGGTTATTTAATAATGACAGGGCTATATCTTTAAATACTTTAGGTTTCATTTTGTTGAGTATTTTGCTTTTAAATTATGGAAAAGATTTTTATAGCTCCACACAATTGTCACTTAATACGATTAATTTATTTGTTTTATCTAAGATTATTTTATCTATTGGCTCAATCGTATTCATTTTACTTTTAAAAAGACCCTTGAAGAATGAAAATTTATATAGATACGAATATGTGTTATTTATACTCTTCGCTATTCTTGGCTCATTTGTTCTTATTTCTAGTAATAATTTTTTAACAGCTTTTATTGGTTTAGAGCTACAATCTTTATCCTTATACTTGATGGCTGCTTTCAATACTAAAAATTTATCCTCAAATGAAGCAGGTATAAAATATTTTTCTCTTGGTGCTTTATCATCAGGATTTCTTCTATTTGGTATTTCAATGATTTATTATGACACTGGGTCTTTTAATATACAA
>CACBUI010000022.1 GCA_902542505.1 uncultured Alphaproteobacteria bacterium | reverse complement strand
GGTGTTAAGTCAGAGAAAATATTGCTTCTATTGGAAATATATTCATTTTTAACTAGTTCAAAAATATAAAAAATAAACTTTCTTACAGCGGTATTTCGTTTTTTGAGGAAGTCAGTATTTGTTATTTTTTTTGAAAGTAACAAATAATCTAAAAGGAATAAAATTTCATAAATATCCTGGATTGATTTTTTTAAATCTAAATCAAAATTATCAGAAAATTCTCTCAGCTTAAAAGTAGGTATGCCATAATTAAAAAAATAGACTAGTGACTCTATTAAAAAATGGTTTTTGTAAATAAGATTTGTTAATTTTGAAGAATTCTCAAATATGAAAGCTAACTCTAAAAAAATTTTATTATTATATTTGTATAAAGCAGTTAAATGGACACCAGACTTATAATAGTTAATTAAATAGTCAAATTTTATAATTAGATCATCTCGCTTATTATGTGTTGATAAAATATTTATGAGACTTGAAATAGACTCTAAATAATCATTTTTTACTGTTTCTGAACTATTGATGTTCTCAGCTCGTTTTAGAAGACTATCAATAATTTTTTGGCTAGAATTATTAAATTTTTCACGTCGTAAACTTTCTCTATTTATTTTAGGGAAAAATAAACGCTGATATATTGTTTGAATTTCAGATTTATGCTTCTCTAATTTGTTTGAAAAGTTATCTAATACTGCATTTAAATAGGTTTCATTAGAGTCAATTATATTCTGAAAAGTATTCTTTTTTATATGTAAATAATTCTCAATTTTACGGAAGTAATAATATGCCTCTGTTATATTTTTTAAGTCATTTTTTGGAATTATATTTTCATGTTTTTTTAAATTTATAAGTAATTTATGAATATTACTCTCTTTAAGAGAATTTATTTTTCCAGACCAAAGAAGTTGGTTAAAATGTATTATATTTTCACAAGATCGAATAAAGCCATAAGAATTTTTTATATCTAGCTTTTGTTCAGTATTACTGGAGGCAAAAAGCTTTTTAATTTCATCTATAGCGTAATAGTCAAATGTTCTTCTAGATAAAAAACTTTTTATTGCTTCCTTAAATGAGAAATATTTTTGAATATCGCCACACAAAAAACTTGATCTATGAAATGCTAATCTCTCCCAATTTCTGCCAACTGAAGTATAATAATTAATTGCTTGATCCATATCAGATATAATTAATGAATCACCAAAATCTGGTCGTAACCTTAAATCTATTTTATGAAAAAAAGACTCAGAAACATTCGATATGTCACTAATGGTTTTCTTTATAGATTTATTAAAATCTTGGAGGGAAATAGGACTATTTTTGGAGTCATAGAATATGATTATATCGATATCAGAGGCAAAATTTAAATCTCTTACGCCAATTTTACCCATACCTAGAATAAAATAATATTTTTTTAAACTATTATTAAATGATCTGTATAGATTGATATTAATGATTTTACTTAAAATATTTTTGCATAAAACAGACCACAATCTTGATCCATTAGACTGAGAAATTAAATTTTGATGAATTGATATAAAAATTAAATAAATAAGCTCATTTTTAAGTGTATTTATATTGAGAAAATTAGTTGTAGAGGAATTAGAATATTTTTTTATATTACTTTTGTAGTGGTTAAGTATTAATTGAGCATCAACCTTTGAAACATCATAAGAATTATTAAGATATTCATATTTTGATAAAAAAGTTGAAGATTTATATAATCTCTCTAACTCCAAATGGCATTCCTCTCAAAATAATTTAGTAAGCCACTATAGTTATTAATAACTGAGATTTCTTTTTTTACTTTTTTGGAATTTGATATGTTACTAAGTGCAGTGAATATACTTTTTTTTAATAAATTAATATTTAAATATTTGTAATGCTCTAATTCATTTATTGTATTAATTATTAAAGCTGTCTTCTTTTTGACATTCTCAAGATCTAATTTTTCTAAAAAAAAGGCGTCTTTCGCAAATTGCCTACCAATCATAAATTGAGTAATATTTTTTGACTGAAAAAATTTAAAGGTTTCTAAATCATTAACCTCACCATTAGGAATAAGTTCCATTTCAGGAAATTGATCACAACACTCTAAAAATAAATTGTAATTAATTTTTGGAATTGTTCTATTTTTTTTGGTATCTAAGTTCAAAACACCATTTCTACAATGTATAAATACTTTTTTAATTCCTATTTCATTAAACAATTTAAGATAATCAAAAATATAACTCTTATCCTCATTCATACCTAAACCAAGTCTACATTTTACCGATACATCTTTATTATATTTGATCAATTCATATAAACATTTTTTTACTAAGTCATACTTTTGGGTTAAAGCTAAACCAAGCATATTTTCTTGGACTCTAGAACTTGGGCACCCTAAATTAAAATTTATATGTTTAATAATATCTACTTTATTTAAAATATTTATTGCTCTTTTAATTTCTTCAGGATCTGAGCCTGCAATTTGAATGGCGCTTTTATTATTTTTTAAAAAATGCTTGGTTATTGTTTTAGTCTCATTGTGGATGATTGCTTTATCCACTATCATTTCAGAAAAGGTAGTTACACTATTTCCATAAATGTTTTCCACTAAACTTCTAAAATAGCAGTCTGTGTAACCCATCATTGGTGCTAAATAATAATTCATCGAAAAAATTCTTTTAATAATTGAAAAATACTTTAATAAAAGTAAAAATCATTAAAAATCAAGACATTGGAAAATTTCAACATAAATCAACTAGTTTTTAATTCTGATGGGCTAATACCTACAATTGCTCAAGAGAAGTCAACTAATGAAATTCTTATGATGGCCTATTCAAATAAAAATTCTATTGAAATGACAGTAAAAACAAAAAAAGCTCACTTTTGGAGTAGAAGTAAAAAAAAATTATGGTTAAAAGGCGAAACTTCTGGCAATAAACTTAATATTATTAATATTTATACTGATTGTGACAGTGACGCTTTAATTTATGAAGTTGAGCTTGAAGGAATTGGCGCTTGTCATACGGGTAAAAAAAGTTGTTTTTATAAAAAATTAGAATTATGAGCGATATAATAGCATTTAAAGACTCGAATAATAATTATTGGGACACTGAAGTTGAAAATAGCACTCCCATTAAACCTAAATCTGATGATGCATTAAATATAATGCGCCACGATATGGCTCATATTTTGGCTGAAGCTGTAATTACTCTTTTTCCAAATGCTAAACCAACTATTGGTCCTTTTATAAAGAACGGTTTTTATTATGACTTTGATATGGAAAGAACTCTATCAGATGATGACTTAGCTAATATAGAAAAAAAAATGAAAGAAATTCTCTCAGAGGGGAGAGACTTTTTAAAGAGGGCTGTAACTAAAAAAGAAGCATCAGAAATATTTAAAGATAATAAATATAAATTGGAACTTATTAATAATTTAGATAATTCCGATGAAATAACACTTTACGAGCAAAAAAATTTTACTGACCTTTGTAAAGGTCCTCATCATAAAAGCACAAAAGATTATAATGCCAGCTTTAAAATAACAAATGTATCAGGGGCTTATTGGAGAGGTATTAGCACTAACAAAATGCTTCAAAGAATTTATGCAACTGCTTGGTATTCTGAAAAAGAACTTCGAGTTTATTTAAAAAATTTAGAAGAGGCTAAAGAAAGAAATCATAGAAGATTAGGCACTGATATGGGTTTGTTCCTTCTAACTGATTTATCAGCAGGGAATGTATTTTGGAAAGATAAAGGCTTAACATTGTATCAAAATATTGAAAAGTATATTCGCTCTGAGCAACAAAAACTTAATTATTTTGAAGTAAAAACACCTGAGCTAGTATCAAATGAGCTTTGGATAAAGTCTGGTCATTGGGACAATTTTAAAGAAAATATGTTTACATCAGAAACTGATAATAAGACATTTGCACTGAAACCTATGAATTGTCCATGTCATATTGTTTTATTTAACTCTCAACTAATAACTTACAAAGATTTACCACTTAGATACTCGGAGTTTGGTAAGTGTCATAGATACGAACCCTCTGGAGCTCTAAATGGATTATTTAGGGTCAGAGGTTTTACTCAAGATGATGCCCACATATTTTGTTCTGCTGAACAAATATATGATGTTTGTAATGAGACAACCCTATTAATTGAGAGAGTGTATAAAAAGTTCGGATTTGAAAAAATAAAATATAATATTTCTACTCGCCCAGAAAAAAGTATTGGTACGCAAGAAAACTGGGACAATGCAGAAAATCAGTTAAAAAAAGTTTTAAAAGACAACAATAAAGAATTTAATATTTTAGAGGGTGAAGGGGCATTCTATGGCCCAAAAATAGAATTTACATTAGAGGACTCACTGGGTCGAGAATGGCAATGTGGAACGATACAAATTGACTTCAATCTCCCTGATAGATTGGGTGCAAAATACAAAGACAAAGATGACAAAAATCAAGTTCCAATAATGATACACCGAGCAGTTGTCGGATCTCTAGAAAGGTTTATAGCAATTATTCTTGAAAACACTAATGGCTGGCTTCCTTTATTTGTTACGCCCATACAACTTGCAATTCTCCCTGTGTCCGAAAAATTTGTTGATCATAGTAACCGAATTAAAGGGGAACTTCAAAAACTGGGTGTAAGAGTAATTGTTGATGGATCTGATAACAAATTGGGTTATAAAATAAGAAATTCTGTTTCTAAAAAGATACCCTATTCTCTAGTAATGGGTGAGAAAGAGATTGAGTCAGACTCATTTACTCTAAGAAGTAATGAGGGTAAGAATACTTCTTTTGATGATATTAAAACTCTCTCAGATTTCTTTATCAGTAATTAACTATTAAAAAGTTAATTTATAAAATAAGTTAATTTCTTAAAATGAGCGACCACTTCAAGGCAGTAATTATAGTAGTTTTAAGTGGATTAATATGGAGTTTTGGACCGCTTGTGGTCAAAAATATGATAGACCCTCAAATCTATCAACTCCCCTACCTTGTTATTAGAGGACTTACAGTTGCAATTATTATCGCCATATATCTTATTCTTAATGAACAAAAAGACTTTTTTATGAATTTAATCAAAATAGATAAAGTTTCTGTGATTGGTGGTCTTAGTTTAACAACAGCCATGGTTGGTTTTATTTATTCAATAAGTAATACAACTGCCGCAGTTACTCTATTTATGTTGGCGTTAATGCCTTTTCTAGCATCATTAATTGCCCTAGTGTTTATTAATGAGAAAATCTCAAAACAAAATTTTATAACTATGATTATTGCGTTTATTGGTGCTTTAATAATGATATATGCAAGTGCCTTTAGTGGATCGTTGTATGGGTTAATTATGGGCTTTATATCAAGTCTTGGCTTTGCATCATTCACTGTTGCTTTGAGAAGCAAAAGTAACTTTAAAAAATTTTATATTTTAATTTATGCAGGAATTTTTTGCGCAGCTATTTCTGCCTTTTTAATGATTTTTAATGATCAAGAAATCTATTTACCCTTCAGAAATATTCTTTTGAGTATGACTCATGGTTTGATAGTAGCAACTGGGCTTATCCTTTTTAGCATAGGTTCAAAACAATTACTTTCGGGAGAACTAACAATGCTATCTTTATTAGAAGTAGTTGGAGGAATTTTTTGGGCGTGGCTACCTATTCTGGGTATCAATGAAACACCAGATATAAATACAATTATAGGAGGAATTATTATTTGCTTAGCTATCGCGATGAATTCATATCGTTTTGATAAAAACAGGCTTCAAAATTTAATTAGATAGTAAGACCAACAACACCAATGAAAGTTAAAGAGATGCCTAAAGTTTGAATTTTAGATATTTTTTCTTTTAAAACTAGTCTAGCCAATAAAACTGTTACAAGACCAAAACCTGAAGAAATGACTACTGCAATACTCACTTTGTCAAAAGCATATGCAGAGACCAAACAAAAATAACCTGTAGTTTCTAATATTCCTTGAAAAAATAAAATAGGAACTGCTTTTTTTGTCAGTGTTATGTTAGACTTCATAAAAAATAATAAGGAAGCAATACCCAATAAGCTAAAAAATCTTACATATATAACAGCCTCAATTGGATCTAAAGAATTAGAGGCCTCTTGAGAAAAAATAAGACCCAAAGCCAGCATACCACTTGCCATAAATGACACAATTAGAGACTCTTTTATCTGTTTTTTTGACAAACCTAGGCTTTCTTTAAAACTGTCAGCGCTTATGGATACAAATATTGCGCCGGATATTACAACAAGAGTGGCAATCCACTGAGTCAGTGTGGGTTCACTTCCTAAAAAAAATCTTATGACAAAAACAAAAAAGGGGTTGGTCGCTGTTATCGAGGCTACAATTGATACTGGTCCCATTTGAAGACCTCTGTATAAACAAAGAAGTCCAAACATTATTAAAATTCCTGATAGGAAACTATTACTCAAACCAATCGCGTTTGGAGAAAGACCACTTCCAAAAAAATAGAATAAAATTAAATAAAATATTGAGCCAACAACCAGCATCCAAAAAAGTGAATTTTTAAATCCAACTTCCTTTGATGAAAATCTAGCTAAAAAATCTCCAACACCAAAACTAAAAGCTGAGAGAATACCCAATAAGATTGCCATCAATAAAACTAAAATCTAAACGTGAAAACTCTCACCACAACCGCATTCACTAGTCTGATTAGGATTTTTAAAAATAAACCTTTCTCCAAATTCTTCTTTAATAAAGTCCATTTCTGTGCCTATTACATACATAACTGCTTTGTCCTCAATATAAAGAGGAAACTTGTAATCATTGACTAGCTCACAACCTTGTATGTTATCATTACTCACATACTCCATTGTATAACTCAATCCCGCACAACCTTTAGTGCTTAAGCCAATCTTTAAACCAATAGCGTTACTATTATTTACTAATAATTTAGAAATTTGTTCTTCAGCAGTTTTGGATAATGAAAATAAAGGACTGGTCATACTAAAAACCTAAAGCTAACTTTGCATTTTCACTCATCATATCTTTATTCCATGGTGGTTGAAAGGTTAGTTTTATACTGACTTGTCCTACATCATTTAGTTCATGAACTTTTTTAGCAACCTCTAATGGAAAACTATCAGCAACTGGACAGTTAACTGTTGTCAGTGTCATGATAATTTTAATATTGTTAAAATTATCTATTGATATGTCGTAAATTAAACCAAGATCATAAATATTCATATCCATTTCAGGATCTTTTATATCTGTGAGAACTTTGATTATATGGTCATTTGTTAATGTCACTGACTGTGATGACGATTTTTCTCCGTAAGTAATCTCACCTTCAGAACTTACATTTGGCATAAAGTCAGAGAGTGTTTTATTATCCATAGCTTATTGAAGAAGTTTTAGAGTTTTTTTCAAAGAGTCTATGAAATGATCAATATCATTAAGATCGTTATAAATACCAAAAGAGACTCTGCAAGAACCAGGGATACCTAACTTTTTCATAAATGGTTGGCAACAATGGTGACCTCCTCTAATCATAATTCCATACTGGTCAAGAAAAGTGGCAATATCATTAAAATTTTGGTTTTTAATATTAAAAGAAACAATGGATGTAGCATTTCCATCTTCATTAGAGCCATATATATCTACTTCTTTGAATTCACGTAAAGCTTCAATTAATGTAGATCTAAGTTTTTTTTCATTCAGAAAATAGTCTTGGTAATTATTATTATTCAAATATTCCATAGCTGTTTTGAAGCCAATTGCTGCCTCAATTGAAGGTGTACCCGGTTCAAATTTATTAGGTAACATAGAATAGGAAAAATGATTTGATGAAACTTCATTGATCATCCCTCCTCCAAGTGTTGGAGGATTTAATTTATTTAATATATCTTCTTTACCATACATAATTCCAATACCAGATGGACCATAAAGTTTATGAGATGAAAAAGAGTAAAAATCACAATCCAAATCTTTTACGTCAATTTTTAAGTGTGCTATTGATTGACAACCATCAACGGCAACATAAGTATCTTTATTAATTGATTTTTTAATCTTTTTAATATCAAGTATTTGGCCAGTTACATTTGACATGTGTGTTAAAGAGAGAACCTTTGTGGAGTCATCACAATTATTAATGATATCGTCTTCAGATAAAATGCCATCTTTCGAAATAGGAATTATTTTTAATTCTAAACCTAATTTTTTACATAAGTTCATCCAAGGCAAATAATTTGAGTGATGTTCTAATTCAGTTACAACAATCTTATCGCCCTCTTTAAGATGTTCAGCTAATGAATTAGCTATAATATTTATAGAGTCAGTAGCCCCTCTTGTAAAAATTATCTCATTTGTAGAATTAGAATTAATAAAATTTTTTGCTACATCTCTAGATTTTTCATATAAATCTGTAGCATCTATACTAAGTGAATTCATTCCTCTATGAACATTTTCATAAGAATTTTCTAAAAATTCAGAAATAGAGTTAATTACTTGTTTGGGTTTCTGAGTGCTTGCTGCAGAGTCAAGATAAGTAATAGCTTTGTCTCTGATCTTTTTATCTAAAATTGGAAAATCTAATTTAATATTATTCATGATAATAAACTTTCAATTAACTCATTTGAATAATTCTTTAACATATCGTCTTTAATTGACTCAATAATCTCAACAATAAATGCTTTTTTTAATATTTTTTTAGCTATTTCGCTATCAATTCCTCTGGACTTAAAATAATAAATTTGCTCGTCATCTAATTTGGAAACAGTAGACCCGTGACTACATTTTACATCATCTGCATAAATTTCAAGTTCTGGTTTATTGTTGGCTTTCGATATGTCATCTAAAAGCAATGATCTACTCATTTGATATCCATCAGTTTTCTGAGCAATAGAGTCAACATATATCTTTCCTTGAAAGTTTGTAATAGCGCCCTTTTCAACAATAGATTTAAAAACTTCTCTACTTGATGAAGAGGGTTTTAAATGTTGAATAAAAGAATAGTTGTCATTTACACCATAATTGTTGATATTAAGACCATATAAATCAAAGTTACACTCTTGATTTAATGAAGCATAAAACTCGTTTCTTGTATGGATATTATCTGATTGAAAAGAAACAAAATTTAAATATGAGTTGTCTTGTAAATTAGTCTCAAAGTATAAAAAAGATTTATTATTTGAAACATTAAAGTGAACTACATTTAACTTAGAATTATTAGATAAATCTAAGAAAATTGATTTCGGGTACTCATCCTTTGATTTGCTATTTAAAATAATAAGATTGATTTCATTTGTAGAGGATTTAGATATATGTATGTTCTCATTTATTTGAGAAATATCTAAAAATAAATTTCTATCATCAAATGTATCTAAATTTACTGATTTAGTTTCTCTTTTTACTAAAGAGGAGACTCTAAAAAAACTATCCTCATTATTGTAATTCCAGAGATTTAAATTAGCTGTTAAGTCGAATGGATTTGAAATAGAAGATGTAATATTTTTAGTATTATCTAATAGTTTAGAAAAATCTATATCTCTAAGTAAGATTTCTGATTTGACATCTTTATGGAGTTGGGCGTATTTATAATTTTCAATTTTAAAATTTTTATATGGGTTTTGATTATCTAAGATGTCTTTAGCATATTGAGATACACTTTTAGATTGTATCTTGTCTAAATTTAATACAAGTTCCATTAAGCGGTTTGAGATATCTCTTCGTAACCTTTTTCTTCTAGCTCTAAAGCTAAAGAGTAATCACCAGATTTTACGATTTTACCATCAGCAATAATATGAACAAAATCAGGCTTTATATAATTTAAAAGTCTTTGATAATGCGTAATAACTAAGAAAGAATTCTCACTATTTCTCAATTTATTTACTCCCTCAGAGACAATTCTTAAGGCATCAATGTCTAAACCGGAGTCTGTTTCATCTAAAATAGCCATTTTGGGACTTAACATAGACATCTGTAAAATTTCTTGTTTCTTTTTTTCACCTCCTGAGTAGTTAACATTTAGATCTCTTTTAAGCATTTCAGTGCTTATATTCAATTCTTCTGCTTTTGATTTCATTAATTTAGCAAATTCCAATGCGTCCATTTCACTTTGACCTAAATATTTTCTTTTAGAATTGATTGCTGTTTTCAAAAAAAATGAAGTTTGCACACCTGGTATTTCCATTGGATATTGAAATGCAAGAAATAATCCCTCGTTTGCTCTTTCATCAACATCTAATTCCAATAAATTTTTTCCATTGTAATCTATTGTTCCATCATTTATTTCATATTTATCTTTACCAGATAGCACGTAAGAGAGTGTGCTTTTACCAGAACCGTTAGGGCCCATAAGTGCGTGAACCTCACCTTTATTAATAGATAAATCCAAACCTTTAATTATTTTTTTTTCTTCAATAGAGACATGAAGGTTTTTAATTTCTAACATTATCCAACGCTTCCCTCTAAGCTAATTGCGACTAATTTTTGAGCTTCAACAGCAAACTCCATTGGTAAATGTTGAAGTACCTCTTTACAAAAACCATTCACAATTAACCCCACTGCATCTTCACTGTTTAATCCTCTTTGCTGACAGTAAAATAATTGATCTTCGTTAATTTTTGAGGTTGTGGCCTCGTGCTCAACCATTGAGTCGGAATTACTTGACTCTATATATGGAACTGTATGGGCTCCACATTGGTTACCAATTAATAGAGAGTCACATTGAGTAAAATTTCTCGCATTTTTGGCTTTCGACAAAATATTTACTAGGCCTCTATATGTATTATTAGCTTTTCCAGCTGAAATGCCTTTTGATATGATTTTAGAAGACGTGTTTTTACCAATGTGTATCATTTTTGTGCCAGTGTCAGCTTGTTGCATATTGTTAGTAATGGCTACTGAATAAAATTCTCCTTTAGAGTTATCTCCTTGTAAAATGCAGCTTGGATATTTCCATGTAATTGCAGATCCTGTCTCGACTTGAGTCCAAGATATTTTAGAATTTTTCCCTCTGCAGGCACCTCTTTTGGTTACAAAGTTGTAGATGCCTCCCTTGCCCTCTTTATCTCCTGGGTACCAGTTTTGAACTGTTGAATACTTAATTTCAGCATTATCTAGGGCAACTAGCTCTACATTAGCAGCATGAAGTTGGTTTTCATCTCTCATTGGT
>CACBUI010000021.1 GCA_902542505.1 uncultured Alphaproteobacteria bacterium | reverse complement strand
TGCAACTGTAATATACGTTCCACCTCCTTTTGCAGCAGGTGCTATAACTGAAGCGATTGATGCAGACATGGAAATAATTGTTTGTATAACTGAAGGAGTTCCAGTTCTTGATATGATGCAAGTAAAAAGAAAATTGGAAAAATCAAAATCGCGTTTAATTGGACCCAACTGCCCTGGAATAATTACTCCTGATGAATGCAAAATAGGCATTATGCCAGGTCATATTCACCAAAAAGGAAAAATAGGAGTTGTTAGTAGATCTGGCACATTGACATATGAAGCAGTAGCACAAACTTCTGCTGTAGGTCTAGGTCAATCGACTTGTATTGGTATTGGGGGAGATCCTATTAACGGAACAAACTTTATAGATTGCCTTGATCTTTTTTTAAAAGATCCGGAAACCGAAGGAATCATAATGATCGGAGAGATTGGTGGAACTGCTGAAGAGGAAGCTGCGGAATTTATTAAAAAATCTGAAATAAAAAAACCAGTTGCTTCTTTTATAGCCGGTGCTAGTGCTCCTGCTGGAAAAAGAATGGGTCATGCAGGTGCAATTATTTCTGGAGGAAAAGGCACCGCAGAGTCAAAGTTTAGTGCTTTAGAAGAAGCAGGAGTTCATATATCCAAATCACCAGCAAAGCTAGGTGAGACAATCAAAGAAGCTTTAAACTAATATAATTTAGCTTCTTTAGCTCTAAGTTTGGTTAAAGCAAGAACTGTATCAATTGTAGGTGTTGGAACATTTGTAATTTTTCCAAGCTCTTGAACAGAAGTGATTAAAGCATCAATCTCCATAGGTCGATCGCGTTCTAAATCTTGGAGCATAGATGTTTTATGTTCGCCAACTGCTTTAGCTGCATCAATTCTTCTCTCAACATCGAAAGGCTTGTCTATTCCTAAATTTTGAGAAATTGCATGAGCTTCATTCATCATATTTTTTATGACGGCTCTGACTTCGTCGTTGCTACAAATTTTGACAAGTGTAGAAGTTGTAAGTGCGCTAATAGGATTAAGAGAAAGATTTCCAAAAAGTTTTAACCATATATCACCTTTTATATTAGGTCTAACGGGTGCTTGAAAGCCTGCTTTCTCTAAAGTTTCAGAAAGATTTTTAATTCTATCTGTTTCCTCTCCATTTATTTCTCCTAGTTGAAACTTATCTCCCTCTAAGTGCTGAATGACACCTGGTTTGATAACTTCTGATGCGGGATTAACTATACAGCCGATGATTTTTTCAGGGCCAATTCGATCCCATTGACTTCCATCAGGATCAACTGAAGTAACTTTTTTATCTTTGAAATCAGGATTAGTGTGATTGTAGAAATACCACCATGGGATACCATTCACACCCCAAACAAATGAAGTGTCATCTTTCATAAGAACTTCAAATGCATCAAGACAACCCGGAACTGAATGAGCTTTTAGAGTAACAAAAATATAGTCTTGCTTTCCAGCTTTTTCCGCAGTGTCTACACACTTTGGATATACAACTAGTTCTTTGCCATCTTTTCTTAACCTCAATCCATCTTGCTTAATAGCCTGATAATGAGGCCCTCTAGCAATTAAAGTTACATCTGCACCTATCTCAGTGAGTTTTGCTCCCAGATAACCACCAATAGCTCCTGCACCGTAAATACAAATTTTCATTTAAGCCTTTAAATGTTTGATGGCAGCAGCAACACCACTTCCAAGTTCAAATTTTATTCCCACATCGTACATCGCTAATTCTGCAGTAGAAATTGCACCTAAAATCATGGTGCTATTTAAATCTCCAAGGTGGCCTATTCTAAACAACTTTCCAGCTACTTTATTAAGCCCTCCTCCAAACGAGGTGTTATACTTGTTGTATGCTGTTTTAACAACATCAGTAGAGTCTATTCCTTCTGGTACCATTATTGCTGTGACAGTATTTGAATAAAGTGATGGATTTTTTGCACAAAGTTTAAGACCCCATGCACTAGATGCTTTTTGAACAGCTTGTGCTAAAAATTTATGACGTGCATAAATATTATCAATTCCCTCTTCCATCATCATATTAAGCGCCTCTCTAAGTCCTCTTAGAAGTGGCATTGGATTAGTATAAGGCCAATAGCCTGTTTCATTTATTGTAAGCATATCTTGATAATCATAGTAAGCTCTGGGTAAGTTAGATGTTTTTGCAATTTCTAAAGCCTTTTGGCTGACACAAGATATAGCTAAACCAGCAGGTAACATAAATCCTTTTTGAGAGCCTGAAACTGCAACATCAACCCCCCATGCATCCATTTCAAATTTGATTGAACCTATTGAGCTTACGCCATCAACAAATAGTAAGGCAGGATGATTAAGATTATTTAAAAGGTCTCTTGTTGCTTTAACATCATTTGTAACCCCTGTGGAGGTTTCATTGTGAGTTACAAGAACTGCTTTAATATTATGATCTTTATCCTCTGATAATATTTTTTCAAATTCGTCATGAGGCGTCCCGGAACCCCACTCTAAGTCAACTTCCTCAACTTCAATGTGTAGTTTTTTACACATTTCTATCCAAAGGTGTGAAAAATGTCCAAATCTAGCTGATAAAACTTTATCTCCCTTACTTAATAAATTTGTAAGTGCTGCTTCCCATCCACTTGAACCTGTACCAGGGAATATAATTGGTTGAGCAGATGTTGTCTCAAAAACTTTTTTTAAATCGTTTATTAGTGGGTGCCAAAATTTATCCATACCGGGTGCACGATGGTCCTCGTTTGAAATATCCATCGCCTGTCTTACCCTATCTGGCATGTTTGTAGGTCCTGGTACGAAAAGTGAAATTTTACCTGGCATAATTTATTCTATATCCTTTCTATACAAATAATGACCTTATGGATTGCTTTAATACAATATTTATTAAAATTTCACAAAGTGAAATAAAAAAGTCAATATTTTGGCATCTCCTACGGGAATCGAACCCGTGTCTTCACCGTGAAAGGGTGATGTCCTAACCGCTAGACGAAGGAGACATCGGTGTTTAAAACAAACAAAATAGCTAGATTTACTAAAAAATCAATCAATGAATATCTTCAAGATGAATTATAGTTTTTTCACTATAAGTATCTTTTTTTACCTTAAAATAGCAATTAAACTCAGGTTTGTTTGATAAATAATTTTTTAATTCTTTCGATGAAATATCGAAGAACATGCCCTCACACGAAAAGCCAAGATTATCAGATACTCTTAATTTGGCATGCTTATCTTTAAAAATTTGTAATATTTCAATTTTAGCATTTTCAATTTTAAATATTGGCTCAGCATTTAGTTGGCCAAAAGGACTTAAAGACTCAAGGTCACTTAAAAGATTATTATTGATCACATTAACATCAATTAAAGAGTCATAAGACTTTTCATTTAAAATTTCCAGGTTATTTGTCTCTTCAATTAAAAAGTTTTTGAAGTCATCAACATTTTCTTTTTTTAAAGTAAAACCACAAGCTTTATGGTGACCGCCACCTTTAATCAAAATACCTTTTTCTGTAGCTTGCATCATCAATAATCCAATATTTTTTTCACCCTGCGATCTACCTGATCCAACAACCAAATCGTTTGATTGAGTCATTACAAATGATGGACGATTATTAATACGCATTAATCTTCCAGCTATAATTCCTACAACGCCAATATGCCATTTTTCATCATAGAAAAAATTTATATTTAAATTGTTATTGATGTTGATATCTATTTCTTTAACAATTTTCGATTGAATTTTTTGTCTGTTTTGATTGTGTAGCTCAATAATTTGAGCAAACTGAACAGCTTGGTGTATATTTTCTGAAGATAAAAGATTATAAGCAAGTAAAGACTCTCCCATTCTTCCTCCAGCATTAATTCTAGGGCCTATAATATATCCGAGATGATATTCTGATATTTTTTGTTTAATCTTCGAAAGATTAATAAGAGTTTGTATACCTTTATTGCTGTTATCAGAATTAATTAGTCTCAGTCCTTGTTTTACAAGTGTTCGATTTATAATGTTTAAAGGAACTAAATCACAAATAGTAGCAAGAGAAACAAGATCTAAATATTGTAATACGTCTTTTTTTTCAAATATTTCCTCATTGTTTAAAAAAACGATAACTAAAAATGATAGAGCTGTTGCACATAAATCATCAAGATTAGATTTATCCTCCGGTGTTTTAGGATTTATAACAATCGATTCATTAAAATAATGATCACACTCATGATGATCAATCACAAGAAGTTCTGCACCTTTGCTGTTAATATACTTTTGTTCATCAAAATTATTGCTACCACAATCTAAAACCAAAATGTTCGAGCTAAATTCTAGTAATTTGTTACAAGCGGGTGTGCTTAATCCATACCCTTCATTTAATCTATTTGGAATATAAACAAAAACCTCAATGCCAAATTGAGTTAGATATTTTTTGAAAATTGCTGCAGCACAGGCTCCATCTACATCATAATCTGAGAATATAGAAATTTTTTTGTCATTTTTTATTTTTTTAAAAAATGAAGTTATTTTTTTTAAATTATTTAATTTTAAAATTTCATTAAAAGATATGTTATCTTTTAATTTTGAATTTAAAAAATTTGGTATTTTACTAACTTTACGATTTATTAATAATTTTGAAAGATTAATAGATATATTATTCTTTTGAGCTACTTCAAAAACTAATTCATCATTAGAATCTGAATTTAATGGTCCCCAAATAGTACCGTTAAAACTCTTATCAGTAGTCAAGTTGTTTGATGTCAAAGTTGTGTTTTCCATCAATCTCTCTAATAGTTCCTGTTTTTGAACGCATCACAATAGAGTGTGTTGTAGCAAAATTCTTGTTTATATTAATTCCACGAAGCATCGTACCATCAGTTACACCTGTAGCTGAAAACATAACATCTCCTTTAGCTAGATCGTTAAGCTTATAAATTTTATCTAAATTTGTTATGCCCGTTTTTTTCGCTCGATCAGTTTCTTGGTCATTATAAAAAATAAGCTGCCCCTCTAAATATCCTCCAACACATTGTAAAGCGGCAGCGGCTAGCACACCCTCTGGAGCGCCACCTATACCGTAATACATATCAATGTTACTACTATCTATGACAGAGGAAATGACAGCACTGACATCTCCATCACCAATAATTTTTATTCTAGCACCTGCAGATCTTATTATTTCAATATCTTCTAGGTGTCTTTCTCGATCTAAAACACATATTACTAAATCCTCGGTATTAATTTTTTTATATTCTGCAAGTGCTTTAATATTTGATCTAAGATCTTGGTTGAGAGATACAACATTTTCATTTTCAACCTTAGCTGAAATTTTTCTCATATAGACATCTGGTGCATTTAAAAAACCACCCTCTTGAGCCAACGCAATAACAGCCATAGCGTTCTCTCCACCTTTTGCTGTTATTGTAGTGCCCTCTAAAGGATCAAGGGCTATATCCACATTAGGGCCACCCTGACCAACTTTCTCGCCTATGTAGAGCATGGGTGCTTCATCTCTCTCACCCTCACCTATAACTACTGTCCCAGATATTGTAAGAGAATTTAAACATTTTCTCATTGCGTCAACTGCAGCCTGATCAGCTGCCTTTTCATTTCCTCTTCCAATATGTTTAGAAGCAGCTAATGCTGCAAATTCAGAAACTCGAACTAACTCTATAGCAAGATTTCTATCCAATATTTTCCTCTATCCTGATAACTGATATCTCGTTTTTAATAAAACTTGTCTTCTTTAAATTATTTACAACTTGAGTGATATTTTTAATACCAACAGGATCAGATATAATAATTATAGGAACAACTTTTTCATTATTAGTATTCAATTGAATTATAGATTTTATGGAAATTGATTTTTGAGAAAATAATTGGGCAATCGATTTAAGAACACCAACTTTATTGAGCACAGACATTCTTAAGTAATATGGTCTAACTCTTTGAGATTGATTGATAAACTTTGCGTTCAACATTTGTGAATATTTTTTTATAAAAATACCTTTAATAGAAGAATAATTAATAAATCTCTTTAAATCTGAGATAATAGAGGTAGCTGTTGGGTAACCTCCAGCTCCTTTGCCAACTAAGCTAGTTTTTAAAAAATTCTCACCTTCTAAAGTAATAACGTTTTCTTCAAAATTAGTTTTTGCAATCAAACTTGAATCTGGCACAAAACAAGGTGCCACAGATGAAAAAAACTTATCTTTGTATCTCTCTGTTAAAGAGACAAGTTTTAATTTATAACCAAGGTTAAGACCTTGTTCTAAATCTATTAGCTTAATATTTTCAATTCCATCGTAGTGCATATCAGAAAATTTAAACTTTTTTCCAAAAGATATATTTGAGAGTAAAACAAGTTTGTGCATAGCATCTTTTCCAGATAAATCAGCACTAGAGTCTTGTTCAGCAAATCCATGTTTAATAGCTAGTTCTAATGTTTCTTTGAAACTGATCTTATTTTCATACATTTTTGAAATGATATAGTTAGTTGTGCCATTAAAAATTCCATAAATTGAATTAACCTTTGAGGGGTGAATACTATTCTCTATCGTCCTTATTACTGGCACGGCACCTAATACAGCAGCCTCAAAACCTAAAAATAAATTCGACTTATCAAAGCCCTCAAAAAATAAATTAGACTTTTCTGCTAATTGAGACTTATTAGCAGTAATAAGAGATATTTTATTTTTTAAACAAAATTTATATAGATCATTTATATACTTCCCTGTACCTCCAATAGTTTCAATGATTAAGTCAGGTTTAAATTGGATTAAGCTCTTATAATCGCCTACCCATTTGTATTTACTAATATTGATTATTCTTTTCTTTTTCTTATTTTTTGCGCCAATGGCAACTATTTCACATTTAGTATCATCTAAAATGTATGAATTTTTTTCTAATAGCTTTACAACATGAGAGCCTACGACTCCTAAACCTAAAACTGCTATTTTAATCTTGTTCATTTTGAGATTTTAAAATTTGTTCTTTTCTAATACTACTCTTTTCGTTGAATTCCTCTAATTCTTTTTTCTTTTCCATCAAATTTTTATCGAAATTTTGGAATGATCTTTCGCAAGAAATAGTAATAATTGATAGTGAAATGACAGAAAAAATAAATAAAAAATTATCTTTTAGAGAACTGAAAACTTCGTCTAGCTTTTTGCCTACCATACTTTTTTCGTTCTACTGTTCTAGAGTCTCTTGTTAAAAACCCATTTTTCTTTAAAACATCTTTGGTGTTTGGATCTATTTTTGTTAAAGCTCTGCTAAGTCCGTGTTTGATTGCTCCAGCTTGACCAGATAAACCTCCACCTAATACTGTAATTCTAAGATCCACAGAGTCTGATTTTTTTGCAACCTCTAATGGTTGGTTAATTATCATTCTTAGTGCTTTGTCGGGAAAATAATCATCAACATTTTTTTTATTAATTATTATATTTCCTGTTCCATTAGAAATCCAAACTCTTGCAATAGACTCTTTACGTCTTCCAGTACTATAGACTTGATCAGACATTTACTTTATTCTTCCTATTAATTGACTTAAAGTCTAAGTTTTTAGGATTTTGAGACTCATGTGGATGATTAGCATCTCTATAAAGTTTTATATTATTTTTCATAAGGTCTCTAAATAAAGGAGAGTTTGGGAGCATTCCTTTAATTGCTTTTTTAATAATATCATCAGATTTATTATTTTCTCTCAGTTTGTCAGGTGTAATTTCTTTAATTCCACCAGGGTGACCAGTATGTTTGTAATATTTTTTGTCAGTGTTTTTATTGCCTGAAAATTTTACTTTATCTGTGTTAACAATAATCACACCATCTCCGACTGGTAAATTAGGAGAATATTGTGGTTTGTTTTTACCCTTAAGAATTAAACTTACCCTTGAAGCAAGCCTTCCAACAGAGATATCGGTGGCATCTAGCAAATGCCATTCTTTTTGAAATTCAGATTTTTTTAAAGTAGTAGTTTTCACGATAGAGGGAATATAAGTAAAATCATTAAAAAAGCAAGGATTATAGATAAATTTTTCCTCATTAATTGATAATAAACTTAATTTTTAACATTATTCTCATTTTTTTGGTCGGGGGTACTGGACTTGAACCAGCGACCTCACGCCCCCCAGACGCGCACTCTACCAGGCTGAGCTAACCCCCGATTATCTTGACTTTTTTAATACTCCCAATAAATCCTTTAACTCTGAGAGGATATTATCATCTAGCGATTTCATTTTAAGCTTTGATTTTGATAAATAATCGTTGACCCCATCAAGTGTCAATTTTTGAACATCAAGTAAGTATTTTATTTTTTTTAGAAGAAGTAAATTTTCATAATCATATAATCTATGTCCAGATTGAGTTCTGATAACTTTAAGTTTTTTTATTCTACTCTCCCAAAACCTGATTGTATGTTTCTGCTCTCCCACTAAATGAGATACATCATCAATATTGTAAAAATTTTTGTTCATAAGACTAATTTATTTGATTTTTTAAAACTTATAACTTTTCTAGATTTTATTAAATGCTCTTCTTTAGTTCTTGGATTTCTACCTATTCTCTCATTTTTTTTTTTAATTTTAAATGAACCAATATTACTTATTGATAAATCAGAAATAATCATTTCATTGCTCCAAATTTCAAGAATTTTATCAATTTTTTTGTAAACCGTGGAGTATGCTATACCAAATTCAATAGATATTTGTTTAGCAATACTCTCTCTGGTTGCTTTATCTTGAGACATTTTTCTTAATCTCATTTAATAAATCATTGTCAATACATTTTACACCAAACTCTATAGCATTCGCGAATGCATGTGAGTCAGCATTCCCATGACTTTTAATTACAATACCATTTACACCTATAAACATACCACCGTTGTAATTTCTAGGATCAATTAAATTTTTAAAGTCTTTGAAATTTTTTTTTAAGAGTAAAGATAGTATTTTTGAGAAAGAGTTAGAGGTTAAACTTTTTTTTAGAGAGTCAGTTATGAATTTAGATACACCCTCAGCCGTTTTCAACGCAATATTTCCAGAAAATCCATCTGTGACAATAACATGATTATTTGTTGAGGTAATCTCATTAGCTTCAACAAATCCTTGATAATTTATTCTTTTATCACTCTTCATTAATTCATGTGTCTCTTTAATCAAATTATTGCCTTTGAGTTCTTCTGATCCAATATTTAAAAGTGCCACTTTGGTATCAATTTTTGGATAAAGAACTTTGTAATAAGTACTTCCCATAACAGCAAAATCTAAAAGATTTTCTGAGTTACACTCAGCATTTGCACCTAAATCTAAAAAACATACCGGATGTTTCTCTGAAGGAAAAAATGACGCAATTGCAGGTCTTGTAATATTTTCAATGGTCCTGAGATATACAGTTGAGTAAGCCATCATTGCACCAGTGTTTCCTGCAGAAATAGTTATTTGATTTTTATTTTCTTTTAAATTTAAAATGGCATTTGACATAGAACTATTTCGATTATCCTTTTTTAAAGCGTCACTTGGTTTCATATCGGGAGAAATAAAATTTTCAGATTGTGTCCATTTAGAGTTATTAAATAACTTTGAAAATGGCGATTTAAATTTCTCGTAAATATGTCTATCGGAATGTAAATTGAATTTAATAGAAGAATTTTTGGTTTGGGCTATTAATGCCCCTTCTAGAACTGATTGTGGGGCAAAGTCTCCTCCGTGTAAGTCAAGATTAATTATATATTTAGTCATTAATGTTTATTATTGCTTTAAGGAAACTTATACCTTATTTGTTTTTATTGTGAATATTTTAAAAATACCTTTTATTTTTATGGCCCTATTAAGCTCAATAATTTTATTTTCCTGTTCTAAAGAGGTATATTTTTCTGGTATTTCAGAAACTAGTTTTAATGAAATTAAAGAAAATTATCAAAATATTAATTACTCAAAAGAGGATGTGATAGCAATTATTGGACCTCCTTTAATAAAGGAAAACTCAGATAATTTATGGATTTATAGAACAGATAAAAAAATAGGAATTGCTGCATTCAAACAAACAGCCTACAACAAGACCCTAAAGCTTAAATTTGAAGATAATGTTTTAAGGTCTGTTGAAGAAATTGAATTAAATTAAATAATATTTAAATGAACAACTATTGATAGCAATAGAATTGATACAATATTTGTTATTTTAATCATCGGGTTAACAGCTGGTCCGGCTGTATCTTTATAAGGATCACCAACAGTATCTCCTGTAACAGAGGCTTTATGAGTTTCACTGCCTTTCCCTCCTAAATTACCATCTTCAATATATTTTTTTGCATTATCCCATGCACCACCGCCAGCAGTCATAGATATAGCTACAAAGAAACCAGTGATTATAACTCCTATAAGAAGAGCTCCAAGCGCTTGAAAGGCAGTATTGACACTACCTGTAAGAGAATAAACTCCAAAGAAAATAATAACCGGCGAAAGCACGGGCAATAGAGATGGAATAATCATCTCTTTAATGGCTGCTTTTGTAAGTATATCAACACACTTGCCATAATCAGGTTTTTCTTTTCCGGACATTATACCTTTTTTTTCTTTAAACTGTTGTCTAACCTCTAAAACAACTGAACCTGCAGCTCTTCCTACTGCAGTCATACTTAAAGCACTAAATAAAAAAGGTAATAGTCCACCTAATAGTAAACCAATTATCACATAAGGTTCTGATAAATCAAAAGATACATTGAAAGCATTGTTTCCAGTTTCTTGATTAAAGAATTTTAGATCTTCGGTATAAGCAGCAAATAAAACCAATGCACCCAATCCAGCTGATCCAATAGCGTAGCCTTTGGTGACAGCTTTTGTAGTATTTCCAACAGCATCTAAAGCATCAGTTCTTTCTCTAACCCTTTTATTCAAACCTGACATTTCAGCGATACCGCCTGCATTATCTGTAACGGGTCCGTATGCATCTAAAGCAACTACCATTCCAGCAAGAGCCAACATTGAAGTAACTGCGATTGCGATACCAAAAAGTCCAGCAGTTGAAAAAGTTAGACCTATTCCAGCACAGATAATTAGTACAGGTATTGCTGTAGACTCCATACCCATAGCGAGTCCCTGAATAATATTAGTAGCGTGACCAGTTTGAGAAGCCTCAGCAACACTTTTCACAGGTCTATACTCAGTACTAGTGTAATATTCTGTAATAAAAACAAGCGCCAATGTTATTATTAATCCGTAAACCGCACAAAGAAATAAATCCATTCCGTTGTACCATTTATTTCCTAATTGGAAAAATTGATCGAAACCAATTGAATATTGAGTGATAAGTGCAAATAAAATTACAGAAATAAATAATGTCATGAAAAAACCTTTGTACAATGCTCCCATAATTGAAGATTTTGGAGTGGAGATTGATACAAACTTTGAGCCAATAATAGATGCTAATATACTAGATCCTGCGATTAGTAACGGATAAATAGTTAGTTCGCTAACAGTTCCCTGAAAGATAATAGCTAAAACCATTGTTGCTACAATTGAAACAACATAAGTTTCGAATAGGTCTGCCGCCATACCTGCACAGTCTCCAACGTTATCTCCAACATTATCTGCTATTACAGCTGGATTTCTTGGGTCATCCTCAGGAATATTTTTTTCTACTTTTCCAACCAGATCAGCTCCAACGTCTGCTCCTTTTGTAAAAATTCCCCCACCCAATCTTGCAAATATGGAAATTAATGAAGATCCAAAGCCAAGAGCTACTAACGGTTCTATGAGCTCTCTTCCTGTTCTTTCAAATCCAAAATATAGTATCATAAAATACCCGGCTATACCTGCTAAAGCCAAACCAACAACCAACAATCCTG
>CACBUI010000020.1 GCA_902542505.1 uncultured Alphaproteobacteria bacterium | reverse complement strand
AGTTTTCCATACCATAATCGTGTGTTTCTTCTGGTTTTCTGGCGAACACTGGTTCATCAATTTGAATGTATTGACAACCAGCTTCGGATAGAGCCTTAACTTCATTACTAATACATAATGCTAGATCATAACCCATTTTTTTGGGATCATTATAATAGTCATCAGCAATGGAGTCAGTTATTGTCATAGGACCTGGTATAGTTATTTTCACTGGGTTATTAGTAAACTGCTGTGCAGATTTCCAATCATCTACTAATCGTAATGATTTATTTGAAACTTTACTTGTAATTGTTGGGAGTGTTGCTTCAAAAGCTCCTTTCCTGACTGATTTAGTCGTTAAGTGTTCAAAGCTTACCCCATTAAAAAATCTCAATTGATAAAAAATATAGTTTTCTCGCCTTACTTCACCATCTGTGGGGATATCTATTCCGCTACTTGTCTGATCAAGAATTACTTCTTCAATAGCTTTTAAGAATAGTTTTTCTTTTTCCTCATCTTTCTCTTCATATACTTTATGGTCTTCACTTTTGGGATCCCAATTTGATAACAATCCCTTGGATTGTTTTTTTTCTTCGTCAGATTTATCTTGGAGAAACCAATCTCTTATAGGTGTGTAATTAGGTTTTGGATAAGCTCCAATAGTTGTAGTTTTGATGCTCATTTAAAAAAAAACAGCAGCCAGTATACTAGCTGCTGTTTAAAAATCTAATGATAAACGGAATTGAAAAGACCTACATTAAGTCTTCAATTTCCTCCATCATTTCTTCCTGAAGATCGGCCATGTCGTCGGCGTCACCTGTAGCAATGGTCTCAGTATAGTCATAGATTACCTGAGTCACAGCAAGACCGTTTTCTCCAGGATATGCGAACCAATCAGCTAACAAAGGCAGCTGATTAACAGCAGTTAACTTGTTGGGGTTCGCATCATAAAAATCACCTAACAGGTCATTTGCAGCTTTGTTAGGAGGAACGTAACCTGTTGTTTCTGCAACAGCAGCTGCTCCTACACCTGATGTGATAAATTTTAAAAATGTCCATGCCGCTTGTACTCTTTCAGGATCATCTGAAGTAGTAACTAACATCGCTGCGTTACCACCGGCAGGTAGTCTAGCTGGAGTTCCACCATTAACACCAGGTATTCCTGGGAAAGGCGCAGTCTTTAGTTCAAAGTCAGCTTTTGCAGCTTCAACAGAGCCTAAACTACTAGTACTCCAAAACATCATACCAATAGTACCTGCATTAAACGCAGCTTGTCCGTCAGCAATAGAATAGTTAGGCATATTACAGCCACCCATGATATCTTTCATTTGCTCTAAAGTTTTTAGACCAGCATCTCCACCCATATTAACAGCTCCATCTTTAACCATTGGAACATTTTGGCTATGCATTAGAGCTTGATGGAACCAGTTACCTGTAATATTCCATCCAAAGTAAAGTGTACCGTGTCCTGCAGCTTCTAATTTATTACAAGCGTCAATGACCTCATCCCAATTTGATGGAATGCTGCTAACACCAGCACTTGCTAAAAGATCCATGTTGTAGTAACCAACTGGAGTTGATACTGAAAATGGCAAGCCATAAACCTCTCCTCCAAAGGTAGATAAGCTCAACATAGCTTCATGATAACCGTCTTTTGCAAAATCTGGCTCATTAGCAATGAAAGGCTCTAAAGATAAAGCGATACCTTTGTCTACTAAAGGTGCTTGTCTATTAAGACCTTGCATGGTGATATCAGGTAAGTTTCCTGATGTTGACTCTCTTAGTATGGTAGCAGTAGCATCTTCATAGTTTTCATAAGTTGCTCTGAACTTAACTTTAATGTCAGGATGAGCTTTTTCAAACTCTGGCATAATTGCCTGGTATGTCACATCGAACAAACCTGAATAAGGATATGCAAATTCAATTTCTACCGCATTAGCGTTGTATGCGAAAACTGATGCAAAAAATCCTAAGATTACTTTTTTCATAGTCCCTCCTAAAAATGATAATAATTAATTATTAAATCCTTAATGTTAAGGATATGTTAAATTTTTAAAGCAAAGTAGAAATATTTAGTATGTGTGAAAAAAAATCTGTGAATAATTCTTAAAAGCTATTAATTACCAAGGTAATGAGAAGGTTTTTACATTTGTGTAACTTTTCATAGCCTCTATTACACCCTCTTTATAGCCTAATCCTGAGTCTTTTATTCCGCCAAAAGGTGACATCTCAATTCTGTAACCGGGCACTTCCCAAATATTAACTGTGCCCACATTAAGACCGCTTATGTATTTTTTAATTCTTCTAAAATCGTTACTACAAACACCTGATGACAAACCAAAGGCCGTTGAATTTGAAATTTCCATTACTTTTTCATCATCATTGGGAACTCTAATGACGGGCACAATTGGACCAAAGGTTTCTTCAACAACAAGTTCTGATTTATAATTAACGTTGTCTATAAAAATTGGTGGCACAAGAGCTTCTTGGACCCCAGGGTTATAAAGAATTTTTGCACCATCCTGTTCAGCTTTATTTACTCTGTCATTAAACATACTTGCTGCCTCTTTATTAATTACTGTGCCCAACTGATTATTAATATCCATGGGATCACCAAATTTTATTGCTTTTGCTTTTTCCAGAGCAAGCTCGACAAATTTATCAGCAACTGATTCTTGAACTAATATTCTTTTTACAGCAGTGCATCTTTGACCAGAGTTTTTTGTTGCTCCCATGATTGCTAGATCAGCTGCTTTATTTAAATCATCATCATCTAAGTCACTCAAAACTATTAAAGGGTCGTTTCCACCTAACTCTAAAACAGTTCTTTTGTAACCTGCATTTTCAGCTATCAGTTTTCCAACACCAACGCTTCCTGTAAAAGTAATTAAATCTATATTTTTATTTTTAATTACTTCATTCCCAATGTCTTCAGGCCATCCTGTTAAAATTGAAAACATTTCTGGAGGAAGGCCACATTCATATAAAATATCTGCTAGTAGCATAGCTGTTAAAGGGGTCAATTCTGTTTGTTTACAAACAGTACAGTTGTTAGTTGCTATTGATGGAGCTATTTTGTGAGCAACCATATTTAAAGGATGATTAAATGGAGTGATTGCAGATATAGTGTTAAGCGGTTCTCTAATTGTAAATATTTTTCTTTGTTTTCCATGAGGTGTTAAATCACAAGAGTAAATTTCTCCGTCATCCTGGATACAAAGCTGAGCAGTAAGAGAAAATACATCAAAGGCTCTACCAACTTCATAAAGCGTATCTTGTTTCGATAGCCCAGACTCAAGTGAAATTAGATCAGAGATTTGTTCTTTTCTCTCAACAAGTGTTTCAGCAGTCTTTTGAAGTATTTTTTGACGATCATATCTAGATAAATTAGGTTTATAATTTGCAGCAGTATCAAAGGCTTTTTGAGCATGTTCTGCTGTGCCAGCTGGTACTGTGCCTATAACTTTACCTGTGAAGGGATAGATAACATCAATCTTGTTATCGGTGTGAACAGTTTTTCCACCAATCCTCATACCCTCATTAATAATTTTATCAGTCATGATTAAGCTCCATTAATAGCATAAAAAAATGCATCATAGTTATTTAAACTTTGATCTTTGGCAATGTTTAGTTTTTTATTAGAAATAAAAGGAACTTCTCTTTCATGATGACCTCCATGAGATCTAAGGGGTTCCTTTAATTTTGAAAGATCATGATTAGCTTTTGAGGTACCAATTGTCATATCTTCAGATGACATGCATACGATATCACCTATTCTATCTGAAGGTAGCCTATATTCTCTACATGCTTCTTCTTGTTTAACAACTACTTCAATTTCTTTAATTGATGATATTTTGCTAATTGTTTCACCAATTTTTGATTTATCTTTTACATATATAGTGGCAAACGATCCCAGTGAACCATGATGAACTACATAAGGGTCAGTAATTGGAAGTATTACTTTAGCCTCATCTTTACCCATTTGATCATCTAAATAATCTTGAAGGAAGATGGCATTAGGTTCTCCATTAATATTTGCTTTAGACTTCATTCCATGATCTGCAGTGATGACAACCGAATTCCCATTACTACAAATTTTACTGACATACTTATCAAACATCTGATAAAAATCATTTGCTTCTTTATCTCCAGGTGCATATTTGTGTTGAATAAAGTCAGTTGTAGATAAATACATAATGTCAGGATTAAATTCTTCAAGTAATTTTACCCCAGCTGCCATAACAAATTCTGATAGATCCTGAGAATATACTTCAGGTACTTTCATTCCAATCCAGTCATTAATATTTTCAATACCATTTTCACTGAGAGTGGCCTGATCTGATTTTTCTGATGAAAAACAGATTGCTCTTCCTTCATTAAATTTTAAACCATTACCTAAAAGAGTCCTTAATTTATCCTTAGCAGTGATTACTGCTATTTTATAACCTTCATTATAATATTTCTCAAAAATAGTTGGAGCTCTTAAATATTTTGGATCATTCATCATCACTTCTTCACCGGTTGATGGGGTATAAAAGAAATTACCACTTATTCCATGAACATCACTAGGCTGCCCTGTGACTATCGAAATGTTGTTAGGGTTTGTAAAACTGGGAATAGCACTGTTAGCCATCAGATATTGGCCATTTTCCAGTATTTTATCAAGATTTGGTGTCAATCCTTTTGAAGAGGCGATATCAATATACTCTTTTTGACTACCATCAAGGCATATAACTACTACAGTTGAAGAAAGTGATTTTTTGTATTGTCTTTTGTTTATTTCAATTTTATCACTCATAATTACTATTGCCTCATATAAAGAACAAACTTCCGATTAATGTAAAATTAATTCATAAAGTTTTAACATAAATTTTACAAATTTACTTTTAAATTGTCCTAATCAGAACTATTTTAGTGTTGAGGAATAAAAATAGATGGGGACAATTTCTTTAAAGAACATCAATAAGTCATTTGGCTCAACTGAGGTGCTTAAACAACTAAGCCTTGATATCCAAGATGGTGAATTTTTAACATTAGTCGGTCCGTCCGGTTGTGGCAAATCCACTTTATTAAAAATTATTGCCGGATTGGAGCAACAAAATAGTGGTGACGTAATTATTGATGATAAGAATGTTAACAGCACTAGAGCTAGCAAGAGAGACTTAGCAATGGTTTTCCAATCTTACGCTCTTTACCCGCACCTGACAGTCAGAAAAAATTTAGAAACACCTTTGAAATTAAGAGACTATAGTTTTGTAGAGAGGTTGCCTCTTATTGGTAATTTTGTACCAAGTAGAAAAGAAAAAAAGAAATCAATTGATGACCTTGTTTTCAAAACATCTGAAACTTTAAAAATAACAGAACTACTTGATAGGAAGCCAGGTCAACTATCTGGTGGTCAAAGACAAAGAGCGGCCCTAGGAAGAGCGATGGTAAGAGAACCAGTCGCATTCTTAATGGATGAACCTTTATCAAATCTTGATGCTGCATTAAGAGTTCATATGAGATCTGAACTATCTGAGCTTCATAATTCTTTAAAGACCACTTTCATTTATGTGACGCATGATCAAGCTGAAGCACTTACAATGTCAACTCGAATGGCGGTAATGATTGATGGGGAGCTTTTGCAACTTGATACCCCAAGTGAGGTTTATAATAATCCATCATCTTTAAGGGTTGCAGAATTTGTTGGCAGCCCAAAGATTAACACATTTGCTGCTCAGATTAGCCCTGATGGTTCTGTTGAATTTATGGGTATTAAGCTTGAAAGAAAATTTAATACTAATAGTCAAAAAGCTTTAGTTGCTGTGAGACCAGAACATTTAGAAATTACAAAAGACTCAAACAAACCTGCATTTGAGGCTACAGTTTCATACCGAGAAAACCTTGGTTCTGATATATTTTACCATGTTCAAGTTGATCAATCTGACTTTAAAATCATAGTCAGAGGCTCACCACAAGCTGGACTGATCTCAAATGGGGAAACAGTTAGAATAAGTCTCTCTCATGCAGAGGCTATGCTTTTTGAAACATCTGGTGAGCGTATCCGATAAATATGCACCACTCTAAAGCACATATTTGGTTTGTTTGGCCTGCAATCATACTAATGATTGTCATATTAATACTTCCAATTTTTTTAGCCGGAGGTATCTCATTTACTAATTACAATCTTGGTAATTCTAGTTTCGAATGGGTAGGCATTGAGAATTATGAAAAAATGTTCTCAAGAAAAACTTACATTAAAATGATTATATCAACGGCAACTTACGTGTTGATCGTTGTTCCTGTTTCAGTGGTATTAGGTTTAGTTGCAGCCATTATGCTCAACTCTCTTCGATTTGGAGCTGATATTTATAAAACAATTTTCTTTCTTCCGGTGATGGCTACTTTATTGGCAATGGCTATTGCTTGGGAATTTACTCTTCATCCAACTCTTGGAATAATTAATTCTTTCCTTGCCAATGGATGTGGAGGTATTAGAGAATTTATTTTAGGTTTTCATTGGCTACCGTGGGTTAGTTCCGAGGACAGTTGGTACAGTGTTGCTTGTGCTAACAATATGGATTTCCCGTATTGGCTCAAAGATAAAAAAACAGCGATTTGGACAATTTGTTTTATTGGAGTATGGCAAGCCTTTGGATTTAATATGGTGTTATACTTAGCTGGTTTAACAAGCATACCAAGAGAATTGTATCATGCTGCAGAAATGGATGGTGCTCAGTCAACTTGGGAACAATTTAAACTTGTAACTTGGCCAATGTTAGGTCCTACAACTCTTTTTGTGGTTACCATAACGACAATAAGGTCATTTCAAGTATTCGACACAATTGAAATTCTTACAAAAGGCGGTCCTGCCAAAACAACGTATGTAATGATGTACGCAATTTTTGAAAAAGCAATTCAACAAAATATTACAAGTATTGGTGCAGCGATTACTGTTGTGTTTATAATCTTTATAATCTTGCTAACATTCTTCCAAAGATATGTGATTGAGAAAAGGGTACATTACTAAAATGTTAGCTAGACATTATATTGGAGAGTCATGGAAGCATGGACTGCTCATCATTGGAGCATTAATTGTGTTGATCCCATTCTACATGATGGTTTCAATGTCACTTAAATCTCAACAAGAAATTCAGTCAATATCTGGAGGTTTAGTCGGAGCACAGGAGATTCAAACATTCCCAGTTTGTACTAAGCACGGATACACTGAAGAGGTATGCACAATGCGACCTTATAAATACAATTTCTGGTTTGCATTCAAAAAAGCCCCAATTCCAAGGTATTTAATGAACGGTTTGATTGTGACTGTTTCAATCTTTTTAATACAAGTATTGATTGCACTTCCATGTTCTTATGCACTAGCCAAGCTTAGGTTTAAAGGAAGGGAATTTGTCTTTTCAATGGTTCTGTTCTGTTTATTAATACCTGTACATGCAATCGCTTTACCGTTGTATGTCATGTTAGCAAAAGCTGGACTGGTGGATACCTATGCAGCCTTAATAATACCATGGACGATATCTGTGTTTGGAATTTTTCTAATGCGGCAATTCTTTATGACAGTACCAGATGAACTAATTGATGCTGCAAGGATGGATGGTATGGGAGAATATTCTATTGTTTGGAAAGTTATGCTTCCTGTAGCCATACCAGCGTTACTCGCTTTTGCAATTTTCTCAGTTGTTGCTCACTGGAATGATTATTTTTGGCCTAGGATTGTTATCACAGGTAATCGTGATTTATTTACACCACCACTTGGTATTAGAGAATTTAGAGGTGGTATAGATAGTGATGAATTTGGACCTATGATGGCGTCGATTGTTACTGTTACCATTCCACTTATTGTGGCTTTCATAGTTGCTCAAAAAAGATTTGTTGAAGGTATTACTATGACTGGAATGAAGTAATTATTTACCCAGAGCGTTTACCATAACAATACCAAGTATAATCAGCCCACAACCAAGAATTCCAAATAAGTTTGGACTCTGACCAAACTTAATTATACTTAATATGAACGTTCCAAAAATCACTAAACCAGCATAAGAGGCATAGGCAATTCCCATTGGTAAAAACTTCATTACCTTAGAAATAAAAAAGACCGCGATTACTATGGAAATAGCACTTAGTGAGGTTGGTATGAATTTCTCGTATCCATTTGATATTTTTGCAAAATTATTTGAAAGTATCCCGAAGAAGACCGCTGCAGCTAAATAAAAATATCCAATCAGTTTAGATATCTATCTCATAAGGAAATGAACTTAGTTGCTTCAAGCCATCTTTGGTTACAACGAACTGATCCTCAAGTTTAATTCCTTCTTTGCCGCCAACTTCACCAACATAACTTTCTACACAGATAGTCATATTTTCCTCAAAATTGGCTGAGTAATCCGCGTTGCTAAAATCTCTATTTGGGTAAGCTACAAGTGGCCATTCATCACAAAGACCGACACCATGAATAATGCATGGATAATGATTATCGTAGCAATTATCAGGCAATTTCCAGGATTTTTCTGCAAATTCTCTAAAATTTACACCAGCTTTGATCAGAGATTTGTTATGATTAATATGCTCTAAAGACATTGAGTAGAGCCTTTTTTGTTCATCATTTAGACGATTGCCCTCAACAAAGGTTCGAGAGATATCAGCACAGTAACCGTACGGTCCAACCATATCTGTGTCAAAAGCAACTAAATCTCCAGACTCAATGACTCTGTTACTGCATTCTTGAAGCCAAGGATTTGTTCGTGGTCCAGATACTAAAAGACGAGTCTCAAACCATTCCCCACCATTTTCAATATTGACTTTATGCATGTATGACCAAAGTTCTTCTTCTGTCATACCTGCCTGAAGTTTGTCTCTCATTAGCCACATTCCTTTTTCAGCAGTCTCAATAGAAGCTTTCATGCAAATTAACTCATCATCAGATTTAATAGATCTTGCAAGCTCAATATACTTTTGGGCGTTCACTAGTTTAACATTAAACTGTTTAAGTAACATTTGTATTCCAACTGGATCGGAAACATCTATTGCAAGGCAATTATTATCAGGTGAATGCTCTCTCATTAAATCTTGAACAGTGCCAGCCCATTTTTTTGCATTTTTATCAACAAAATTATTTGCTGAAAAAAAATCCCAACTATCAACTGCTCGAATATCATCAATCGTGCATAAATGTTCTGAGAGATGCTCGCTCTTTGGATAATCAAATAGTATTACTTTTCCCTCTGCAGAAATAAATACGAATCGCACGAGTTCATGCATTGTAAATAAACTCATATTTCTACTGTCGGTTGCATACCTTATATTGATCGGATCAAATAATATGCAAGCACCAACATTATTTAATCGTAGTTGCTCTAAAACTCTATTGAGTCGATACATACGTAAACGGTCGAAGTCTATTTTTTCTTCGTAGAGCCTAGGTTTATAAACTTGATTTTCAAAATTTTGGTTAATTGTTTCGAAAAACTTTGGGCCAATTTTACGGTCTGCAAATTTACTTGTAAAATTACTCATCCAAATGACTTTTAAAATTATTCTTTTCAAATCTTAAAAGATAATCACTAAATTGCAATTTAAGTTTTTTTGCACTATTGCTAATTTTATCTAGAAAATTAATACTTATTTTAATACTTTTTTGTTCATTTTCGGATATTTGACCAACATAGGTGATAGCATTCCATAATCCAAGAGAGTTCATCGGTGAAAATTTTTTCTTAGAGGATAATGATAGGTTTATAAATGAAAATAAAAATGAAGATGCGGATACTTTAAATTTTTTTCTAAAATGAGGTATTTTTTTATTCAGGCTTTCTACAAATTTTTTGGGATCACTAAATTGATAGGGATTAATCTTTGGAAAGAATAATTTGAGAAGCTTTTTTGAAAAATCATTTCCGGATGAATAAATAAAAAATAGCTGACCTTTTACATCTAACATTTTTAATAATGGAATAAGTACTAGCTTAAGTGTTCTGTCATAAGGAGATCTTAGCCTGAAAGCTTGCGATGCAATTATATAGTCGTAAAACTTTGGAATACTCTCTAACTTACTTGGTATCAAATGCTTTAATGCAATTTTTTGATCCCTCCTGTAAATAACCATCAGTGTCTTTTGCTTCGGTCTCAATATGGTTGAAGAAGTATCTTCTTTTATATCCCAATTTTTTCTTATAACCTCACCCATATTCATGAGTTGCTGATTGAAACTAAAACTTGAATTTCCAACTAATTCTTTTTTTATTAACTTACAATCTGTGAAACGATTATCATTAATTTCTCTGTAGGATGCATTCGTTATACAGAAAACTAAATTCTTATGTTCAAAAAATCTATAACCAAGATAATTTAGAAGACTGTTAATATCATCGATACTAATTTCTTTTCCAACAACTATAATTGGATCTTCAGGAAATTTGTCATGAACAGCCGATAGCAATGTGCAGATGACTGAGCCATCTCCTGTCCCAGCATCAAAAATTCTAAACGCATCCTTAGTAATTTTAGAATTTTTTAAATACTTCGCTAATTGAAAAGCTATTCGACTTTTTTCGTTGGTAGAATTTACAAATGATAAATATTTATCTCTTGAATCAAAAAAATCTGACTTTTTTGCCCCCACCTTATTTCTCCTAGTTTTTTTTTAAACTAGAAATGCATTGATTACCATAATAGAGTTAACTGGTTAGATTATAAATATGACTTTAGAAACCTCGCTTTTATTGGGTATATTTGGCGCAGTTTTAGCAATAGCGATAATGGTTTTTGATATTTACAAAAGAAACAAATAATCTAACTCAAGTAACATTTATTATAATAATAAGACATGACCAATATTATTAAATCAGGTGGAAGCCACGAAACAGACGTTGTAATTATCGGTGCTGGTCCATGTGGTCTGTTTCAAGTCTTTGAATTGGGTCTTTTAGATATGAAGGCTCATTTAATCGACAACCTTGATAAAATAGGAGGGCAGTGCGCAGAATTATATCCTGATAAAAATTTATATGATATTCCAAGCAGGCCAGCTATTACCGGCCAAGAACTAACCGATGATTTAATGAAACAAGCTGAGCCTTTCAATCCTTCATATCATCTCAATCAATTAACCTCTAAAATATCTTTAAATGATAATGATATTTTAGTTGAAACCGATAAGGGCACATCCATTAAATGCAAGTCTCTTGTGATTGCAGCGGGGGCTGGTAGTTTTGTTCCAAGAAAACTTCCTGCAGAGGGCTCTCAGGAGCTAGAAAATAAAAATATTTTTTACTCTGTTAAAAAAAGATCTGATTTTCAAGATAAGAATATTTTAATAATCGGCGGTGGTGACTCTGCGCTTGATTATGTTATGGGATTTCAAGGAATAGCCAAAAAAGTTTCTTTGGTCCACAGAAGAAAAGAATTTAAAGGAGTTCAAGACTCTGTAAATAAAGTTATGTCTTTAGTTGATAAAGGCGATGTAAACTTCAACATGGGAAGTTTAAAAAAGGTTGAAAAAAATGATAACGGTAAAGTCACAGTGACACTTGATGATGAGACAACACTAAGTGATATTGACGCCATTTTTCCGTTTTTTGGATTAAAAATAGAATTAGGCCCAATAGCAGATTGGGGCTTAAATTTAGAAAACAATTTAATATCAGTGAATACCGAGAATTTTGAAACTTCTGTTCCAAGAGTTTTTGCTGTTGGAGATATTTGTATTTATCCTGGTAAATTAAAGTTAATTTTAAGTGGCTTTCATGAAGCAGCTCTTGCAGCAAAAAAAATGTTTGAATATTGTCATAGTGATAAGAAATACGTGTTTAGGTACACTACCTCTTCTAGTGATTTACAAAAAAAACTTGGCGTAAAATAACTAAGATAAATGCTTATAAACGGTCGTTCTCGAGATATTTAAAGTTCTTGAAACACTGCTAACTTTTTCGCCAGTTTGCTTATATGTTTTTTGAATAAGAATACACTGCTTTTCTTTTATTGCAGATCCTTCGCAATTAACACAAGGCTTATATGGCTGTTTTAAATTATTATTTACCCTATTAGAATTTGATACTTGTCTTTGAAATAGCTTAATAAAAAGACTTGAGCCCAACCAATCTTTTACTTTTAAAACTTTATCTAAATTTAAATCATAAGCAATTTTATGATATGGAGTAGTAAAGATATTAAAAAAATCATTAGTTGTATCTTTAAAAATACCACTTAGCATAACTCTTGCGTTAGAATTT
>CACBUI010000019.1 GCA_902542505.1 uncultured Alphaproteobacteria bacterium | reverse complement strand
TACTTTTTCAAAAAACTGAAGGTGGAAGTCTTGGGCTAGGCACTCAAACATCTCTTACAGGTGGAATGACAGCAAATAAATCCACTTTTTCAGGGATGACAAAAATTACTTATTTTTTAGGTTTTGGTTTTTTATTTTGGTGTTTGTTTATGGGTGCAATTATTACAAAACAATATTCATCTTCAACTGATTTAGAAACTATTCAAGAAGAAATTATTTTAGATGATTCAATAGAGGAAATGATTCCAGAAGTGCCTAATCAGTGAAATTAATTTTCGTTACCGGAGGTGTTGTTTCATCGCTAGGTAAGGGAATAGTCACTGCATCATTAGCCTCTCTTCTTAGATCTAGAGGCATTAAACTAAAAATTAGAAAATTAGATCCGTATTTAAACGTTGATCCTGGAACAATGAGTCCATACCAACACGGTGAAGTTTATGTCACTGATGACGGCTATGAGACTGATTTAGACTTAGGACATTATGAGAGGTTTACAGATATAAAATGTTCTAAAAATGACTCTATTTCATCTGGTAAAATTTACTCAACTATTCTATCAAAGGAAAGAAAAGGTGAATATTTAGGATCTACAGTACAAGTAATACCTCACGTTACTGAAGAAATTAAAAATTCGATAAAAAAATCAACTAATAAAGATGATGTTATTATTTGTGAAATAGGGGGCACTGTTGGTGATATTGAAAGTCTTCCTTTCTTGGAAGCCATAAGACAATTTAAAAATGAAAGACAGCTAGACACACTCCTTATACATTTAACTTTACTTCCTTATATAGAAACATCTGGTGAAATTAAAACAAAGCCCACTCAGCACTCTGTTAAAGAGCTTTTAAATGCTGGAATTCAGCCTGATATAATTGTTTGTAGAAGTAATAAAAAAATCAAGTATGAAGAAATTCAAAAAATTAGTTTGTTTTGTAACGTACCAACTAATGCTGTTATTCCGTCCTACGATGTAGGGAGCATTTACCAAGTACCTTCTTTATTATCAAAATCCAAATTAGATGACTTAGTTATAAAAAATTTGAATATAAAATCTACAAAGAAAAAAGATCTTTCAAAATGGACAAACTTTGAAGTATTAGAGTCAAGAGCAACAGAGGAGCTAAATATATTTATAATTGGAAAATATGTTCATTTAAAAGATAGTTATAAATCTCTCTATGAAGCTATTTATCATGCAGGTGTGCACAATAAAGTAAATGTTAAAATCAAATGGATTGACTCTGAGACAATAAACAAAAAAAATGTTGATGAGTTATTAATTAAGGCCGCAGGTATTCTTATACCTGGTGGTTTTGGTAATAGAGGTATAAGTGGAAAAATAGAAGCTATTAGGTATGCTAGAGAAAATCAAATTCCATTTTTAGGAATATGTTTGGGCATGCAATTATCAATTATTGAATTTACTAAAAATGTTTTGAAAATAAAAAACTCAGGTAGCTCTGAATTTGGCAAGCATACTAATAATGTCATATCGTTAATGACCGAATGGAGTAAAAAAAATCAAAAGGTTACAAGAACAAAAGAAAATGATTTAGGCGCTACTATGAGATTGGGCTCATATCCTTGTTACATTAAACATAAATCTTTAGCCTCAAAAATTTATAAAAAAAAGTTAATTCATGAAAGACATAGACATAGGTATGAAGTGAATCCTAAATATAGATCTTCAATAGAAAAAAAAGGTCTTGTCTTTTCTGGATTTTCAAAAGATAAAAAATTATTAGAAATCATTGAAAATAAATATCACAAATGGTTCCTCGGTGTTCAATTTCATCCTGAGTTGAAATCTAAACCGTTTAAGCCCCACCCTATATTTTTCTCATTTATAAAAAATAGTTTAATGAATAAAAATGCCTAGATCTGTCCAATTATCTAAAAATCTTATTAAAAATGATACTGATAGACTGACTTTAATATCTGGCCCATGCTTGTTAGAAAATGAAAAATTAGTCAGAAAAGTTGCGCAATCTCTTATAAAATATACAAAAAAAGAAAAGTTTAATTTAGTATTCAAATGTAGTTTTGACAAAGCTAATAGAAGCTCTCATAAAACAATACGTCATAAAATTTCCCTTGATAAATCCATAGATATATTAAAAAATCTTAAAAAAGATTTAAAAATATCTATCACTTCCGACGTTCATGAGACTTTTCAAGTTGATAAGTTGGCTGAATTTCTTGATATAATACAAATTCCAGCTTTTTTATGTAGGCAAACAGATTTAATAAAAGCTGCCGCACAAACAAAAAAGATTGTCAATGTTAAAAAAGGACAATTTTTATCACATAAAGAAGTTTCAAATATCATCAATAAAATTGAAAATGAAAATAACAAAAAAATATTAATAACTGAAAGGGGAAATTCGTTTGGATATAATTATTTAATAAATGACTTTAAAGGTATTCATTTAATGAAAACATTTGGATACCCAATTATTTTTGACTCAACTCATAGTGTGCAACTACCTGGTGGATTGGGTAAAAAAAGTGGCGGTGCTAGAGAGTATGTGACACCATTATCGAAAGCTGCTTCATCTTTGAGGATCGCAGGTTTCTTCATTGAAACTCACCCTAACCCAGAATCGGCATTAAGTGACGGCCCTAATATGGTATATTTACATAAAATGCCAAAACTCTTAAATGCTATAAACAAAATAAATAAGGCGGCAAAATAAATGAAAATTAAAAATATAACAGCAAGAGAAATTTTTGATAGTAGGGGTAACCCAACTATAGAATGTGAAATGATATTTGAAAATATACCATATCCATTTCGCGGAATGGTTCCATCAGGTGCATCCACAGGAAAATTTGAAGCATTAGAATTAAGAGATTTAGACACAAATAGAATGAGTGGCAAAGGTGTCTTAAAAGCTGTATCTAATGTTAACAACCTCATAAAACCAAAAATTTTAGATAAAAGTTTTGCTGATTTCAGAGAATTTGATCAACTCCTAATAGATTTAGATGGCACAGAAAATAAATCAAATTATGGAGCAAACGCTATTTTATCTCTTAGTCTTGCTTACTATAAGGCTTGGTCTTATGCAAACTTTGGTGCAATATTTCTCTCTCAGGGTTTAGATAATTTAATTATTCCTGTTCCAATGTTGAATGTAATAAATGGCGGACAACATGCTGATAATGATGTTGATTTTCAAGAGTTTATGATTTTACCAATAGGATTTAAATCTTTAACTGAAGCTTTATCTTCAACACATTCTGTAATAGCCAATATAAAAAAAGAATTAAAATCTAGATCTTTAAATACTAATCTTGGCGATGAAGGGGGTTTTGCTCCTAATTTAAAATCTCATTTAGATGTTTTAGATTTAATATGTAATTCAATTTCAAAAGCAGGCTTTAAATTAAATGATCACTTTAAAATTTCATTAGATGCAGCTTCTAGTGAGTTTTACTCTGAAGGAAAATATAATTTCGAAGGTAACTCATATTCAACTGAAGAAATGATTAGTGTTTATGAAAATATTTGTAAAAACTATCCTATTTTTTCAATTGAAGATGCACTTAATGAAGAAGATTATGAAGGTTGGGTAAAAATTACAAATAAACTTGGTTCAAAAATACGATTAGTTGGTGATGATCTTTTTGTTACAAATATACAAAAGTTGCAAACTGGTATAGATGAAAAACAAGCTAACAGTATTTTAATTAAATTGAATCAAATAGGCACAGTTAAAGAAACTTTAGAAGCTATCAACCTAGCGACAGATAATAGTTTTGCATCTATTATGTCTCATAGGTCAGGAGAAACTGAAGATTCTTTTATCTCAGATTTAGCTGTTGCTTCACGCTGTCCTTTGATTAAAACTGGTTCGTTAGCTAGATCTGATAGAGTTGCAAAATACAATCAGTTACTTAGAATATCAGAAAATGATAAGATTAAAGGGTATGCTGGTGAATTAAGTGAAGTTTTTAAAAGCTAGTAGTTTAATAAATTTCTTTTTTATATTTGTATTGATTTACCTGATATATCACACAGTTTATGGAAAGTTCAATATTGGAAATTACTTAATTTATCAATTTGAGGAAAAAATGTATAAAAAATTGCAATCCAATCTCGATCAAAAAATGTTAGATATTAATATTGATTTACACTCTTTCTATTCTAATAAAGAGGATTATATTGATGAAATTACAAAGCAGAATAACCCTAATATTCAAGATGGAGAGACCATATTAAAATTAGATTAAGATGAATAAAAAAAACAAAAATAATTTTACAAATGACCAGTTACTGAAGTTTTATGAAAAAATGTTTTTAATTAGAAAATTTGAAGAGAAAGCTGCTCAATTATATGGAGCTGGAAAAATTGGAGGTTTCTGTCATTTATACATTGGCCAAGAGGCTGTTGTCATAGGTATTCTTTCTTCTATTAACTCAGAGGATACCGTTATCACTGCTTATAGAGATCATGGACATATATTAGCTCGTGGAGTAGATCCTAAACTAGTAATGTCTGAATTAACTGGAAGGAAAGATGGAATTTCAAAAGGCAAGGGTGGATCAATGCACATGTTCTCCAAAGCTAATAGATTTTACGGTGGACACGGTATCGTTGGAGCACAAGTACCTTTAGGTGTTGGCATAGGTTTCGCACATAAGTACAGAAACGAAAAAAAGATTTCAAGAGTCTATTTAGGGGATGGAGCTATGAGTAATGGCCAAGTTTTTGAGGCATTTAATTTAGCATCACTTTGGGAGTTACCAGTATTATTTATTATCGAAAACAATAAATATGGAATGGGTACATCTATTGGAAGGTCTGCAGCAGGAGGTGAGTTGTACGAACGAGCAACTGTATTTGGCATTAAAGGTGAAAAAGTAGATGGAATGAATTTTTTTAATGTAAGTGAGTCAGCTATAAGGGCTAGAGAATATATCGAAAAAAATTCTAAGCCCTACATTATTGAAATGGATACATATAGATTTAGAGGCCATTCAATGTCTGATCCCGGTCTATACAGGACAAAAGATGAGGTGAATAAAATGAAAGAGATAGACCCTGTGCTAATGATGAAAGAAACTTTATTAAATGATTATAAAATTCAAGAGGACACGATTAAAGATATTGAAAGTGATATTAAGAAACAAATTAAAGATGTAGAAAAATTTTCACTTGAGTCGCCACTTCCAGATTTAAAAGAATTATACACTGAGGTATATTTATGAAAATACTTCTACCAGCTTTATCTCCAACAATGGAAACAGGTAACCTTGTAAAATGGTTAGTTAAAGAGGGAGATAGTGTAGTTTCAGGAGATATTTTAGCAGAAATTGAGACCGATAAAGCTACTATGGAACTAGAGTCACCTGATGATGGTAAAATTGAGAGAATTTTAGTTAATGAGGGCACTGAAAATATAAGTGTTAATACTGAGATAGCTCTACTTAAAGTTGATGGTGAGGAAATAGAGGAGATACCAGAAAAACCTATTGAAAAATCTCCGCAAGTCTCCACTAATGAATCTGAACCTCTTTCATCAGAGGTTAATATTTCAATGAATTCTCTTTTAAATCAAACAAAAGAAAATTTAGGTGAAAAGAATTGGTCTGAAAAAGAAATATCTATGAGAGAGGCATTGAATCAAGCTATTGAAGAAGAAATGAAATTAGACAAAGATGTTTTTCTCTTAGGAGAGGAGGTAGCTGAATACGATGGTGCATATAAAATAACCCAAGGGCTTCTTGATAAATTTGGATCAAAAAGGGTTTTAGATACTCCTATTTCTGAGCATGGTTTTACAGGTTTAGCTATTGGAGCAGCCATGGCAGGACTTAAGCCTATATGTGAATTTATGACTTTTAATTTTTCTATGCAAGCGATTGATCAAATAGTTAATTCTGCTGCTAAATCTTTGTATATGTCAGGCGGAGAAATAAATGTTCCAATAGTTTTTCGAGGCCCAAATGGTGCGGCGGCTAGAGTTGGAGCACAACATAGCCAATGTTTTATATCTTGGTTCTCCCATATTCCAGGCTTGATAGTAATTGCTCCTTCAAATGCAAGAGATGCAAAAGGTTTATTAAAATCATCTATTCGAAATCCCAATCCTGTTGTTTTTTTAGAACATGAATTACTCTATAAAGAAAAAACCAACGTTCCAGAAGAGAACGATTTTTTAATTCCTATTGGTAAAGGCAATCTTATTAAAGAAGGTAAAGATGTCACTATTATTGGTTTTTCAATGTCTGTTCAAAGAATATTAAACGCTCTTCCATCAATCGAAAAACTGGGGATTAGTCCTGATATTATAGATCTAAGATCAATTAAACCTCTAGATGAAGAATTGATATATAAATCCGTAAAAAAAACCAATAGAGTTGTAATTGTTGAGGATGGCTTTGGTATTACAAGTTTTGGATCACACTTATCTTATTTAATCCAATCAAATTGCTTTGATTTCCTTGACTCAGAAATAATTAAAGTTAGTGGAAAAGATGTCCCAATGCCATATGCAGAAAATTTAGAAAAATTAGCATTACCCAACACTGATGAAATTGTATCTGCTGTTAAAAAAGTGTCATATATAAATTAATGTTGTATGAAGTTAATTTACCTTCTTTATCTCCCACAATGGAGGAGGGTAAAATTGTTAAGTGGATAAAAAAAGAAAAAGATCCAATATTAAGTGGTGAGGTTTTATTCGAAGTTGAAACAGATAAAGCTACAATGGAGTACGAGTCACCAGAAGATGGGTACATTGCTAAAATAATATCCAAGGAAGGTGAAACAGCAAACGTTAATCAATTAGTTGCAATAATTTCAGACGATTTGACTTTTACACAAGAGGATATAAATAATTTTCTAAAAAATAATAATTCAGATAATAAAATACAAACTTTAGAAATAAATCCTTCTAAAAATGATAAAGATTTTGTTTCAGATAAAATATTAATTACACCCTTAGCTAAAAAAATAGCTCAAAAAAAAAATATAGATATTTCAAAAATAAAATCGATTTCAAGAAGAATACATACCAATGATCTTGATATAAATGAAAATTTTGATAATGGGGCTATAAGAGTATTTATATCCCCACTTGCCAAAAAAATCTCAAATGAAAAATCTATAGATTTATCAAAATTAAAAGGTACTGGTCCAGATAATAGGATTATTTTAAGAGATGTATCAGACTCAAATCATTTGTCTGAAAGCCCTAATGTTAATAGATTACGACAAGCTATTGCAAAAGCAACAATACATTCCAAAAATAACATTCCACATTTTTATTTAAATACTAAAGTGAATATGGCTACCCTATTAAAATTTAGAAAAGATCAAAAATTAAAAGGTAATAAGTACTCTTTAAATGCAATATTAATGCAATCTATATCAAATGCATTCAAAGCATTTCCAGACTCAAATTGTACATATAAAGATAATGGTGAATTTATTATTAATAAAGATCATAATATTGGTATTGCCGTTGACTCTAAGTTTGGCTTAAAAATGCCTGTAATGAAAAAGATCAATAATTTTAGTTTAAATGAAATCAACTCCAATCTTAATGAAAAGATAAATTTAACAAGAGATAATAAACTTTCTCCCTCTGATCTGTCAGACGGTGTCATAAGTATATCTAATTTGGGTTCATTTAATATCCGTAGTTTTGATGCTATTATTTTACCAGGACAAACATACATATTAGCAGTAGGACAGATTTTTGAGGATGTTTTTGTGTACAAAGGTAAGATTGAAATAGGGAGTTTTATAAATTTGACATTATCATGTGATCATAGAGCTGTTGATGGAGTTTTAGCATCACAATTTTTTTCTAGTATTGTACAAAATTTAGAAAATATTTCAGATGACAATTAATTATGATTTAACAATAGTTGGTGGCGGTCCTGGTGGTTATGTTGCTGCTATAAAAGCCGCACAACTTGGTATGAAGGTTGCTTTATTTGAAGAGGATAAACTAGGAGGTGTATGTCTTAATTGGGGATGTATTCCAACTAAATCATTACTACATTCAGCAGAATTCATGGAAGAGGCTAATCATTTTGGGCTTGATAAGAAAGATCTTACTAAAATTGCTCTAGATAAAGTTGTCGAAATGTCAAGAACAGCATCTGATAATTTATCAAAAGGCGTTAACTCACTAATGAAAAAAAATAAAATAGATATTTATAAACATCGAGCATATCCAAAAAAAATTGATAATGAATTTTTTGTAAATACAACTTCAGATGAAATTTCTTCTAAGAATATGATCATTGCTACAGGATGCAAACCTAGAACTATTGGTGACATTAAATTTTCTAATTTAATTTGGAGTTCCAAAGAAGCAATGATTCCTAAATTTCTTCCAAAAAAATTATGTATTATCGGATCAGGAGCTATTGGAATAGAATTTGCAAGTATTTATAATGCTTTAGGTTCAGACGTTACGGTTTTTGAGTCTCAAAATAAGATTTTACCTCAGTTTGATAACGACATTTCAAATGAAGCAAAAAAAATATTTGAAAAAAAAGGTATTAAATTTGAGATAAATGCAAAAATTGAAAAAATTTTAGAAGATAAAAAAAACGTAACCTTTAAAAATATTGACCAAAACGTTGCATGTGATGCATTAATACTATCTGTAGGTGTGATACCTAATTTAGATAAAGACTTTATAAGTTCTCTTAACTTAAATCTATCTGATACCGGTTACATAAATACAAACCATAATTATGAGACAAATATTAAAGGTTTATATGCAATTGGTGATATTATTGGCGCCCCATGGCTAGCACATAAAGCCATGCACGATGCTATAAATTGTGTCACTCATATTTCAACAGGTAATGATACTCATAAACCAAAAGAGAATCATATCCCTGGATGTATATATAGCTTACCACAAATAGCTACTGTTGGTTTAACTGAACAACAACTTAAAGACAATAACACTCCCTACAAGACGGGTAATTTTCCATTTTTAGCAAATGGTAAATCTCAAACGATGTCTAACTCATATGGTTTTGTTAAAACACTCTTTAATTCTGAGACGGGAGAGGTATTGGGTGCACATCTTATCGGACCTGATGTTACAGAAATGATAGCCACATTTGGTCTTGCTATTTCATCAGAGTCAACAGAAGATGAATTTATTAATACTGTTTTTGCACATCCAACTTTATCAGAGTCTATTCACGAAAGCGTCTTATCAGCTTTTGAAAAACCTTTACATTTTTAAAAATGATCAGACATCCAGAAAAAATTAAAAAATTTAATCCTACGACAATCAAAAAACCTAATTGGCTTAAAGTAAAGGCACCAACATCAAAAAAATATTTTGAGACACTAGACATAGTTAAATCTCATAACTTAGTTACTGTGTGTCAAGAAGCTGCATGTCCAAATATTGGAGAATGTTGGGAAAAAAAACATGCAACTTTTATGATATTAGGAGATACCTGTACTAGAGCATGTGCATTCTGTAATGTAAAAACAGGTAAACCCTCAGAACCACCTGATCCTATGGAACCTCTTAACGTTGCTAAATCAGTTTTAAAATTAGGACTTAGACATGTTGTAGTAACAAGTGTAGACAGAGATGACTTACCTGACGGTGGTGCTCAGCACTTTATTGATACTATTAAGTACATAAGAGAATTATCTAATAATACGACAATAGAAATTTTAACACCCGATTTCTTAAGAAAAAATAGAAACTACATTGATATTGCAAAAGTGAAGCCTGATGTTTTTAATCACAACTTAGAGACAGTTCCAAGGATCTATAAAAAAATTAGACCTGGTTCTAATTATATTGAGAGTTTAAAGCTTTTAAGAGAAGTTAAGGAATTCGATAAATCAATATTTACAAAGTCTGGTATCATGGTTGGGTTAGGTGAGGATTATTCAGAAATAATAGAAGTGCTAAAAGATATGAAAGATTCTAATATTGATTTTGTTACTATAGGACAATACCTTCAGCCATCTATACATCATGAAAAAGTTCATAAGTTTTACTCTCCCGATGAGTTTAAAAGTCTTTATAATGTTTGCTTAAAATTGGGATTTAAAATGATTTCCTCCTCACCGATGACAAGGTCAAGTTATCATGCAGATGAAGACTTTGAAAAACTAAAAAAAGTAGTTTAGTTTTCTCTCAGAGAAACATTTGACCAACAGGCTATAAAATCGCCACTACCTATTAATCCAGATTTTTCATTTGTAGTTGCTTTGATAGAAATACTATTTTTATTGATATTAAGTTTCTTTGAAATACTTTCTAAAATCTTTTTAAAATGAGGATTAATTTTAGGTTCTTCTGAAACAATCATTAAATCAATATTATTGATCATCTTTTTCTTTAAATTCATTTTATTCAAAGCATAATTTAAAAAGTCTATTGAATTTCTATTTAAGTTTTTTTTGTTATTTGGAAAATAGGTACCTATATCTCTTTGAGATAGTGCTCCAAGTATAGAGTCTGTGATAGCATGTAGTATTACATCTCCATCTGAGTGAGAAATAACTTTTACTTTTGATCTTATTTTTGCACCACCAAGTTTTAATAAATTATTTTTATTAGTTTTTATAATTCTGTGAATATCATAACCAATTCCTACTAAGGTATTCATTTCAACTAATTTATTTAATGAAACTAATTCATCTTTGTAAGTAATTTTTAAATTTATTTCATTATTTAATAAATATTTAATTTTAAATTTACTTTTTTCATTTCTGAAAAGTTGACTGTCGTCAGTTAATAACTTTATTTTATTTTTATTATGTAGAAGAGAAATTTTATTTTTAATAAATCCTTGTGGTGTTTTAACAAGTTTTAGTTTTTCTCTGTCAATATTATTATGACCAAAAATAGCAGTATCAGAGCACTTAGTGTAAGGAACTACACAATCATAATTTTTTTCTAATAAATTTTTTATTATGTTTTTGATTAATTTTTGAGAATTTAACGGTCTAGCCGCATCATGTATGATTACATATTTTGATTTAAATTTGGATTTGTTTAAAGCGATCTTTACACTATCGGATCTTGTTTTTCCTCCTTTTATTACTTCTAAATCACCAAAAATGTTAATATTAGTGTTTTTTAGTTTATTAATTATAAGGGTTATCTTTTTAAATTTAAGTTCTTTAATAAATTCAATATTATGTACTAGTAAATTTTTATTTTTAAATTTTACTAAAAGCTTATTTGTATTAGATGAAAATCGTAAACTATTACCACCTGCTAGAAGTATAAAATGAATTTTAGAGTTATTTAATGTCAAATTATTTTAATAAATTTTCTGCATTTATATTGATTTCTATTTTTATAACGCTTTTTTCTTTAACTGTATATTCACTTATTTCATCAAATGAGATAGTTCGTAATGCTGAGCTTATTCAATATATTTTAATTGCTGATTTTGTATTTCTATTGATACTTCTTTTGTACTTATCAATTTTTCTTATTAATTACTTAAAATATAAAAATCGAGAAGTAGTAGGTCTAAGACTTTTTAATAAATTTTTTCTTTTTTTTGGTCTTTTTTCGATTATTCCAAGTGGAATAATACTGCTAGCATCTGCTATTTTTTTTAATATTGAAGTAAGCACTTGGCTAGGTCCTGCATTTAAATCTACAGTAAATAATTCTTATCAATTAGCGCAAAAATACATAAATCAAACTGAAAGAGATCTCATTTCCGACTCAAAATTTATAAGAAATTATGTTCTTGCTGAGAGATTGATTGATAGGGATATTATACAAAGATTTAATATTACAACTGTATACAATTATAATAATGATAATCAATTTATAGAACATATCTCAGATGAAAAAATATTCTTATCAGACGAAAATTTAAAGGATGCTAGTATTAAAAGTGAAAATGATATCACTATATTTTTTTCAAATGATCAACTTTTCTCTAAAGTAAACTTAAATAACTCAAATTATTTACTGTTACTTAAGAATATTGATTTAGAGACATTAAATTACTATCAAAATATTGTACAATCCTATGAAGCTATAAATTCAATTGATAATAATAAAAGAGATATTCAAATAACTTTTTTTACTATCTATATTATTCTTTCTACAAGTTTAATTTTTATATTCATTATAATTGGAACAAATTTTAGTTTTAGATTGGCTAAACCAATAAGAGATTTGAACAACTCAATTATAGACCTAAGAAAAGGAAAATATAAACAAACGGAATTTGAAAAATTGAGTAATAAGGATGATATTTCTGTATTAACCAACTCTTTTCATGAAATGAGTAAAACTATAATTAATCAAAAAAATAATTTACAAGAGGTTAATGCAACAATTAATGATCAACTAAGTTTTATAAACAATATAATAGAAAATTCTCCCTATGGAATATTTGTTTTAAATAATAAATCAATGATTTTTAAAAATTCTGCATCCTCTATATTTAGTAGTGAAAAAAACACATCGTTCGAAAACTTTACTAAAATGCTTTCAAAACATTTTAACAATAGTCAAAATTTTTATAAAAAATCATATGAAATAAACTTAGAAGTAAAATTGGAAAATTTGCAAAAGTATTTTTTTGTAAAATCTATTTTTATTGATAATAATTCTTTATTTAATCAAATTATAATTTTTAATGACTACACAGATTTAATATTTGCTGAAAAAAATAATGCTATTGCAGACCTAGCTAGAAAAATATCTCATGAGATAAAAAATCCACTGACGCCTATGCTTTTATCTACAGAATTCATTGAAAGTCAACTTAAAGACGAGGAATTAGTTAATTCAATTAAATCTATTAAGAGACAAATTTTTTTAATTCAAAATCTTGTAAATGAATTTTCCACATATGCAAGATTGCCTAAAGCAAATATTACTAAGTTAAATTTATCAGAAATTTGTGTAGTTTATATTGAAGAATATAAAAGAAATTATGATAAAATTGAAATTAATCATAATATTGAAGATAATCTATTTCTTAATTTTGATCATTCATATTTGGATATAATCTTTAATAATCTTTTTAAAAATTCAATTGAAGCTTTAGAGACAACTAACAATCCTGCAATTGATATAACCTTAAAAAAAACAGACAAAAAGTTAATTTTAACCTTTTTTGATAATGGCCCTGGTTACGATGGTAATATTGATGACCTCATTAAACCATATTTTTCAACTAAAAATTCGTCTGGATTAGGATTATCTTTGATAAATAAAATAATTACTGACAACTCTCATAAGATGAATATAACAACGAACAGTTATTCAGGATTTAGAATTGAAATAATTTTTTATGACTAAAATATTAGTAATAGATGATGAACTAGAAATTTGTAAACAAATTTCACTTATACTTTCTAAACAAGGTTATGAGGTTACATATGCTAATTCATATAAAGAATTTGCTGATCTTGAACTAAGAAATTTTGATTATGACGTTGTATTAGTAGATTTATGGATTAAGAATAGCACAAAACAAGGGATTGATATAATTGAATATTTAAAAAATAAATATGAAAATTTAGTAATTGTTTCCTTTAGTGGTCATGCAAATATAGATAACGCAATCGAGTCTGTTAAAGCAGGAGCAAACGATTTTATTGAA
>CACBUI010000018.1 GCA_902542505.1 uncultured Alphaproteobacteria bacterium | reverse complement strand
TATTTGGTCCATCGGGTTGCGGTAAATCGACTTTATTAAACTTAATATCAGGATTAGATAATTCAGACTCTGGAGATATTTACTTTGATGGCAAATTAGTAAAAAACCATTTTGACCTTCTAAAAGACGATATAGGTATTATATTTCAGGATCACTATTTAATATCCGAATTAAACATTTTCGATAACATTAAATTAAAAAGTAACGACACGAGAAAAATTGAAAAAATATTATCCTATTTTAATATGGGTCGTTTTAAATTTAAATACCCTAATCAATTATCAAATGGACAAAAACAAAGAGTTTGCGTTGCAAGATCTCTAGTGAATAACCCTAAACTTTTAATTGCCGATGAACCAACAAGTTATTTAGATAAAGAAAATGCAAAGTTGGTAATAGATCTAATACTAAATTGTTCTAAAAAATTCAATTTATCAACAATAATAGCTAGTCATGATATTTCATTTCGTCCACTTTTTGATAAGTCTTATACAATTGAAGATAAATCAATAAAAGAATGCTAATACCTCTAAGAAATTATTCAAATTATTCTATTTGTGAGTCAAATATTAAAATTGAGGATCTTGTAAATTTTGCTGAGAAGGAAAAATTACCTGCTATGGCATTGACAGACTACAAATTATTATCAGGCGCTCTTGAATTTTCAACAAAATGCAAAAATAAAGGTATTCAACCTATCATTGGATTGGATGTTGATTTTATCTCAAAATTAAAACACAAATCACGACTTACTTTTCTATGTAAAAATGATATCGGTTTTAAAAATCTCAGTATATTATCTACAAAAATAAATACTGAAAATGAATTTTGTTTATCTTTAGATAATATTAATAATTTTTCTGAAGGTAATATTTTAATTTTGGGAGGTTTATTCAGTTATTTCCAGGATTTGAATATAAATTTAAATAATTTAAAAATTATTTTAGATGAAATCACTTCCCTAAAAAATTTCTTTAAAAATGATATTTTTTTCGAATTTGATGAAAACCTAGATAATAAACTACTAAATGAAATATCTAAAAAAACTAAAATTAATTTATTTTTATCTTCATTTAGTTTTTATAAACAAGGTAAAGATTATGATGCAATAAAAATACTTCATTGTTTAAAGAATGGTGAATATTTACAAAATACATCATTTAATCTTAAAAATAATTATTCTTTAGCCAAAATTTATCAAGAAAACAATAAACTTATAAATTTAATAGAAAATTCAAATTTAATAGCAAATAAAATTAATTTTCTGATTGAAGAAAAACCTATTACATTGCCAAATTTTAAATCAGATCTTGACTCTGATGAAGATAAAGAAATATTCTTACAATCTAGAAGTGGCTTAGATTTAAGATTGAAAAAAATTTTTGCAAACAGAACCATTGAGGAATTTAACAGTCAATCTAAAATTTATAGGGATCGTCTAGAATATGAATTAAATGTTATTATAAAAATGAAATTTTCTGGGTATTTTCTTATAGTGAGTGATTTTATCAGATGGGCTAAATCTAATTCAATTCCAGTAGGTCCTGGAAGAGGATCAGGTGCTGGGTCTATTGTTGCATGGTCTTTATTGATCACAGATGTAGATCCAATTCAATACGGTTTGCTTTTTGAAAGATTTTTAAACCCTGATCGAGTGTCAATGCCTGACTTTGATATTGATTTTTGTAAATCAAGAAGAGATGAAGTTATTGAGTATGTGCAGAAAAAGTATGGTTATCAAAATGTTGCGCAAATAATTACCTTTGGATCAATGATCTCGAGGGGGATATTAAAGGATATTGGGAGAGTAGAGGGTGTTCCATATTCTGAAGTAGAGAGAATGGTAAATAAAATACCTTATAATCCAGTTCATCCATTAAGTATTAGTGAGTTGAAAGCTAATCATTCTGATCAATTAGGTGATTTAGCCGACTCACCAATGATGGACAAAGCAGAGTCAATGGAAGGTGCACTAAGAAATGTATCTACGCATGCTGCAGGGATAATCATTTCCTCAGATAAGCTTTATGGAAATATTCCATTATTCAAAGACGATGACTCTGAAATAATGGCAACACAATATAATATGAAAGATTGTGAAAAAGCAGGTTTATTAAAATTTGATTTCCTTGGTTTAGCTAATTTAACCATTATTGATGAAACTCTTAAATTAATTAAAGAAAAAAATAAAATTTCTATTGACCTCACTGAAATACCTTTCAACGATGAAAAAACTTTTAAATTGTTAAGTGATGGCTTTACGTGTGGAGTATTTCAAGTTGAAAGTTCTTCGATGGTTGACACTTTGATTAAACTCAAGCCGACAAGCTTAGAGGAAGTTATAGCAGTTTTAGCTTTAAATAGACCTGGTCCAATGCAATTTATTGATAGCTTTATAAAAAGAAAAAAAGGTGAGGAAAAAATAATATATGATCACCCATTATTAGAACCAATTTTGAGAGAAACTTATGGAATAATTGTTTATCAAGAACAAATTATGAAAATAGCCCAAGTGATATCAGGATATACTTTGGGTCAAGCAGATTTATTGAGAAGAGCTATTGGTAAAAAAATTAAAGCTGAATTAATGAATCAAAAGGATAATTTTATTAAAGGTGCTGTAAATAAAAAGGTTAGATCTAAAGATGCTGAGAAATTATTTTCCCTGATTGAAAAATTTGCAGAATATGGATTTAACAAAAGCCATGCAGCTGCTTACGCTTTTATTACTTATTATACAGCATATCTAAAAGCACATTTTCCATTAGAATTCTATTGTGAGCTACTTAATAATTCATTGAATAATACTGACAAAATATTTGTAATACTAAATGAAATGTATGAACAAGATTTAAAAGTATTACCGCCTGATATAAATTATTCAGATTATAAATTTATTGTACATGAAGATAAGATTATTTATGGTTTAGCTGCACTAAAGGGGGTAGGGGAGGAATCTATGAAAGAATTAGTAATTGAAAGAAACAAAAATGGTAAATTTAAATCCTTGTCAGATTTCAATGATAGATTATCCAGATCAGTTTTGAACAAAAGACAAATAGAGAAACTTATATTGTCAAACTCTTTAAATTCTCTTCATTCGAGTATCTCAAATCTATTTGCAAATGTAGAAAATATTATACAAAAAAAATCTGGTGCAACATTGTTCAATGACTTATCTGATAGCCAATTTTTTACGAAAAAAGATTATAACACAGTTGATCCAATTAAAGCTGAATTTGAAAGTTATGGATTTTTATATTCCCAAAAAAAACAAACACTTATACTCTCAAATCTTAATATCTCTTCTTTTAAAGAAAAAATTGATAGCAAGATTGAATTTTTAGAAGATTTTTATTTTTACGTTGTTAAAGCACAATACAAAACTACCAGAAATGGTAAAAGATATATTCTTTTGAATGTAATAAATGAAAGTGGGTGTTTTGATTTAAGACTTTTTGATGACAAACTTGATGCAAGTTCACTTCATGCAAAATATATAAAGACCAAAATTAAATCATTATTCAAAAACGACTTTTATAATGTAAATATTGATGATTTACTCATAATAGATGATGATGATTTACTTAACCAAGTAAATCATATTTCTTATCAGGAACTTCTAGATTTAGATAAGGTAAACAAATTTAATAACATTAGAGTTCATAATGATAATAAAATTCTTAATATTTCATTGAATTAACTCTTGATTATTAAAATTTATTCTTTAAAACATCAAAAAAAAACAGGTTAATAGACATCCGGTGCCTTTGGGTTTCCTTTCTATTAACTAAAGCTTAACCGGAGGTAAAATGAACATAGAAATATCACTAGAGGATCTTTTAAAAAACGGTTCTCATTTCGGACATAATAAAAAAAGATGGAATCCAAAAATGGATAAATACATCTATGGTGAAAAAAATGGCACTCATATCCTTGATCTGAGAAAGTCACTTCCCTTACTAGAGCATGCATTAAAATTTGCTTATGAGTCATCAAAGAATAAAAAGAAGTTTTTATTTGTCTCTACAAAAAAACAACATAGTGAAATTGTTGAGAATATAGCAAAAGAAACTAATAACTTTTACGTTAATTTTAGATGGCTTGGAGGAATGATCACTAATTGGAACACTGTAAAGAACTCTATCAATACACTTAATAATTATGAAAATATTTTGAATTCTGATGATACGGTTTTTACCAAAAAAGAACTTTCTGATATAGAAAAGAAAAAAATTAGATTAGATAAAACTTTGGGAGGTATCGTAGAAATGAAGTCAACTCCTGATGTAATTTTCATAATTGATACAAATAGGGAACACATAGCTGTGTTAGAAGCTCAAAAATTAGGTATTCCTATTATTGGTATAGTTGATACTAATTGTAATCCTGATCTTATTGATTACCCAATCCCAGCAAATGATGATGGAGTCAAATCAGTACAATTTATTTTAGATAACTTTAAAAAAGTTTTGATTACAAATAGTGATAATTCATCTGATGAAAGTACTGATAAATAAAATGTCAAGTATGGAATTAATCAAAAAACTTAGGGACACAACTGGTAGTGGAATTGTTGATTGTAAAAAAGCTTTATCTGAAAATAATAATGATGTTGAGGCAGCAATTAAATGGCTAAGGGAAAAAGGAATACTTAAGGCCCAAAAAAAACAAGATAGGGAAACAAATGAAGGCGTTGTTTCTTTTTACAATAATACATCAAACACAGACCTTACTGTCTGCAAAATTAAATGTGAAACTGATTTTGTAGCAAAAAATGATGACTTTTTAAGTTTTGCTGACACTCTCTCAAAAGCTATACATGATGATAAAAGTATTAATGATAATGGAAATGATAAAGATTTAGTTAACTTAAAAATTAATGATAAATCTTTAGGTGATTGTCTTACAGATTTAATTTCTAAAATTGGAGAAAATATTCAAATAGTATCTTATAAAAAATACTATTCTGAAAACTCTATTTTTATAAGTTATCTTCATAATAAATATAATTCAAATTGTTCTAAAATTGGATCTGTAGTTGAAATTTCTACTGATGATCAAGATCATGCATTAAAACTTGTTGATGAGCTTAAAGTAATTGCAATGCAAATCTCTGCGATGAAGCCAATGGGTATAGATGAAAATTCAATAAACCCAAAAATTTTAGAAGATGAAAAGGATATAATATTAAAGCAAATTAATAATAATGTACCAGATGATAAAAAAGACCAAATCATTAAGGGGAAACTAAATAAATTTTTAAAAGAAAATACTCTTCTTGGGCAGGCTTTAATAACAGATCCTAAAAAAAATGTAAGTTCATTTTTGAGTGAAATTTCAAAAAATAACAATATAAGTCTTAACATTACATCAATGGATTTATATACTATTTAATAATATGTATAAAAATATCATGTTAAAGATCTCAGGAGAGTCTTTAGCAGGATCAAATGAACAGGGTTTTGATTTTAATATACTTAATGACCTTTCTAATAGTATAAAAAAACTCCAATCTAAAAATTTAAAGATATCTATAGTTTTAGGAGGTGGAAATTTCATAAGAGGTTCATCTTTTTCAAATGGTGTAGTTGATAGGGTTACATCTGACTATATGGGCATGCTTGGTACTGTAATTAATTCTTTAGCTTTACAATCCAATCTTAAAAAAATAGGAGTAGAATCCAGAGTAATGACAGCAATTAGTATCAATAGAGTTGCAGAGCCTTATATTAAAAATAAAGCATCTAACCATTTAGATAAAAATCGTGTTGTTATTTTTGCATCTGGAACTGGGAATCCTTTTTTTTCAACTGATACAGCTGCAGTGCTTAGAGCATCAGAAATGAAATCAGATGTAATTTTTAAAGGGACTAAAGTAGATGGAATTTATGATAAAGATCCAATAAATAATTCTGATGCAAAAAAAATATCTAAAATTACATATTCAGATTATCTAAATAAAGACATTAAAGTTATGGATGCTACTGCAATAAGTCTTGCAAAAGATAGATCTCTCCCAATTATAATTTTTTCTATCTTAAAAAGCTCAAACATATTAGATATTGTTGAAGGTAAGGGCTCATACTCAATTATAAATGAAAGCAAATAATGGTTGATATAAATAATTGTTCATCAGAAATGAATTTAAGTATTAATACTTTTTCTAGTGAGCTAAAAAACATTAGAACAGGCAGAATTTCACCAGATATACTTAAATCTGTTGTCGTAGATAGCTATGGATCTAAAACTCCAGTTACACAACTATCAAACATAAATAATTTAGATAATATGACTTTAAGTGTAAATGTATGGGATAATTCTCTAGTTAAAAACATTGAGAAAGCAATATTAGAGTCAAATTTAGGAGTTAATCCGCAAACCGATGGAAACAGTATTTTATTAAAATTTCCTGAACTAACAGCAGAAAGAAGAAAAGAGTTAGTAAAAATTATCAATGAAATTGCAGAAAAATTCAAAATTTCAATCAGAAGTATAAGAAGAAAGTATCTTGATCAAATTAAAAATCTCGAAAAAGAAAAAAATATATCTATTGATGAAAGTAAAAGTTTACAAGATGATATACAAAAAATCACAGATAACTCGATCAAGGATATTGAAAATATAACTGTCTCAAAAGAGTCTGAAATTTTAAAAGTTTAGCTTTGGCACATAATAAAATTAAGCACGTTGCTTTCATTATGGATGGAAATAATAGATGGTCAAAAAAAAATAATAAAACTAAATACAATGGTTATAAGAAAGGCTCAAATAACTTAATTTATTTAACAAATTATATTTTCGAAAATACAAATTCAAATTATATTTCTGCATTTGCGCTATCCAAAAATAATTTAAATAGGTCCAAGAATTTAATATCCACACTTAAAAAAGTCTTACTAGATTTTCTAGATAACAAAGTAAATAACAAGTTAAGAAATAATTTTAGAGTGAAATTTATAGGTGATAGAAGCTTCTTAAATAAAGAAATTAATAAAAAGATTGAAGATATTGAAAATCTTAATGTAAAATCTTCAAAATTTCTTTTAATCTATATAAATTACAGTGGAAAAGATGATATAATTCAAGCTGCTGAAAAATATCATATTTATCTTAAAAATAAAAAGAAAGTTAAAAAGTTTGAAGATTTTCTTTTAACTAAAAATATACCAAATCCTGATATATTAATAAGAACTGGTGGTTATAAAAGACTTAGTGATTTTTTGTTATTCCAAACAACATTTACAGAATTCTTTTTTACAAAAAAATTGTGGCCAGATTTAACAAAGAATGACTTGCTAAAAATATTTAAAAAATATTATTCTATAGAGAGAAAGTTTGGTCTCTAATAATATAAATAGGCTATTTATTGGCTTACTTCTAGTAGCAGTCGTATTTACATTTTTTATTTTTAAATTAGACTTAATCTTTATTTTAATTTTGAGTATATTAATTACTTATGATTTATATCATATTAAAATTTTAAATAAAAATTTAATTCTATTTATATCAATATCTACACTAGTTTTAATCTTACTAGTGCCTTATATCTTATTTGAAAAATTATTTTTTATAGAAAGTATAATCATATTGGCTACTATTTTATTTTATAACCTTAGAAATATATTCTTTACTATCTCAGTATATATTTTTATTTTAATATTGTTTTTTATAGCCAATTCAGACAGAAATATTCTTTATTTACTAATCTTTATTTCTTTTTTAAATGATACTTTAGCTTATATTTCAGGAAGATTTCTTGGCGGACCTACTATTGTACCTAAAATAAGTCCTAATAAGACATGGTCAGGAACTTTTGTATCTTTTATTGCCACTACGACAATAATGTATTTTTTAAATTTTAATTTAATAATTTCAATATTTTTAGCTATATCCTTGTTTATTGGTGATATATTTTTCTCATATATAAAGAGACACTTAAAAATAAAAGATTTTTCTTCTTTGTTAAGAAGCCATGGCGGAATACTTGATCGTTTAGATAGTATGTTCATTTGTGCTATTATTTTTCAAATCTATATAATTTATGTAAAGTGAATAATAAAATAATCATAGTTGGCTCTACTGGAAAACTTGGTGCTAAACTATTAAAGTATACAAATGAGCATTCTATTCCTATTAATGCAATCTCTTGCTTTAGCAATGAAAATAAAATAATTAAACAAAAAACTGTTTATAATATTAAAAATTATTTTGTACTTAGCAGATTAAAAGATCAGTTAAAATTTTTTAAATTTATCCAAAAAAAAGTGAAAATAATATATTTTCTTGATTATGGTAGTTTATCTCTAAAATATTTAGATCATTTTTTAAAATTTAATAGAAATTCTATTATTGCGATAGCAAATAAAGAGATGATTATTGCTGGAGGCTCTTTACTTCAAGCTAAAATAAAAAAAACAAATAATATTTTTATTCCATTAGACTCTGAGCACTTTTCTTTATTTAATTCAAATATAAATAAAAATAATGTAAAAAAAATTTTTATTACTGCTTCTGGCGGTCCGTTTTATTTTAATAAAAAAATTAATTTAAATAAAGTTAATACTAATAAAGTACTGTCTCACCCAAAATGGAATATGGGTAAGAATAATTTAATAGATTCCTCTAATTTCATAAATAAGATTTTAGAAATATATGAGCTCTCTTATATATATAATATACCTTTAAATAAATTAGATTTCCTAATATCTAAAGAAGCTTTTATTCATAGTGTTATTCACTATGAAGATAATACGATTTCAATCAATAGCTTTGCCAATGATATGATAATAACTTTAATTAAGCCTTTAAGTTATATATATAAAATAAAATCTAAGCCGTTAAGTCAAAATTATTTAACTATTAATAACTTATCTATGGAAAAACCTTTGGATAAGAGATTCAAGATATTTAAGTATCAAAAAAAATTAATGAAACTCTCTCATTCAGAACAAATAAAATTAATGATTATTAATAATTCCGCACATAAACTTTATTTATCTAATAAACTCAAATATAATAATATCGTAAAATATATTATGAACGAAATTTCAAATAATCAAAATGATAGTAGTCTTAAGTCTTTTCATGCTATTCTAAAATTTATCAATTTGAATAATCATTATTACAATACAAATGTTTAATAAATACATCTTTTTTTTATTGTTTCCATTTTTGTTTGCAAATAATCTTTTTTCAAAATCTATTGACGTTCAAGGACTTTCAAAACTCAACATAAATGATTTACAATCAATCACATCTATAGATATTTATAATGATAATTTACAGATTAATGATTTAAATATCTTACTTAAAGAATTATCTTTATCTGATCTCATATATCAAATTGATTATACTGAAACAGAAGATCAGTTTATTTTAAAAATTGATGAGAGTAAATTGATTGAAAATATATATATAAATAATAATACTTGGATTAAAGATGATATAATAATTCAAAACTTAAAATCTAGAAAAAATTCTTTATTAAAAAAAAGTAAAATTCAAAATGATATAAATATTATAAAAACCATATACAAGACTAAAGGTTTTTTAAATACATCTGTAGTAGTAACAATTGAGAAATATTCAATAGATAGAATTAATATAATTTTTACAGTTGAAGAAAACAAACAACAAAAGATAAATACAATTAACTTTTTGGGAAATAATTATTTTTCAAATAATTATTTAAACTCTATAATTAGCTCTGAAAGCATTAGATTCTATAATATTTTTAAATCAGGCAGTAACTTAAATTTTGATGTATTTGAATTTGACAAAAATAAAATTATTTCAACATATAAAAACGAGGGTTTTACAAATGTTAGAGTATCTTTTGATCTTAAAAAATCATCTTTAAATAACAATATACTTACATTTTTTATTGACGAGGGAGAGAGAATTAAAATTAGCAAAGTAGAATTTTCTTTTAGTGACAATATCTTAAATAAATCAATTGGAGAATTAAAAACAAATTTTAAAAAAGATTTAGACAAAAATAATAATTATTATAGTAAACTACTAATAGATGATTATCTTGAAAAGTTTAACTTAGATTTAATTTCAAATAATATTCACAACGTTATTATTGAGTCTTCTAGCTCCATAAGCACTGATAATTTTAATTTATTGTTTAAAAGTAAAAAAAAAGATCCTTTAGTTGTTAACAAAATTAATATAACTGGTAATTCAATTACTAAAAATAAAACTATTAGATCTAAAATTTCTATTGAACCGGGTGAGTATCTTAATCAATATTTATTGGACAAATCAGTTAATAATTTAAAACGATATCCTTATATTAATAATGTAAGTACAACTACTAAAATAGAAGATCAGTTAGTTGATATCAATCTTGATATTGATGAGGAATTAAAGACAGGGAACATTTTATTAGCTGGTACCTTCAACGCAGATACAGGTGCCGGTTTAAGCTTCGGTATAGAAGATAAAAATATATTTGGTTCTGGAAATAGTATTAATGGAAATTTTTCTATCAATTCTGAAGATATTAAGTTTTCTTTAAGTTACAAACAGTATCCTATTTTAAATCCTGATTTAACAAATACGTATACAATTTTTAATCAAGATAAAGATTATACAGGTTCATTTGGTTACAAATCAGCCACTAGGGGTGTTGGTTACACAATAAATTTCAAACAAAATGACAAGATTAGTTATGGCGCTGGTTTGAAATACGAGGATATTAAGGGTCATTCAGCAGTGAATACTACTTCAAAATCGATAAACGATAATATAGGAAACTTTGAAAATTATAAAATTAACTTATCAATAAAATATGACTCGTCTAATAATTACTTTTATCCTACAGATGGACACGTTAACAATATTAATTTAACATTTTCACCAGAAGAAATATCAGATAACTCATTTTATAAATTAACTCTAATGAATAATAATTATTTTCAACTTCCTAAATCTCAAAATTATATATTCTTAAATAATAAATATGGATATGCTAAATCTTTAGACTCAAAATTAAAAACGATTGATACATTTTACCTTGGTGGAATTAATTTTAAGGGATTTGATTACAAAGGTATAGGACCTTATGATGGTAATATATATTTGGGTGGAAACGAATATTTTACATCAACTATTGGTTACGGTAGTTCATTCATTTTTGATGATAAAGATAATATTAATATTAAGTTTTTTATGACATCAGGATCTATATGGAATAGTGATTATACTTCATCTTCTGATATTGATATAAGAACATCTGTTGGATCATCACTAGATTTTATTACACCAATAGGACCTATATCATTTTCTTTTGCATCACCTATAGAAAAAAATAATTCCGATAAAACAAGATCATTTAATTTTTCTTTAGGAACTTCATTTTAACATAATGGTGGAATTTTTAAGGTCAAATTTTTTTCCTAAAAAAAATTCTTATCAACTTAATAAAATTAATTCTTTGATAAAAGAGCAAATATTATATAAAAAAAAAACTCATGACTTTGAAATTACAGACATATCTTCTTTAGAAAAATTTAGAAATAATTCTGTATTATTCCTAGATAAACATATTGAAATTGAAGAGGTAAATAATAAAAAAATATTAGTAATTTCTAACAATCAAAATAATAAGAAATTTTATAAAAATATTTCTATAATTAAAAATTTAAGCAATGCTTATAATTTAATATGTAACGAACTTTTTTATCATGAAGATAATTCTTTAGTTTATGACGAATATAATTTTATCAATGGTTCTCATATTTCAAGATATTCTAAAATACATAATACAGTCATAATTGGTAAAAACTGTGTTATTTCAAGAGGAGTTGAAATAGGTAAAAATTCCATAATAAAAAATAATGTTGTTATTAAAAATTCTATTATTGGAAATAGTGTAGTTATTTGTGATAACTCATCTATTGGGACTTCAGGATTTGGTTTTGACTATAATATCAGAGGTTCAAATAATTTTACCCCACAACTTGGTGTTACAATATTGGATGATAACGTGCATATTGGCACTTCATGTACGATTGATAGAGGAAAAATAGACTTTACATACATTGGAAAAAATTCAATGATAGATAATTTAGTTCATATTGCCCATAATGTAATTATTGGAAAAAATGCTTGTATTGCAGCGCAAACTGGTATTTCTGGAAGTGTCATTATAGGAAATAATGTTACCATTGGTGGGCAGGTTGGATTTGCTGGTCACCTAACAATCGGTAAGAATGTTATCATAGCGGCGAGAAGTGGAGTTACTAAAAATATAAAAGATAACTCGGTAGTTTCTGGTTTTCCTGCTATAGATATGAAAGAATGGAAAAAAAATATTGTCAGGCAAAGAAAATATGGACATAAATGAAATAAAAAAAATACTACCGCATAGGTACCCTTTTTTACTAATAGATAAAATTATTGAATATGAACCTGATATTTCAGCTCATGCTATAAAATGTGTAACAATTAATGAACCGTTTTTTCAAGGTCATTTTCCTGGAAGGCCATTGATGCCAGGGGTATTAGTTATTGAAGCAATTGTTCAAGCTGCATGTTTTACTGTAGCAATGAAGCTTAAAGACTCAATGAGTAATCCGGGTGTTTCATTTATGACTATTGATAAATGTAAATTTAGAAAACCTATAATACCTGGTGACGTTTTAAATTTGAAGGTCAATCGCTTAAATAAAGTTAAGAATGTTTACAAATTTGAAGGTAAATGTCTTGTAAATGATGTTATACATGCACAATGTATATTTTCTGCGATGATACATGACGTCCCTGATTCATCCAAGTAGTACAGTTGGCAAATCTGTTAAAATAGGTGAAAATGTAAAAATTGGTCCGTTTTGCCATATAGATGGAAATATTTCTATTGATGATGGTACAGAATTAAAATCTCATATCTCCATAACTGGAAACACAACTATTGGCAAAAATAATATTTTTTACCCTTTTTCAAATATAGGATGTGATCCACAAGATTTGAAATATTTTGGAGAAGAAAGTTTTTTAGAGATTGGTAACTCTAATATATTCAGAGAAAATGTTACAATTAGCAAAGGAACTAAAGATGGAGGAATGATAACTAGCATAAAAGATAATAATCTTTTTATGACAGGTGTGCACATTGCCCATGATTGTAAAATAAATAATAATAATATATTCGTTAATCAAGTCACACTTGGTGGACATGTAAATATCTTAGATAATGTAGTCATAGGTGGTTTATCTGCAGTCATACAGTTTGTAACAATTGGTTCATATTCTATGATTGGTGGAATGAGTGGAATAGATAAAAACGTTTTACCTTTTAGTTTAGCTATTGGAAATCGAGCAAAATTAAGAGGTTTAAATTTAGTTGGAATAAGAAGAAATAATTTCAATAAAGATGAAATAAATAAAATTAGCTCTCTTCACGAGAATTTTATTAATAAAAAAATAAACCTTTCTACTAATGATAAAGTAGAGGGAATATTTTATGAATATAGATCAATTTTGAATGAAAAACTTGGCCACATACAAAAATGATATCTGCCTTATAGCTGGATCAGGTTTATTTGTTAATGAAGTTGCAAATTTTTTAAATAATAAAAATTTATTAAATCAAATAATATTAATTAATCAAAATAAGTTTATAAAAAAAAATTTTAAGAATAAGTACAAGTTTTTTAAAATTCAAGACATAGAAAAAATTACTAAATTCATTAAATCTAAAAATTTGCAAAAAGTTATGATCATTGGATATGTAGAAATTCCCCCTATTGAAAAAATAAATTTATCAATAAAATCTAAGTTATTAAT
>CACBUI010000017.1 GCA_902542505.1 uncultured Alphaproteobacteria bacterium | reverse complement strand
ACTGCCTCTGCTACAACAATTAGAGAATGCACAATTCCTCTATTTTTCATTTCTGTTAGTTTATTAACTATTCCTTTTATGGAGTAATTTAATTCAGGAATTAGGATTACGTCAGCTCCACCAGCTATACCAGCATTAATGGCTATATGCCCAGCATCTCTCCCCATAACTTCTAAAATCATTGTTCTTTGATGGCTAGCAGCAGTTGTTTGTAAGTTATCAAGTGCTTGAGTAGCAACATTTACGGCAGTATTAAAACCAATTGAGCTTTCAGTAGCCCCAACATCATTGTCAATTGTTTTCGGTATGGCCACAATATTTAAATCACCCCTCTTAGCAATTTCAGTTAATATCGACATACTTCCATCACCTCCTATAACAATAAGTCCATCAAGCTCTAACTCTTTGTAACCATCAATAATGTCTTGAGATCTATCTTTATATTCACCATCAGGCATTGGAAATTTAAAAGGATTACCCTTACTCGTTGTTCCCAAAAATGTCCCTCCTTGTCTAAGAAGAGAACCGCTAAAAGTTTGATAATCTAATGGAACATAAGCTACAGGTCTTTGCATTAATCCAACTGTACCATCACGAATTCCCATAACTTCCATCTGGTATGTATTCTTTGCTCTAAAAAATATCGATCTTACTGCTGCATTTAAACCACCACAGTCCCCACCACTTGTTAGAATTCCAATTTTTTTCATTTAAAATTTATCTGAGTCCCACAACCATGCTGCTCCTCGTACTCCGCTTGAGTCACCATGAGTATTTTGCAAGATCTTATTTCTTACTTTATCACTAAATGTATATTTAGGAAGTAGTTTTGGAATATTTGAATAAAGTCTTTCAATATTAGACATACCCCCACCTAAAATTATAACATCAGGGTCGACTATACCAATCATGACAGCAATGAGCCTAGCAAACCTATCCTCATATAAGTCAAATTCTTTTTTTGCACGTTCGTCTCCATTTAATTCTAAATCTACTATTTCTTTAGTCGTGAAATTTGTTTTATATTTTCTATTGAAAATATTAGTAAATCCAATACCAGAGATAAATTGTTCTGCACATAATGGTCTGCCACAATTATCAACTGGACATTTCAAATTTAAATCCCACTCCTCTTTTCTAGGGTAGGGTAATGGTTGATGACCCCAATCTCCTGCAACCTGATTTACACCCTCAACTACTTTTTTGTTATGAACAAAAGAACCTCCAAAACCAGATCCAATTATTACTCCCCAGACAGTATTATAATTTGCACCAGATCCATCAATTGCCTCTGATAATGCAAAACAATTTGCATCATTCATTATTTTGATTTCACGATCTAGACTCATTTCTAGGTCTTTTTTGAATGGTTTTCCATTTAACCAAATACTATTTGCATTTTTTATCAAACCATTTTCTTTAGAGGAAGACCCAGGTATCCCGATCCCAACTGAATTTTTAGAATTAGTGTGCTTATCAAATTCTTCAACTAAATTTTTTATTGTATTAACACCACTTTCATAATTTTTTTCATAACCTGACCTTTTTCTAAGAATTTCTTCTCCTTTATCATTGATTAGAATACCTTCAATTTTCGTTCCACCGTAATCAATGCCTATTTTATAATTCATAATTTAGATAAATATTTAAAACATTATATGTTTTTGATATTTCATTAAAATCTTTAATTTAATTAGAAATAACACTGAAACAGGTGTAAGTTTTTTTCTATGAAAAAGAAGATTATAAATTGGGGAATTCTAAGTTCGGCAAAAATCGCTTGGGAGCATGTAATACCCGCTATTCTAAAATCTAAAAATAGCAAATTAGTTGCTATTGCAAGTCGCAATACATTACGGGCTAAAAAATTAGCACAAAAATTTAAAATCGACAAAAGCTATGGCTCTTATCAAGAGCTTTACAAAGATCAAGAAATTGATGTCATATATAACCCTTTACCTAATCATTTACATATCAAATCAAGCATCGAAGCATGCAAAAACAAAAAAAATATCTTATTGGAAAAGCCTATATCACTAAAAGCGACAGACATTGACCCTTTAATGAAATACGCTTCTGAGAATAAAGTTGTCATCAAAGAGGCTTTTATGGTTAGACATCATCCTCAATGGCAATGGGTGAAAAAATATATAAAGTCAGGAAAATTAGGATCAATATCAAGCATTTCAACAGTATTTTCATACAATAATAAAAATCCTAAAAATATAAGAAACATTAAAAAATTTGGAGGAGGAGCTATTTATGATATTGGATGTTATCCCACTGTAATATCAAGATTTTTGTTAGATAAAGAACCAAAGAGAGTTGTTGGGTTAGCAAAAAATGATAAAAAATTTAAAACAGACATACTTTCATCTGTAGTTTTAGATTTTGGAGAAATATACTCATCTTTTATTGTTGCAACTCAAAGTACTTTTTCTCAACAAGTAACAATTTTAGGTACAAAAAAAACTTTGATACTAGAAAATCCTTTTAATGCGATTGCAACTAAGCCCACAATAGTAGTTATTTACAATGGAAAATCTATTTATCGTAAAGAAAATACAATAAAAGTCTTCCCAGCAGCTGATCAATATGAGCATCAAGTTACAAAATTTTCTAATGAACTATTGAATAAGACTAAAGCAGATTATGACTTAATAGATGCAAAAAAAAATATGAAGGTATTAGATGCAATATTTGTTTCTATAAAGAAAAATAAGTGGATTAAAATTTAATCTAATAAGTTGGATAAAAAATCAACTAGTTAATGAGCACTAGATGGAGCCCAAATATTTATATCTCCTTCTTTTGCAGTTCTATTAATTTCTTTTATTTCTTTTTTTGAAAATTTTAAATTATCAAGTGTAGCTAAGTTTTCTTTAAGCTGTTTTACGGTTCTAGCTCCAATTAAAGCAGAAGTTATTGCACGATTATTTAATACCCATGCTATAGCCATTTGGGATAGAGATTGATCTCTTCTTTTTGCAATTTTATTGAGTTCATTAATAATTTTAGTATTTTTTTTCGTTATTAAATCTTTGCTGAATGAGCTATTTTCACTAACCCTTGAAACTTTGGGAATTCCTTTCAAATATTTATTAGATAAAAAACCTTGGGCTAGTGGAGAAAAAGCGATACAACCAACCCCTTTTTTTATGAGAGTTTTTGTTAAATCTTTTTCAATCCATCTATTGATTAATGAATAAGAAGGTTGATGAATTAATAATTTGATTCCTTTGCCCTTTAAAATTGAAATCATTTTATTTGTCTTATTGGAGGAGTAAGAAGAGACACCAATATACAGGGCTTTACCAGATTTATAGATACTTTCTAAAGCATCAGCTGTTTCCTCAAGAGGTGTATTTGGATCAAAACGATGAGAATAAAATATATCTACATAATCCAGTTTCATCCTCTTTAAACTTTGATCGCAACTAGCAATTAAATGTTTTTTTGAACCCCATTCACCATAGGGTCCATCCCACATATCGTAACCTGCTTTAGACGATATAATTAATTCATCACGGTATTTTCCAAGATCACTTTTCATGACTTTTCCAAAATTAGACTCAGCACTGCCATAAGGTGGACCATAATTATTTGCTAAATCAAAATGAGTAATTCCTGCATCAAAAGACTCAAAAAGAATTTTTTTAGACTCAGAAGCCATTCCATTGCCACCAAAGTTATGCCATAACCCTATTGACAAGACAGGTAGTTTTAAACCACTATCACCACAGTTTCTATAATGCATTTTTTGATAGCGATTTTTGTCTGAAATATATGGCATTTTTAAAGTAATTCCTCTTTGTATGGCATTGAATTTGCTGCCCCCTCCCTTGTAACAGAAACACCTGCCACAAGATTAGCAAACTCAATAGCTTCTTTGTAGTTTTTATTTTGAGAGATTGCCACACTTAGAGCCCCATTAAAAGCATCTCCCGCACCTGTTGTGTCAACTACTGGTTTTTTTAAATTAGAAGCAGGTACTATAAACTCCTCTTTATTGTTTTTAAAATAAGAACCATTTTCTCCAAGTGTAATAATTATATTCTTTATCCCTTTATCTAAAAAAAAATTTCCTGCTTTTTTACAGTCTTCCTCATTTTTAATTGATTGACCGTAATAAAAACTCGCTTCCGTTTCATTGGGGGTAAAAAAATCAAAATATTGAAAGTTATCATCAGTTATTTCACTGGCGGGTGCTGGATTTAGAATTGTTGTACAATTAAAATTCTTTGCTTTTTTTATGGCATAGAGTGTTACCTCTTTTGGTGTCTCTAACTGAGTTAAGAAAACATGAGAAGACTCTATTATATTTAACTTTGAATCGATTAACTTTTCATCGATTGTACCAGCAGCTCCTGGAACAACATTTATTGCATTTTGACCAGTTTTTTCATTAATCAAAATACCTGCAGCCCCAGTTGATTCACTTTCAGAGATAACCAAACCATCATAATTTATCTTATCTCTCTCATATAAAGAGATTGCAAGATCGGCATAGCTATCTTTACCTACTTTACTTATAAAAGATACATTACCTCCAGCTCTTGCTGCTGCAATTGCTTGGTTAGATCCCTTACCACCTGGTCCGATAATATATTTTTTTCCTAATATTGTTTGACCTGGTATTGGAATATCATTTGCAAAAAAACATAGATCTGCAACGAATATCCCAAATACACAAATACTCACTTATCTAGTACCCAAACAGTACCATCAGGTTTGACAACTCCTTTAGTTAAGATAAAGCATCCAAATGGTCTAGTTTCGTTTGTTGTTATTATGGCAAATGCTTTCTTGGCTTCATCATAAAATTTAAACCTCTCAATAGATGAAATTTTCCAATGTTCTCCTGAGATTTTCTTAGTTATGTCAATTATTTCTTGGTGAACTTCATTTAACTGATCTGGATTTCCATCAATTTCCATCCTTTGAATAGGAGAGTCAACAAAGCTATCTAGGGGAAATACGGAGAGTATAGCCTCGGCGGCTCTTGAAGCATTTACACCATCAATACGATGAACTCTGGAGTTCATCGAATATGCAGGAAAATTTGAGTCACATAAAATTAATTTATCTCCATGTCCCATTGCTCTTAGAGTGTGCAAAACCTCTGGACTGAGAGTAGGATCAATATTAATAAGCATAGTATATAGAACTAAATTAATTCCTTGAATTCAACTTAATTAATTAATATTTACTGGTTTGGATCTTAGCTTTCTGACAGTCTCTAGCTCTGCTTTCCTGCAAAGCTTTGGAGGGAGACCTTTATTTATAAGTTTTAAATCTTCAAACACTATTTCGCCCATTTCATAAAATACAGACTCTAGAGCTCCCGCTCTATGTGCTGAGAAAAGAATATTTTTTGATTTACGTATGGGATCATCTTTTTTTACTGGCTCTTCAGGAAATACATCTGTTGCAACTTTTATTTTTCTTTTTTTTGAAATTTTTAGCAGGTCTTTAAAATTCACTACATTAGCCCTACTTAAAATTAGTAAACAAGAATTTTGTTTCATCAGATTCAGTAGCTTTTTATCAATCATATGTTTGTTTTTTGTCGTGATCGAACTTAGAACATATATCACATCTGATTTTTTAAATATTTCATTAAGAGAATTAATTTTACAATTATTTTCCTCAAGCAACTTGCTTGGAAGCCATGGGTCGTATGCAAGAAAATTATTTGTAAAAGGCTCTAACAAGGGTTTTAACTTTTTGGCTAGATCTCCGAAACCAATAAAACTGACAGTGTTATTCTGCAATAAACTACAATTCATGTTACTTTCTAATCCATATTTTTCTTTATTATTAATAAAATCTATATGTGATTGATGAATTTCCCTTTTAAGAGATAAAGTAAAACCAACAGCAATTTCAGCAACTGTTTGAGCAAATACTGGAGCAGTGGATAGAATATAGATACCATTTCTAAAACAATATTCATAATCCATATTGTCCATGAAGTTGCTCTCAACATTGAATATAGCTTTAAGTTTTGCTGCCTTTTTTAAAATTGAATTCGGAAGGTCAGGTTGTCCAATTATAAAATCTGCTTTTGATATGTTGTTTTCATAAAATTTTTTTTTATTTTTTATTGGTGCATTAATAAGTTTGAAATTTTTTTTTAAATAAACAAGCTTATCTTTAGAGAAGATAAGATCCATTTGCCTTGGAAAAGGATCAACAATTATTGCTTTCATTACTTGATTATATCAATTATTTATTTTTTTGATAATCTAAGTTGAAATGAAAAGATCTGAAATAAATGCTGCAATATCTGAAGCTAAAGACATGATTGATAGATATTCATGGGTTCTACCTAAATGGGCCTATTGGTCGAAAGAAGAGTACAACAATAATCCTAACCTAAAAAAATATTTAAAAAATCATCAAATGGGTTGGGATGTCACTGATTTTGGTAAAGGCGAATTCGAAAAAAAAGGTATCACCTTGTTTTGTATAAGGAATGGAATACAGGGTAATAACGATGACAAACCCTATGCAGAAAAGTTATTGTTTATGAGAGAGGGTCAAGAAATTCCTTTTCATAGCCATAAGGTAAAACTGGAAGATATAATTAACCGGGGAGGTGGGGAATTAGTAATTGAATTTTTAGAAGTCGACTCAAATCAATTTGAATTAAACTCTAAAATTGACGTTCTTGTTGATGGTGAAATAGTTTCCATTGCACCAAGAGAGCCCTTAATTTTAAAAAGAGGTCAGAGCGTCACTGTTGAAAGAAATATATATCATAAATTTTACTCAGCTGAGGGCTCAGGAATGGTTATGGCAGGGGAGGTTTCTCAAGTCAACGATGATAATAAAGATAATTATTTTTTGGAAAATGTGGGAAGGTTCACTGAAATTGAAGAAGATGAAGTTGCGATACATCCTCTCTGGAATGAAATATAATGCAAAAAGGTATAATTGGCCTTGGGATGTGGTGTGTTGATACCACATACAAAATAGATAATTTACCTGAGAGAGGTAAATTAGAACCAATTTCTAATACTTTTCAATGCGTAGGTGGAGGTCCATCAAATGTTTTGACAGATTTAAATTCTTTAGGATTTAAACATCCAATGTACGCAATGGGATCAATTGGACTTGATACAGATGCATCAATTATAAAGAAACATTGTAGAGAAAATAAAATAGAGACTAAATATTTAATTGTATCAAAGCAAATTTCTACTTCTCATACCGTATGTATGTTTGAAAAACAAAAAGAAAGAACTTTTTTATATTATCCAGGGGCAAACAGTTTACTTGATAAAAAACATTTTAAAATTAACCAATTAAAAATCGCACCTAAAGTTCTTTATGTTGGATATATTACACTATTAGGTAAATTGGACAAATTTGATGTTGACAAAAAAACTCGATTATCAAAAGTTTTAAAAAAAGCTAAAAGTAAAAATGTGATAACGGTTTTAGATTTAGTTTCAAATAAGCACCCTAAATACAAAAATATTATTGAAAGCTCATTGCCATTCACCGATTATTTGCTTTTGAATGAAATTGAAGCAGAGATACTATTTAATAGAAAAATTTACGACTTCAATAAAAAACTTAATCAAAAAACCTTAACTAAGTTAATCAGTAAAGTTTTCAAAAAGGGCATTATTAAAGGAGTTGTTATTCATAGTCCAACTGAGTCGCTCTATTTTGAAAGATCAAAAAAAATCTATACTAGATCAAAGGTTTTACCAAAAAGCAGAGTAATAAATTCAGTTGGAGCTGGAGATGCTTTTTGTGCAGCGTTTATATTTGGAATACATGAAAATTGGGATATAAAAAAAACTCTCAAAAAGGCTCATTCAGCTGGGACATCAATGATGAAAGTTAATGCCTCTTCTGGAAATTTACCAAATATATCTAAATTATAATTTTAAAACTTTTTCAGTGATCTCAACGTCTTTTAAAAGCTTCCTGTCGGGTATGAGTTTATTTTTCTTTAATTCAGAATGGTAAAGTTTAACAGCATCCTTTGGTTTAATGTTATTTTCAACAACTTCTCTCATAATTTTTACTAATAAGATAGGATCTTCAGCTAAGTTAATTTTTCTCCCAAACAAAGCTACTTTCGCACCATATTGACTGGCTTTTTTAATTAATTCAAAACAATCTCTTGTTGTGCCCTTGCTACCCCCAAGAATGCCAACGATAAGATTTTCAGGATCGAAGTTGGCTAGTTCCTCCATTGCTTTTGGACCATTGTAAGCTATTTTCAAAAAAAGAGGTCTCTCATCTTTAGTCTGACCAGCTATTGCTTTTATAATACAATCGTTAACATAGTCGCCCATTTGTCTTATGTTCATATTTAGATCAATAGGGGAATTGAATACTTCTAAAAAATGTTTGAATTTATATTTAGAAGCTTCAATTCTAAAATCTTTGTAGGCATTTAACATTGCAAGGTCATGGTCAACATTATTAGAAAACGTTACAGAAAATAAACCAAGGTTGACTAATTTACTTACTTTATTTATTTGAGCAGACCGAAAAGGTCTAGGGTTGGTTTTTCTATAATTTCCATTTCTCATCAGCCAGATATCAGTCGTATCATTCATTCTAATTGCAGGAGTAATACTTGAATTTTTAAATAAATTTCTTTTTACAAGATCTTCACCAACTGATGCAGACATTAGCATAATATCTACTAAATTAGATTTAGTTATCGATATCATTGCATTTTTGTAATCTACTAGGTTTTTATATCCTTTTAGTACTTTTCCATTTTTATTTCTTTTTGATCCAGGTGTTGTGATACCCATTGCTAGATCGCCATCTTTAGCATCTGCTATAATGAAGTCTCTTGGAGAATATTTATTATTTTTTATTCTAAGAATTTTTTGATCTAAAGACTTCTTCATAATTTGATTATACTCAATTCTATAAATAGAAAATAGTTTTATTCTCTATATAATATAAAAAATGTATTTAGGTATTGATCTTGGTACTTCTTCGATGAAGTGTTTGCTACTTGGAGAAGAACAAGAAATTTTGTTGAGTGTCAATAGTGAAGATATACCATTGTCCACTCCTCAAAATGGGTGGTCAGAACAAGATCCATCATTTTGGATAAAAGCATTAGACCAGTGTATCAAACAAATTGTTTTAAAATTTGATTTATCGCAGATCAAAGCTGTATCTTTTTCCGGACACATGCATGGTGCAACTTGTATTGATAAAAATCATAAGGTCATAAGGCCTTGTATACTATGGAATGATACACGTAGTTTTAGGCAGTGCAGTCAAATTATGGCTGACGAGACTGTTATGGATATAGCTGGAAATATAGCAATGCCTGGTTTTACATCACCAAAAATCTTATGGATGAAAGAACACGAAAGTGAAAATTTTAATTCAATTGCAAAGGTTTTATTGCCGAAAGACTATTTAAGGTTTTATTTAACAGGAGAGTTTTTTAGTGATTTGTCAGACGCAGCAGGCACTTATTGGTTAGATGTAAAAAATAGAACTTGGTCTAATAAACTTTTAGATATCGGCTCAATGGATATCTCGCAAATGCCTAAAATTTGTGAGGGGACAGATCAAACAGGTTTAATAAAAAAAGAGATTGCAGAAAAATATGGTTTTAATAACTCTTGCAAAGTTTTTGGTGGAGCAGGAGATAATGCTGCTGCCGCTGTTGGATTAGGGCTTTACCAAGAGGGAAATGCTTCATTATCTTTGGGTACTTCTGGTGTAATTTTTGGCTCAACAAAAAATTTTTTAAAAAATTATGATGATGCGATACATTCCTTTTGCCACTGCTTACCAGAAACATGGCATCTCATGTCAGTGATGCTTTATCTTAACTAAAGGAGTTGTCAAACCTGATGGTACTGTTTGGGTACTAGATAAGTGAGTATTTGTGTATTTGGGATATTCGTTGCAGATCTATGTTTTTTTGCAAATGATATTCCAATACCAGGTCAAACAATATTAGGAAAAAAATATATTATCGGACCAGGTGGTAAGGGATCTAACCAAGCAATTGCAGCAGCAAGAGCTGGAGGTAATGTATCTTTTATAAGTAAAGTAGGTAAAGATAGCTATGCCGATCTTGCAATCTCTTTATATGAGAGAGATAAGATAAATTATGATGGTTTGGTTATCTCTGAAAGTGAATCAACTGGGGCTGCAGGTATTTTGATTAATGAAAAAACTGGTCAAAATGCAATAAATGTTGTTCCAGGAGCTGCTGGTACAATCGATGAAAAGTTAATCGATTCAAAGTTAAATATAATAGAGTCTTCTCATGTTTTCTTAACTCAGTTAGAGACACCAAAAGAGGTAACACTCTATGCCATAAAAAAAGCAAAGAATTTTAATTGTACAACAATTCTAAATCCAGCACCCGCCAGTGAAATAACTGATGATAACTTTCAATATTTTGATTTTTTTACCCCCAATGAAACGGAAGCGAGTTTTTATTACGGTCAATCAATTAAAAATGAGGAAGACTGTAAAAAAGCAGGAAATTTTTTTTTAGATAAAGGGATAAAGAATATAATTATTACACTTGGAGAAAATGGTTCTTATTTTAAAAACAATAAAGAGGAGTTTATAGTACCTGCTTCTAATTTAAAAAAACCAGTAGTTGACACAACAGGTGCGGGAGATGCTTTTAATGGGGCTCTAAGTGTGGCAATCTCTCAAAATAAAAACTACAAAGAAGCTATTGAGTTTGCTAATCTTGTGGCAGGTGTTTCTGTTACAAGGGAGGGGGCAGCAAATTCAATGCCATACAAAGAGGAATTACTTTAAAAATGCCATATATTTCAGACAAAAATCGCTATCAAAAAATGCATTATAGAAACTGTGGTGATAGTGGTTTAAAACTACCTGTCTTGTCAATAGGGTTATGGCATAACTTTGGTGGCAATGGAATGGCTTCTGAGTCTAAAAAAATTCTTTTTGAGTCTTTTGATGCAGGAATTACTCATTTTGATTTAGCAAATAATTATGGTCCACCTTATGGCAGTGCTGAGTCTAATTTTGGAAAAGTCATGAAAAGTGATCTTGGAAAATACCGTGATGAATTAATTATATCGTCTAAAGCAGGTTACGATATGTGGGATGGACCCTATGGTGAATGGGGTTCAAAAAAACATTTAATTGCTAGTTGCGATCAAAGTTTAAAGAGGATGAAACTGGATTATGTAGATATATTTTATTCTCATCGTTTTGATCCAAATACACCTCTTGAGGAAACAGCTGATGCTTTAGAAAGTATCTATAAATCTGGTAAAGCCCTGTATATTGGTGTCTCTTCTTACTCCTCCAATAAGACAAATAAAATGATTTCAATTTTAAAGGGCAAAGGAATCAAATTATTAATTCATCAACCTTCTTATTCATTAATCAATAGATGGATTGAAAAAGATTTAACAAAAACTCTCATAAAAAAAGGGGTTGGTTGTATCGCTTTTTCTCCACTAGCCCAAGGTTTTTTATCTAATAAATATTTGAAAGGAATTCCCAAAGTTTCAAGGGTTAGTGAAAATAGCTCATTCAGCAAAGATTTAATAACGAAAAAAAATACTAAAATTATTAATGAACTCAATAAAATTGCAAAAAGAAGAGATCAATCTCTATCCCAAATGGCTATAGCATGGGTATTAAATAATCGTGCAATAACTTCTGCTTTAATTGGAGCTAGAACCGTAAAACAGCTTAAAGAAAACTTAGCTACACTTGATAATTTAAAATTTTCAAAAAAAGAAATAAAAGAAATTAATAGAACTGCAAAAGAAGGAGATATAAATATTTGGGCTCCATCTAGTGCTCATTAACTAGTTGATTTTTTATCCAACTTATTAGATTAAATTTTAATCCACTTATTTTTCTTTATAGAAACAAATATTGCATCTAATACCTTCATATTTTTTTTTGCATCTATTAAGTCATAATCTGCTTTAGTCTTATTCAATAGTTCATTAGAAAATTTTGTAACTTGATGCTCATATTGATCAGCTGCTGGGAAGACTTTTATTGTATTTTCTTTACGATAAATAGATTTTCCATTGTAAATAACTACTATTGTGGGCTTAGTTGCAATCGCATTAAAAGGATTTTCTAGTATCAAAGTTTTTTTTGTACCTAAAATTGTTACTTGTTGAGAAAAAGTACTTTGAGTTGCAACAATAAAAGATGAGTATATTTCTCCAAAATCTAAAACTACAGATGAAAGTATGTCTGTTTTAAATTTTTTATCATTTTTTGCTAACCCAACAACTCTCTTTGGTTCTTTATCTAACAAAAATCTTGATATTACAGTGGGATAACATCCAATATCATAAATAGCTCCTCCTCCAAATTTTTTAATGTTTCTTATATTTTTAGGATTTTTATTATTGTATGAAAATACTGTTGAAATGCTTGATATTGATCCTAATTTTCCTGACTTTATATATTTTTTCACCCATTGCCATTGAGGATGATGTCTAACCATAAAAGCCTCTTTGATGACAACTTTATTCTCAGAAGCGTATTTCATTAAAGGGTCAATGTCTGTCGCTTTTAGTGATATAGGCTTTTCCAATAAGATATTTTTTTTGTTTTTGCATGCTTCGATGCTTGATTTGATATGTAAATGATTAGGTAAAGGGTTATATATGACATCAATTTCTTGATCTTTGTAAAGCTCTTGATAAGAGCCATAGCTTTTGTCGATTTTAAATTTTTGTGCTAATTTTTTAGCCCGTAATGTATTGCGACTTGCAATAGCAACTAATTTGCTATTTTTAGATTTTAGAATAGCGGGTATTACATGCTCCCAAGCGATTTTTGCCGAACTTAGAATTCCCCAATTTATAATCTTCTTTTTCATAGAAAAAAACTTACACCTGTTTCAGTGTTATTTCTAATTAAATTAAAGATTTTAATGAAATATCAAAAACATATAATGTTTTAAATATTTATCTAAATTATGAATTATAAAATAGGCATTGATTACGGTGGAACGAAAATTGAAGGTATTCTAATCAATGATAAAGGAGAAGAAATTCTTAGAAAAAGGTCAGGTTATGAAAAAAATTATGAAAGTGGTGTTAATACAATAAAAAATTTAGTTGAAGAATTTGATAAGCACACTAATTCTAAAAATTCAGTTGGGATCGGGATACCTGGGTCTTCCTCTAAAGAAAATGGTTTGATAAAAAATGCAAATAGTATTTGGTTAAATGGAAAACCATTCAAAAAAGACCTAGAAATGAGTCTAGATCGTGAAATCAAAATAATGAATGATGCAAATTGTTTTGCATTATCAGAGGCAATTGATGGATCTGGTGCAAATTATAATACTGTCTGGGGAGTAATAATTGGATCTGGTTTTGGAGGTTCTTTTGTTCATAACAAAAAAGTAGTTGAGGGTGTAAATCAGGTTGCAGGAGATTGGGGTCATCAACCATTACCCTACCCTAGAAAAGAGGAGTGGGATTTAAATTTGAAATGTCCAGTTGATAATTGTGGCAGACCATTATGTGCAGAACAATTTATCTCTGGTATTGGATTTACTAATATTTTCAATAGAAAATATAAAACAAATTTCACGACTAAAGAAATAGTAGATTTAGAATTAAATGGAGACGAACGTGCAAAAAAAGAATTTGACTTATATGAGGATAGGTTTGCTAGGCTCATTGCTGTCATGATTGGTATAGTCGACCCTGATGTTATAATTTTAGGTGGGGGTATGTCTAATATTGAAAGACTTTATTCAAATATTCCAAAACTACTTCCTAAATATACATTTAGTGATAAAGTAAGAAATAAGATCTTGCAAAATACTCATGGTGACTCAAGCGGAGTACGAGGAGCAGCATGGTTGTGGGACTCAGATAAATTTTAAATGAAAAAAATTGGAATTCTAACAAGTGGTGGGGACTGTGGTGGTTTAAATGCAGCAGTAAGATCGATATTTTTTAGAGCAAAGAATACATACCAGATGGAAGTTATGGGAATTCGTGATGGTACAGTTGGATTAATGCAAAGACCTGTAGCTTATGTTCCATTAGATTATCAAACTTTTAGCGGTTCTCTTCTTAGACAAGGAGGGACATTTTTGGGAACAACGAGTAAGGGTAATCCTTTTAAATTTCCAATGCCTGATGGTGAATATAAAGATAGATCTCAAGACATTATTGATGGTTACAAAGAGTTAGAGCTTGATGGACTTATTGTTATAGGAGGTGATGGAAGTATGTCGATATTAACTGAAATTGCTAAGAGGGGTGATTTAAATATTGTGGCCATACCGAAAACAATTGACAATGATGTTGGGGCTACTGAAAGCTCAATTGGTTTTAATACTGCCGTAAATGTTGCTACTCAAGCACTTGATAACTTACAAACAACTGCTGCTAGCCATCAAAGAACAATGATTTTAGAAGTTATGGGGAGAGATGCTGGGCATATAGCCATTAATGCTGGTATAGCTGGTGGAGCTGACGTAATCCTAATTCCTGAATTAAATTACTCCATAAAAGGAATAGTTAATAAACTAACAGAAATGAAAAATAGAGGAATTGTGCATTCTCTAATTGTTGTAGCAGAGGCAGT
>CACBUI010000016.1 GCA_902542505.1 uncultured Alphaproteobacteria bacterium | reverse complement strand
CACATAAAGGCAAAGATGGCGGCCAAGAAGTGTTTCATTTCCATCTACATTTATTAATTGATTTTTAGGTTATCTAGATTGAATATAATTTATTATATCTAAAACACCTTTAATTTCCTTTGCATGTTCAATCACCATATCTATTTCTTTTTGATCACTAGACACACCAAATAAATAAACTATTTGTTTTTGTACTTCAAAATCGTATTTAAAATTTCTTATGTTGCTATCAGTTAATATCTTAGTAAATAGTTGAGTACTTATAAATTTATCTTTTGCTATGTCATCAAGCCCATATCCAGAGTCAATTGAAATCTCATTCAATACCTCAATTACACCATCTTGCTTCCAAGCTAGCCTGACAGCTTCCAGCCTCATATCACCATAAGGAACAACTCCTGTTAGCAGTACCTTTCCTAATTCAACCTCTACATCAATCCTAGTAAAAAGTGTTGCGTCGTAAGCAAAATATTTCTCTTTAATACCAAGTTTAATGGTGGCATCATCCCAACTTTCACCAAATGTTTTTTCATCTTCGTTTTCTTTAATTACAGTTTTAGCACCTGTAGATATTAGTGAAGGACCACAGCCAATAAAAAATACTGATAATAGAATTATAAAAATCTTAGTCATGCTTTAAATCAATTGATAATTTATAAAAATCATTCCTTGATAATTTATACTTACTTTTAAGCTGTTGATAAGCCTTTTTTACACCAACCTCGTTAATTACCGTCTTTATCTCTTTAAAAGCGAAGTCATCAATCTTGTCAGCCTTTTTTTCAATGCTCACAGCCAAAACTAACTCACCTTTAATTCCAGAGTAATTGAAATTTTCGTAATTTTTGTAGTCTATATATATCCTTTCCTCATATAATTTTGTTAGTTCTTTAAGTATTACTATTTCAAATCTTTCAGAAACAGAGGCAATAGCATAAACGTCCTTACGTAATTGTTGTTTAGTTGAGTAAATAATTAAATTATTAATTTTATTCTCCAAGAGAGTTTTCTCTTTATGTTCTTTTTTTTTGGGAAGAAAACCAATAAATGTGAATTTTTTTTTATTTAAAAAACCACTCAGTTGAATACCTGAGATTAAGGAACTAGCACCAGGTATTGAATATACATTTACCTGATTTTTAAACAAAAAATTTATCAATTGGTTTCCAGGGTCTGATATGAGTGGAGAACCAGAGTCTGATATCAATGATATCACTTGATTAGATTTTAATAATTTATGTATATAATCTTTCTTTTTGTTAAAGTCGTGGTCAGTGTACTTGGACAATGATGTTTTGATATCATATCTTTTCAAAAGCTTTTTACTATTAGCGGTGTTCTCACATAAAATTAAATTAGAATTTTTTAAAACATTTATAGCTCTTAATGTGATATCATCTAAATTTCCTATGGGAGTTGAAACTAAATAGAGACCCGGGTTCATTATGAGTTTATTTAAAAATATAACTATATTATTTACATTAATATCATTTTTTAGTTGTGCCCCAACAATAATCGAAAAAAAAAAGCCGATTAAAAAAGCACCAGAAAAAGTTGAAGAGATAGAAATAATTGAAGAGAAAAAGGAGGAAATAGAGAAAGTTGAGACAATAAAGAAGCCATCAAAACCCGAAGTTAAAATAATTGATTTTAATAATATCGATAAAATAATTGTTTTTTTATCAGATGATGAAATTTTAACATCCTTGTTTTATGATGTATTTATAAAAGAAATCGATAACTTTCCTGATATCAAAAAAATAGAATTTATCTACTCAATTGATGAAATACAAAACTCAATCAACAATTCTCTCATTATAGGCCCCACCAATTCAAAAGATTTGTTCGACTTGCCAAATAAACTTGGCGAAAATACATTCACGATTTCTTTATCAAATGACTTTTCTGTAATGAATAAGTATGCAGATAATGAAATCATTTTCGTATTTAGCAGCCCTTACCAACACGTTGAAATACTTGGGGATTATATCAATTCATCAAACTCACTTGGTGTATTATACAAACAAAACGAATATGGGTTAAAATTATTTGAATATTTTAAAGATACCTACCCATTAAAATATATTAAATCATCTCCATTTGGAGACAGCGCAGTAGATTTGGAATTATCAGTGAAGTTGATGGGAGACTTAAATACATATGACAACATAATTATTTTTGATGATACTTTTAGCTATAAAGATTTAGTGGGATATTTAGCAACAGAGGACGGAACTTATCCTCTTGAGAGAACATTCCTAATTGACAATTTTTTAGAGCAAAGAAAGAATTTAGAAAATTATTATAAGCCTATTAATCGGACTTTCTTGCAAAATATCGATTTGACTACCATGGATGAACCGCATAGGGAGTTTTTTTTCAGGATCTCAGTAAAGATATCACTTACTATTGCTAATCAAATTCTAAAAAACAATTTTTTACCAAGCGCTATCGATAATGAGGATTTTGGAAGACTGCCATTAGAAAATATGATGATTAATTATCCTGTAATATTTGATTAGATAATTTTTTAAAAGCTTCATACCTGTGAGAATTTAATAATTTTTGTTTCTTATCCATTTCTGCGAATGTCTTATTATTATTTGTAGGAATAAAATATGGATCATAACCAAATCCATTATTCCCTCTCTTGTCTTTTATTATAAAGCCCGGTATGGATCCTGATACCTTATATTTTTGGTTTTTGCCTAAAACGCAAACAGAACAAAAAAAAGTAGCATCAACATAACTTAAGTTTTTAAATTTATTAAAAATAAAATCTATAACCCTTTGCTCCCCTCCTAATTTTTTTGCCTCTCTTGCCGTTTTTATCCCTGGATAGTTATTTAATTTATTTACAACAAATCCACTATCATCACATAGCACTAGTGTATTTGTTTTACTTAAAAAATATTTCGATTTAATTTCACAATTTTCTTCAAAAGTTTCACCATCTTCTGTAGGTTCACCAATATTTTTAAATTCATTTAGATTTAAAAATTCATATTCACTAAATAGATTGAAAAGCTTTATATAAAAAATAAATTCTTCTAATTTTCCGGTATTATTAGTGCCAAGTAATAAATTATTTTTCAATTGCCAAATTTTGAATATTGAAAATTTCTGGCATCGATCCTTCAACTAGTTCTATAAAACTCATAATAGTTTTTTTGCTAAATTTAGCCTCTTCACCAGTTGATTGAAACTCAATAAATTGACCATCATTTGCCATTACCACATTGCAATCTACTTCAGCACTTGAGTCTTCAATATAGTTTAAATCTATGCATGATGTTCCCTTAACAACACCAACCGATATTGCTGCAACTTGATTTACTATAATTGCTTTTGATAAATTAAATTTATTTTTGAAATCATTAACTGATCGAACGAGACTAACGTACCCACCAATGATAGATGCTGTCCTTGTTCCTCCATCAGCACTAATCACATCACAATCAACCTTGATAGTTTTTTCCCCAAGTACATCTAAATTTACAGCACATCTTAAACTTCTTCCAATAAGTCTCTGAATTTCTTGTGTTCTTCCAGATTGCCTACCTTTGGCCGCCTCTCTGTCCATTCTTTCAGATGTAGAAGAAGGTAACATACCATATTCTGCAGTTAACCAACCTTTTCCAGAATTTCTTAAAAATCCAGGAACTCTATCTTCGATAATCGCTGAGCAACAAACATGAGTATTTCCTAATTTAACTAAACATGATGATTGATTATTTGGTTGAAAGCCTGGAATTATTTCTAAATTTCTAATTTTAGAAAGTTCTCTATCATTTCTTGTATATCCAGACATTTATGTTTTATTATTTTAAATTATAAGATTAATTAAGATTAATGAATAAAAAAATTACTGATATTGGAACAAGATCAAAACTAATATTCAAGTCACTGGTTGAAAGTTACTTGAAAACAGGTGAGCCTATGGGTTCTAAAGCACTTAGTTCAAAAATTTCTTATAAGCTCTCACCAGCAACAATAAGAAATGTTTTAAACGAAATAAATTTTCACGGACTTATACAAAAAGGTCATTTCTCTGCAGGCAGTATACCAACTGATTTAGGTTTACAATTTTATACTCATGCACTTTTAGAGCCAGGATCTATTAGTAAAAGTGAAAAAAAGATTATTGAGAAGTCATCTAAAATGAATAATTTTTTAAATGAACATGAAATAATCACTAACACTTTAAATGGCCTATCTAAACAAGCTAGTCTTGTTATAAATAATGAAAAAATAACAAAAATTAAAAAAATCGACTTTCACAAAATCGATAATCATAAGGTAATATTCATTGTTGAGCATGAAGATGGGTATACATCAAATAGAATAGTAGAAATTGATGAAAATATTCAAACAGAAGATTTAAATAGTATTGGTAACTTTATAAATAAGTTTTCAAAATCTATGACACCTACAGAAATTCAAAATAGTATAAAAGTTTTTATCAAATCTGCAAAAAATCAAATAACCAACACTTCAAAAAAACTATTGCTTAAAGGTATAAAAATTGAAAAGTCTCAAAATACAGAAACTTTTTTTGTAAGAGGCTTGCCAAATTTAATTAAGAATAATTTAGAAACAGACCTAGACAGCATAAATGAGCTTTTGAGTGATATTGAAACAGGTAAAATGGCAAACAAAATGATTAAGGCCTTGAAAAAATCAAAAGGAGTGCAAATATTTATTGGAAGTAATACAAATTTTTTTAAAAATACAAACCTATCTATGATTTTATCAAATTATAAAACTAAAAATGGACTTACTGGTGCTATTGGTGTCATAGGTCCAAAAAGAATTGATTATCAGCGAATTGTTCCTATTGTGAGCTATATGTCTGAAACAATATCAAAAAAATAAAGGAATTATTATGGAAGAAGATAAGAAATACGAAGATCAAGCCCAACACCAAGAAGAAGATTTTACAGAAAATCAAGAAACCAATGAGACTGATGTAGATGAAAATTCAGATACAAATGATGATGAAATCCAAAAACTCAAAGACGAAATTGAGAGTTTAAAAGATCAAAGGTTAAGAGCTGTTGCTGAACTAGAAAACTTTAGAAAAAGGGCAGAAAAAGATCAATCAGATGCACTGAAATACGGTATAGCTAATTTTGCAAAAGAAATAATTAATATCGGTGACAATATAGAGAGAGCAAAATCAAGTATTTCAGAAGAAGTGAGATCTAATGAAAGCATAAAGTCTGTTGTTGATGGTTTAGATCTAATTGCACAATCCACTATGGCGACTTTCGAAAAAATTGGCATCAAAAAAATTGAAAGTATAAACCAAAAATTTGACCATAATTTACACCAAGCCATGATGGAAATTGAAAAAAATGACTGCGAGCCCGGAACTATTGTTCAAGAACTAATACCAGGCTATACATTGCATGATAGATTACTAAGACCAGCAATGGTAGGGGTATCAAAAAAATCTCAAGAAAATCAAGACGATAAAGCCATCAAAGAAGAAGAGAAATCCGAAAAGTAAGAAAATTCAATAGTTTTAATGCTCTTGAATTAAGTAAGTATCAACCCATATAAATATAAGATTATTTAATTTTTAAAGTAGGAAAAACAAAATGGCTAAAGTAATTGGAATTGATTTAGGTACCACAAACTCTTGTGTGGCAATAATGGATGGAAAGAATCCAAAGGTAATAGAGAATTCTGAAGGTGCTAGAACAACACCTTCTGTTGTAGCTTTTACTGAAAGCGAAAAATTAATTGGTCAATCTGCAAAAAGACAAGCCGTCACCAATCCTGAAAATACACTTTATGCTGTAAAAAGATTTATTGGTAGAAGCTTTGAAGACGACACTGTCCAAAAGGATGTAGGCTTATCTCCATTTAAAATTATTAAAGGTAATAACGGTGATGCATGGGTTGAAGCTCAGGGTGAAAAATATAGCCCTAGTCAAATCTCTGCTTTTATTCTTCAAAAAATGAAAGAGACAGCCGAGTCTTATACAGGAGAAACTATTACACAAGCAGTGATAACTGTTCCTGCTTATTTCAATGATGCACAAAGGCAAGCAACTAAAGATGCTGGCAAAATTGCTGGCTTAGAAGTTTTAAGAATTATTAATGAACCAACCGCTGCTTCACTAGCATATGGACTAGATAAAAAACAATCAGGCACTGTAGTCGTCTACGATTTAGGAGGTGGTACATTTGATGTATCAATTTTAGAAGTTGGCGATGGTGTGTTCGAAGTTAAGTCAACAAATGGTGACACACACTTGGGTGGAGAAGACTTTGATTTAAGAATTATTGATTTTTTAGCTAGCGAATTTAAAAAAGAGCAAGGTATAGATTTAAAAAATGACAAATTAGCATTACAACGTTTAAAAGAGGCTGCTGAAAAAGCAAAAATAGAACTGTCAAGTTCAACTCAAACTGATGTAAATTTACCTTTTATTACAGCTGATCAATCTGGGCCTAAACACTTAAATGTAAAACTTACTAGAGCTAAGCTTGAAGAGTTGGTTGACGATTTGCTTCAAAATACAATTGAACCTTGTAAAAAAGCTCTTAGTGACGCTGGCCTTTCAGCAAGCGACATAAACGACGTCATTTTAGTTGGTGGAATGACAAGAATGCCAAAAGTTACAGAAATTGTTAAAAACTTTTTTGGAAAAGACCCCAGTAAAGGCGTTAACCCTGATGAAGTTGTGGCTATGGGAGCAGCTATTCAGGCAGGTGTTTTACAAGGTGATGTAAAAGATGTCTTACTTTTAGACGTAACCCCACTTTCTTTGGGTATTGAAACACTGGGCGGTGTATTTACAAAGTTAATTGAAAGAAATACGACTGTTCCTACAAAAAAAAGCCAAGTATTCTCAACAGCAGAGGACAATCAAAATGCCGTTACTATCAGGGTCTTTCAGGGAGAAAGAGAAATGGCTGCTGATAACAAGCTTTTAGGTCAATTCGATTTAGTTGGCATACCTCCTGCTCCAAGAGGAACACCACAAATCGAGGTAACTTTCGATATTGACGCTAATGGTATTGTCAATGTATCTGCAAAAGATAAATCTACAGGAAAAGAGCAACAAATTAAAATCCAAGCATCTGGTGGTCTATCAGATGAAGAGATTGACAAAATGGTTAAAGATGCTGAAGCCAATGCTGAAACAGATAAGAAGAAAAGAGAAGAGGTTGATGTTAAAAATCAAGCCGATAGTCTTGTCTTCCAAGTGGAAAAAAATATAAAAGAGCATGGCGATAAAATTAGTCCCGAAGATAAGTCTAAAATAGAAGCAGACTTAAAAGATTTAAAAGAAGCGCTCGAAAAAAATGAGATTGAGACCATAAAACAAAAAACACAAGAACTAACTCAATCATCTATGAAAATGGGCGAAGCTATGTACAAAGATCAACAATCATCTGAGGCTCCTGGCGCAGAACAACCTAAGCAAGAAGATAACACTAGTGAAACTAAAAGCGATGATGATGTTATAGACGCAGACTACGAAGAAGTAGACGACGATAAAAAAGCAAGCGGACAGTAACTCTTAGCTTGGTTTAAAATATTATGGCTGAGGATTTTTATGACACTCTTGGTATATCCCGTGAAGCTAGTGACTCTGAAATAAAAAGTGCTTACCGAAAATTAGCAATGAAATATCATCCTGATCGAAACCAGGGTGACTCTGCTGCTGAACAAAAATTTAAGGATGTGAGTCAAGCATATGAAATTTTAAAAGATCCTAAAAAAAGACAAACTTATGATCAATTTGGCCATGCTGCTTTTGAACAAGGCGGTGGTGGAGCCGGTGGATTTGGCCAACAAGGCTTTGGCGGTTTTTCAGATATTTTTGAAGATATTTTTGGTGCATTTGGTGAGGGCGGTCAGCGCGAAAGTAGAGGGGATGATTTGCGCTACGATGTTACTATTGACCTAGAAGAGGCTTTTACTGGAAAATCACTAGAAGTAACAATACCCAAAATGATTAATTGCCCTGAACAGCATAGTTATAAAAGTTGTTCTACTTGCCAAGGTTACGGAAAGGTTAGGACTCAGAGCGGGTTTTTTTCTATGGAAAGGACCTGTGGTAGATGTGGTGGAACTGGGCAAGAAATGAAGGGTCGATGCTCAAAATGCAGTAACACTGGACGAATTAAACAAAATAAAAAAATTCAGATCAAAATACCTGCTGGAGTTGAAACAGGTAACAGGATTAGAATGAGCGGAGAAGGAGAGGCTGGAGAAAGAGGCGGCTCCTATGGAGACCTTTACGTTTTTATAAATATAAATAACCACAAACTTTTCCAGAGAGAACGAGATAATATTATTTGTGATGTTGCTATACCTTTTACTACAGCAACTTTGGGCGGAAATATAGAAGTTCCTACTATAGAAAAAAAAATGGTTAATGTCTCCATACCAAAAGGAATGCAGTCAGGTCATAAACTCAGAATCAAAGGCAAGGGAATGAGTATTCTGAGAACAAACACAAGAGGTGATATGATTGTTAAAGTACATGCTGAAACACCAGTAAACTTATCTTCAGATCAAGAAAAACTTTTAAATCAATTTAATGAAACCCTTACTAAGAAAAACTCTAAAATGACGGAAGGGTTTTTTGATAAAGTAAAAAAAATGTTTAATTAATGAATTATTGTTTTGATTTTATCGAAACACCAATAATTAAACTTTTTGTCCTAGATAGTTCAGAGGGAGTTCACTTTCTTATAAAAGATAATGATAAAAGAATTAAAAACATACTTAATTTATATAACCCAACTAAAGGTTTAAAATTAAAAAAAGCAAAAATATTAATAAACAATTTATTGAAAGGTAAAATTTCTAAACAAAAAAATATAAAAATAAAATTCCTCGATGGAACTACACTACAAAAAAAAGTTTGGACAGAAATTACTAAAATTCCCTATGGTCAAACAATTTCCTACAGCGAGCTTGCTAAAAAAATAAAGAGACCAGATGCAGTAAGAGCCATTGCTTCAGCGGTTGGTAAAAATCCTGTTGGATTATTGGTTCCTTGTCACAGAGTAGTAAAAAAAAATGGAGATTTCGGAAGATATATGTGGGGTGATAAAATTAAGAGAAAAATACTAGATATAGAGGGTAGAGGAACGGCTGACTCGACATATAGAGGAGGAAAGTGAGATACCGAATCAGCCCCCGCATGAATGCTAACTGAACACTAATAAATATTTTGATATAGTCAAAGTTGTTCAAGTATTAAATATCCAAAAATGAGTTTAAAATCGATTTTATCCTATAGTTTTCAGTCATTTTACCTTGCTGGGAGTTTTTTATTATTATTTATTTTTTTGCCCACATTTTACAATTTATCAATTGGTATCTCTTTAAGTGTTATCGGTCTAGTAATACTGATATCTAGATTTTTCGATGTCTTTTCAGACTTTTTAATTGGTTATTTAACAGAAAAAAGAATTATTTCAGGTCGATCAAGAAAAAATCAAATTCTTTTAGGAATAATAATATTTATTTTCTCCTTATTTGGCCTTTACGTTTTCCAATCTTCTAATATTTATTATTTTATTTTTTTTTATAACTTAGCATTGATAAGTTACTCAATTGCAATCATTCCTTACGAATCTATAGTTATCGATCAAAAAAAAATTTTAAAAAAAAGATTTCGTTTGGCAGCAGTCAAAGAAGTATTTGCAATTTTAGGAGTTCTTGCAGCTCTTATTATTCCAACGACTATTTCAAATTTAAATAATGTTGAGCTATTAAACCCAGACGTTATAAAAACAAGTGGTTTTATTTTTATTTCTCTTGCAATTATAGGGGGATTAATTTTTTATTTTTTCTATGATGATGAACTGAATTACAAGCCAAATGAAATTTCTTGGATAAAATTAAAAACTTTCATTAAAAAAAATAAAAAAATCTTACCTTTTTCTTACATTACATTTTTTAATTTACTTGCTAATAATTTTACTGCAAATTTATTTATTATATTTGTATCTGAATATCTGGGTCTTAGTGATTATGCAGGCCATTTATTAATTTTGTATTTTCTTATAACATTAATTTCCACGCCATTTTGGTATTTTTTTGGAAAAAAATTTTCAAATATGTTTTTATTACAGATTGGAACCATTATAACTATTTTTGGTTTCTTATTTGTTATTTTCACTAGCAGTGACTATTGGCAAATATATATATTTGTCATACTTATTACAGGAATTGGAATTGGAATTGATCTTATAATACCCCAGATTGAGTTAGCTGACATATTAGATGTAAATAATGAAAATCGTTTATCACAGTTTTTTACCTCATTTTTCTCAATTATAAGAAAAGCTGCTATAGGAATTGCTGCTGGTATAGCACTAACGGGATATGGTTACTTACAATCAATAAATTTTACAATTCACCCAAATATTCCAAATATTATGATTTTTTATTTTTTTATACCGCTTACCATTAAATTGTTCGTATTAATCTTAGTAATGAGATATAGAAGTAAATTCAATGTCTCAATTAGAGAGTAAAAAACACGTAATTTACATACTAGGCACTGTTGCCTTTTTCTTATTTTCAATTGCAGACACTATTATAAAGTTAATTGGAGATTTATATAAAGACACAGTTATATTTTCCATAGCGAGTTTCTCCGCAATAATACCAGTGCTCTTTTATTTACTGTACAGAAAGAGCTTAGAAGAAATAAAAACAAGCAATTATAAACTTCATTTTATAAGAGGTATTTTAATGACTTTGACCTATTATTTTGTTGTAAAAGGTATCATTTTATTACCTTTATCTATTGCTTATCCAATAATTTTGTCAGCTCCTGTGTTACTTTCAATCATGGGAATAGTAATTTTAAAGGAGTCAATTTACCTATCCAAAATAATTTCTTTAATACTAGCTATGATTGCTGTTTTTATGGTCTCAGGTTTTAGTTTAAACGCAGGTTTTAATGCTTTGGGAGTAATATTTCTTATATTAGGAGTAATTTCATTAGCGTGTCTAGATTTTACAGTGCGAGTTTATGGGAAATCTGAAAGAACTATGGCTTTGACTTTTTATAGTATGGGAATTACTGGCATAATTTTCACAGTATTTTCAATCAACCATTACAAAGATATCGCTTTGTACGATTTTTTAATAATGGTAGGTGCAGGGCTTATTGATGGTGTGGCCATGATGATCTTAATCTATTCTCTTAGAAGAATAGAAGCTTCATTTTTTAGCATCACACATTATTCACAGATCATTTTTGGAATAGTAATTAGTATTTTTGTTTTCAATCACTACCCCTCAATTATAGAATTATGCGGAGCTATTTTAATAATAATTTCTGGATATCTTGTTTATTCTAAATTAAAAAAGCTAAATTGATTGCTTTTCCATTGGGTAAATAGAGCAACCTGAAATTTTCCACTCTCCCTTGTCTTTAATGAGTGAGTACATTGCTAAATAAGAAACATTATCTTGCGAGACGATTTGTAGTTGATGATATATAGCTCCTTCAAAAAATTTTGATTCCATAAAATAGTAATTTTTAGGGTTATAAACAGGCTCATAATAGTTTTTAACCATACTCATAAAATCTTGAGGATTATTGAACCTCATCTTGATGTAAGGTGAGGCATGAAAGAAAGCTCCTTCAGCATCTTTGTTAATGAAGGCCTTTAGTTGACTTTCAATCACTGCTTGCGTTTCACTAAACTCATTTTTATCAATAGTTTCTGCAATAGATATGGTGTTAAAAAGTAAAAGGCATAAACTTGTATAAATTAATTTTTTAAACTGCATACTATTTATATGCGTAATTAAACAATATAGATGAAAATCATTTTAATTATATTCGCCTTGTTTTTGAACATATCCTATAGTTACGCAGATCAAAATAGCCCAAAACTTGATGAATTATTCAATCAGCTCTCCGAGGTAAAGGACTCAAAAGAACAAAGTCTAATTATATCAAAAATATGGGGAGAATGGATGAAAATTGAAAATCCAGATGTAAAAATAGTAATGGATAATATTTCAGATTTTTTTAAATCTAAAAATTACCAATCTGCGATATCAGCTTTAACTCTTGCTATTGAGTTAGAGCCAAATTACGCGGAGGCCTACAACAAAAGGGCAACTTTTTATTTTATGATGGGAGACTATGAAAACTCTATGAGAGATATTGAAGTTACATTGTATCTTGAACCAAGACATTTTGGTGCATTAGATGGTTTGAGTAGAATTCTTATAAGCTACAAAAATTATGATGGAGCACTTAAGGTTTATCAAGAAATGAAAAAGTTAATGCCAAATGATTTGTCTGTTGATATGAAAATTGAAAATCTAAATCAAATGGTGTCAAAGGAAACTTAAATTAACCAATTGGTTAAGAATATAGTTTAACGAAATAATGAAATTTATTGCCCCTTGCCACCTTCCTCCTCGACAATGTCTCAACCCAAGCGGCTAGGGGACAGGTATAATATTCGAATTTTGGTTGATATGAAACAGATTTCTTATAATTTAAAAAGCCTATCAAATAAGAAAAATATCGTTATAGATGTTATTTAAAAATTAATTAGTTATAAATTGAGCTGTGAAAAAAAAATTTAACACAAAAGTAATTCATTCTGGACATGGCCCAGATAAAGAAACGGGAGCCGTTATGCCACCGATACATCTTTCATCAACCTTCAAACAAATGGAACCCGGAAATTTTGAGTATGAATATGCTAGAACCAAAAATCCTTCTAGAGATGTACTAGAAAAATTACTAGCACAAATTGAGTCTGGAGATAAAGCTTTTGCATTTGCATCGGGCATGTCAGCAATTAATACAGTTTGTGACCTATTTGGCACAAACTACCATATAGTTTGTTCTGATGATGTATATGGGGGTACTCGTAGGTTATTTGATAAAGTTAAATCAAATATTGACGTAACTTACATCGACTTTGATAAAAATATAAACTGGAATGATGAAATAAAAGAAAACACAAAATTTATATGGATTGAAACACCATCAAATCCTTTAATGAAAATTATTGATATTAAAAACACTGTTAATATTGCAAGTGAGTTTAAATTACCTGTGATATGTGATAACACATTTGCCTCTCCATATAATCAGAGACCACTTGAATTAGGTGCAGATATGGTAGTGAGTTCTTCAACAAAATATTTAGGAGGCCACTCAGATATTGTTGGCGGGTCTATTGTTATTAAAGAGAATAAGGAATACGCTGAAAAAATTTCTTTTATTCAAAATGCAGTTGGGGCTATCCCCTCTCCCTTTGATTGTTATTTATTAACAAGAAGCATTAAAACACTTTCTGTAAGAATGAAGCAACATAATGAAAATGCTATTGCTGTGTCTAATTATTTATCCAATCATCCTAAGATAGAAAAAGTTTTTTTTCCAGGTAATGATAAAAGGCACAAGGAAATTGCAGAAAAACAAATGGATGGTTTTGGTGGAATGATGTCTTTTGTAATTGACTCAGATATTAATGGGGTAAAAACTTTTCTAAAAAATTTAAATTTATTTACACTCGCGGAAAGCCTAGGAGGAGTCGAAAGTTTGATCGAGCATCCAGCCATCATGACCCATGCTTCTATAGATCCATCAATCAGAGAAAAATTAGGCATATCAGAAACATTACTAAGAATATCTGTGGGTATTGAAGATGTAGATGATTTGATATCAGATTTAGACCAAGCCCTATCAAAGATTTAAGATGAGAGACATAGTTGATTTTATTGGCAATACGCCACTTATTAAGCTCAAATATCCATCTGAAATTACGGGTTGTAATATTTATGGTAAAGCAGAATTTATGAATCCAGCTGGTTCTATCAAAGATAGAACGGCATTGGGTATAATCCTTGATGCTGAAGAGAATAATTTAATTGAACCAGGCGGCACTGTCGTTGAGGGTACCTTTGGAAACACAGGTATTGCTTTAACAATGATTAACAATGCTAGAGGATACAAAACTATAATTGTAATGCCTGACGGTGCATCAGAGGAGAAGCAAAGTATTTTAAGGAATATGGGGGCAAAGCTAAAAGTTGTACCAACTAAACCCTATTCTGATCCAGGTAATTATCAGCATGTATCAAAGAGGTTAGTTGAAGATCTACAATCAAAAGGAAAGACTTCAGTTATGTGGGCAAACCAATTTGACAATACAGCAAATTACAAATTTCACTCAAAAACCACAGCTAAAGAAATATTCAATCAGCTTGATGGAAAAGTTGACGGATTTACTTGTGCAATTGGGTCGGGTGGAACATTAGCAGGCACATCTATTGGACTCAAAGAATTAAATTCAAATATAAAAATAGCTTGTACAGATCCACAAGGTGCTCAAATGTATAATTATTTTAAATATTCTAAATTGGAAGTTAAAGGCGAGCCATCAGAAACGGAGGGAATAGGCCAGTATAGAGTGACAAAAAATGTTGAACCTTCCCTTATTGATTTCTCATACCATATTACTGATTATGATGCGTTTGAACTTTTATATAAAATGGTCAAAACAGAAGGCTTATTTCTTGGCTCCAGTTCTGGAGTAAATGTAGCAGGGGCTATCGAAATGGCTAAAGAAATGGGACCAGGTAAAAACATTGTTACAATTCTGTGTGATGATGCTAACAAGTATTTTAGTAAGTTGTATAACAAAGAATATCTGTTATCAAAAAAACTTCCCGTACCCGAGTGGCTTTAAAATTTTAATCACTACCAAAAGTCATTCTTTTTAAAGTTCTATCTTTTAATACAAAATGGTGCATAAGTGCAGCTCCTGAATGTATAAAAAATAAAACTAATAAAACATTACTAGAATATTCATGGAAACTTTTGAACAAGTACCTTAAATCACTGTTGTGATCCAATAAATTTATTAATTCAAAATTTAAAAACATTACTGTGTCACCTTGTAAGTTTGTAAGGATGTATCCAGATATTGGTTGTAAAAAAAATATTGAGTAAAATAAAAAATAGTTAGTTTTAGCAACATAAATTAATATTTTATTTTTTAAGATGGGCTTTGGCCTAATATTGATAAATTTCCAACTTAATCTAAATATTGCTAGGACAAGAATTGAAAGACCTAGTGTGTTGTGTATCATCAATATTTCATAATAATACTCAAAATTATTCTCTAAATTTTTACCTAATATGTATGTTGCAATTATAAGAGCAGCCATAATCCAATGAAATAACTTGCTAATTAAACCGTAATTATCTGCGCTGTTTGCTAACTTCATTATCTTCAATTATGTATGTTAATATTGTTGTTAATAAATGAAATTAAAAAATTTATTTTTATCGTTATTTTTATTTTTTTCCATCAGTGTTTATTCTAAAGATTTTATAGTCATTCAATCTACTACTAGCATTGCTAATACGGGTTTACTTGATCTCTTAGCATCAGAATTTAAAAATAAAACTGGAATTAGCGTAAGACCTATTGCAGTTGGAACCGGTAATGCTATTGCAAACGCAAAAAGGGGCGATGGAGATTTATTATTTGTTCATTCAAAAAAAGATGAATTAGAATTTATAGACGAGGGCTACGGTGTTCAAAGATATGAAATTATGTACAATAAGTTTATTTTAATTGGTCCAAAATCTGACCCGCTGAAAATATCACAAGAGGAAGATATTTTATCCGCATTAAAAAAAATATATAACTCAGAATACAAATTTATTTCAAGAGATGATAATTCTGGAACTCATAAAAAAGAACAAGAATTATGGAGTTTGGCAAATATAAAAAAATTTGACTCTGATAGATATATAAAAACTGGGACAAGCATGGCCAATACATTAAATATTGCCTCTGAAATTGATGCCTATACCATAAGTGACAAAGGCACCTGGCTATCTTTTAAAAATAAAAATAATTTAAAAATTCTTTTTGAGGGTGGTGATGAATTACATAATCCTTATGGAATTATTGCGGTCAATCCAGAAAAATTCCCTCATGTCGAGTATAAAAAATCTCAAAAGTTCATTGAATGGTTGATTACAGGTGAGGGCAAAGATGTTATTAATAGGTTTACATATAACGGTGAAAA
>CACBUI010000015.1 GCA_902542505.1 uncultured Alphaproteobacteria bacterium | reverse complement strand
CCCATCTACTTGTTCAAGCTGAGAGAAAATATAAAAATATTTCTATAGGTAGCTATCCAATTTTTGATGGAAAACCGAAGGGTGTAGAGATTGTTATAAACTCTCAAGTAAACAAACTGGGTGTAAGTAACGCAAAAAAATTCATATTAAGAGAAATAAACAAAATCATTTAAGATTAGGCCAATATAATATAAAACAATATTTCTTTATGGCGGAGTAGCTCAGTTGGTTAGAGCGGTGGAATCATAATCCATGTGTCGGGGGTTCAAATCCCTCCTCCGCTACCAAGAATAATCATTGTAATTGTTGATATTTTGACATATCTTTCGTTTTCTGATCGCGGGGTAGAGCAGCTTGGTAGCTCGTCAGGCTCATAACCTGAAGGTCGTAGGTTCAAATCCTACCCCCGCAACCAGCTCCCAAAAAACGCTTCTTTTCAATGGTTTTTTTTTATTTTTTTTAATGAAATGCATTTGACAATGCCCCCATAAAGTGTAGATATATTCTACTTTTTATTCGATTCACTAGGCCATTTATTGTGCATTAGTGATTCTTGCTCTTTATTTTTTGTAAATATGAAATGAATAGACGGTGGGTTTATAACGTCAAATTTCGATCAAGCTCTCATTTGAGAAAAATGATAGCTCGTTATTTTGGCGTCTAACCTACGTCAATTTAAAACTTTGTTTTTTATGAGTAGGTAATTCAACTTAAGAGTTTGATTATGGCTCAGAACGAACGCTTGCTGCATGCTTTATACATGCAAGTCGAACGGAGGCCCTAGCTTGCTAGGTGTCCTTAGTGGCGCACGGGTGAGTAACACGTGGGAACATACCTTATAGTACGGAATAACTGCGGGAAACTGTAGCTAATACCGTATACTCCAGCAATGGGAAAGATTTATCGCTATAAGATTGGCCCGCGCAAGATTAGCTTGTTGGTGAGGTAAGAGCTCACCAAGGCTTCGATCTTTAGCTGGTTTGAGAGGACGATCAGCCACACTGGGACTGAGACACGGCCCAGACTCCTACGGGAGGCAGCAGTAGGGAATATTGGACAATGGGGGCAACCCTGATCCAGCAATGCAGCGTGAGTGACGAAGGCCTTAGGGTTGTAAAACTCTTTCATCGGTGAGGATAATGACAGTAGCCGAAGAAGAAGGACCGGCTAATTCCGTGCCAGCAGCCGCGGTAATACGGAAGGTCCTAGCGTTGTTCGGAATTACTGGGCGTAAAGCGCATGTAGGCGGAACAGAAAGTTAGAAGTGAAATCCCTGGGCTCAACCTAGGAATTGCTTTTAAAACTTCTGTTCTGGAATTCAGGAGAGGAAAATGGAATTTCCAGTGTAGAGGTGAAATTCGTAGATATTGGAAGGAACACCAGTGGCGAAGGCGATTTTCTGGACTGATATTGACGCTGAGATGCGAAGGCATGGGTAGCAAACGGGATTAGATACCCCGGTAGTCCATGCAGTAAACGATGGGTGCTAGTCGTCGGACTTTTGTTCGGTGTCGTAGCTAACGCGTTAAGCACCCCGCCTGGGGAGTACGGTCGCAAGATTAAAACTCAAATAAATTGACGGGGACCCGCACAAGCAGTGGAGCATGTGGTTTAATTCGACGCAACGCGAAGAACCTTACCAGCGTTTGACATGGAAAGTGCCGGTTACAGAATGGTAACCTTCAGTTCGGCTGGCTTTCGCACAGGTGCTGCATGGCTGTCGTCAGCTCGTGTCGTGAGATGTTGGGTTAAGTCCCGCAACGAGCGCAACCCTTATCGTTAGTTACTAACAGTTCGGCTGAGGACTCTAGCGAAACTGCCGGTGATAAGCCGGAGGAAGGTGGGGATGACGTCAAGTCCTCATGGCCCTTACACGCTGGGCTACACACGTGCTACAATGGTAACTACAACGGGACGCAATACCGCGAGGTGGAGCTAATCCCCAAAAGTTATCTCAGTTCGGATTGCACTCTGCAACTCGAGTGCATGAAGTTGGAATTGCTAGTAATCGCGGATCAGCATGCCGCGGTGAATACGTTCCCGGGTCTTGTACACACCGCCCGTCACACCATGAGAGTTGGTTTTATCTTAAGTCAGTGCGCTAACCTTCGGGAGGCAGCTGCCCACGGTACGGCCAGCGATTGGGGTGAAGTCGTAACAAGGTAGCCGTAGGGGAACCTGCGGCTGGATCACCTCCTTTCTAAAGGAAAAAAAACTTTGAACTAAGTGTACGTTCAAAGTAACCACCGTCTATTTGTTTTGCTTTTTTCAACATGTGTTGATAAAGAGCATTGATTGGGCGTGTAGCTCAGTTGGTTAGAGCGCGCGCTTGATAAGCGTGAGGTCGGAGGTTCAAGTCCTCCCTCGCCCACCAACAATGTTGGGGGATTAGCTCAGCTGGGAGAGCGCCTGATTTGCATTCAGGAGGTCAGCGGTTCGATCCCGCTATCCTCCACCAACTTTTTAAAATCGTAAATATGTAAGCTGATAACACAGACGAATGACTTGCACGAGTTATTCGTCAATTAAACAACTAATATAACAACAAATAACTACAAAAAGTTATTAACTACAAACTTTTCACTGTGTGTTAATAATTCAAGCGCGTAAGAGCATTTGGTGGATGCCTTGGCATAAAGAGGCGATGAAGGACGTGACAGACTGCGATAAGCTCGGACTTGCTGTCAATAAGCTTAATCCGAGATCTCCGAATGGGGAAACCCAATAACTTATAAGTGAATTCATAGCTTATAAGGGCGAACCTAGGGAACTGAAACATCTAAGTACCTAGAGGAAAAGATATTCCGTTAGTAGTGGCGAGCGAAAGCGGATCAGGCCAGTGCTACTTTTTACTAAACCAGAACTGTATGGAAAGGCAGGCCATAGTGAGTGATAGCCTCGTATGGGTAGATAGTAAAAAATAGACATGAGTAGGGCGGGACACGTGAAATCCTGTCTGAATATAGGAAGACCACTTCCTAAGCCTAAATACTACTTTATGACCGATAGTGAACCAGTACCGTGAGGGAAAGGCGAAAAGAACCCCTAGCAGGGGAGTGAAATAGACCCTGAAACCGGATGCTTACAAGCAGTTGGAGCCTCTTTATGAGGTGACAGCGTACCTTTTGTATAATGGGTCAGCGACTTAATCTCATTAGCAAGCTTAAGCCACATAGGTGTAGGCGAAGCGAAAGCGAGTCTGAATAGGGCGATTTAGTTAATGGGATTAGACTCGAAACCGAGTGATCTAGTCATGAGCAGGTTGAAAGTGAAGTAAAATTCACCGGAGGACCGAACCCACTAGCGTTGAAAAGCTACGGGATGACTTGTGATTAGGGGTGAAAGGCCAACCAAACTCGGAAATAGCTAGTTCTCCGCGAAAACTATTTAGGTAGTGCGTCGTGTGAATCTTGTCGGGGGTAGAGCACTGAATGGGCTAGGGGGAAGCAATTCCTACCAAACCTAATCAAACTCCGAATACCGATAAGTCTGCACGGCAGACAGTCCATGGGTGCTAAGGTCCTTGGACGAGAGGGAAACAGCCCAGATCAACAGCTAAGGTCCCCAAATAATGATTAAGTGTGAAAGGGAGTGGGAACTCCAAGACAGCCAGGAGGTTGGCTTAGAAGCAGCCATCCTTTAAAGAAAGCGTAACAGCTCACTGGTCTAATTAAGAGATCCTGCACCGAAAATGTAACGGGGCTCAAATCATTTACCGAAGCTTTGACAATTACTTTGTAATTGGGTAGCGGAGCGTTCTGTAAGCCTGTAAAGGTAATGCGTAAGCATTGCTGGAGGTATCAGAAGTGCGAATGCTGACATGAGTAACGATAAGAAATGTGAAAGACATTTCCGCCGAAATCCTAAGGTTTCCTGCGTAAAGCTAATCTGCGCAGGGTTAGTCGGCCCCTAAGGCGAGGGCGAAAGCCGTAGTCGATGGGAAGCAGGTTAATATTCCTGCACCAGCTGGTAGTGACGGATGAAGTAAATTGTAAGCTCTTACTGGATTGAGCTTGCAGTGAATTTGTCCCTGGAAATAGCTCCAGCATTAGACCGTACCAAAACCGACACAGGTAGGAGGGTAGAGAATACCAAGGCGCTTGAGAGAACTATGTTGAAGGAACTCGGCAAATTACACTTGTAACTTCGGGATAAAAGTGACCTGCTATTGGGCAACCAGTAGGAGGTGGCACAGAAGAGGGGGTAGCGACTGTTTACTAAAAACATAGCACTATGCAAAGTCGAAAGACGACGTATATGGTGTGACGCCTGCCCGGTGCCGGAAGGTTAATAGGAGGGGTGCAAGCCCTGAATTGAAGCCCCGGTGAACGGCGGCCGTAACTATAACGGTCCTAAGGTAGCGAAATTCCTTGTCGGGTAAGTTCCGACCTGCACGAATGGCGTAACGATTTCCCCACTGTCTCCAACATAGACTCAGTGAAATTGAATTCTCGGTTAAGATGCCGAGTAACCGTGGTTAGACGGAAAGACCCCGTGCACCTTTACTGCAGCTTTGTATTGGTATTAGGGAACAGATGTGTAGCATAGGTGGGAGACTTTGAAGGAGTGGCGCTAGCCATTCTGGAGTCACCAGTGAAATACCACTCTTCTGTTCCTTGATGCCTAACCATACACCGTAATCCGGTGTTGGGACCATGCATGGTGGGCAGTTTGACTGGGGCGGTCGCCTCCCAAAGAGTAACGGAGGCGCGCGATGGTAGGCTCAGAACGTTTGGAAACCGTTCGTCGAGTGCAATGGCATAAGCCTGCCTGACTGCGAGACCCACAAGTCGAGCAGAGACGAAAGTCGGTCATAGTGATCCGGTGGCACTTCGTGGAAGGGCCATCGCTCAACGGATAAAAGGTACGCCGGGGATAACAGGCTGATCTCTCCCAAGAGTCCATATCGACGGGGAGGTTTGGCACCTCGATGTCGGCTCATCGCATCCTGGGGCTGAAGCAGGTCCCAAGGGTTTGGCTGTTCGCCAATTAAAGCGGTACGCGAGCTGGGTTTAGAACGTCGTGAGACAGTTCGGTCCCTATCTGCCATGGTTGTGGAAGCTTGAGAGGATCTGCCCTTAGTACGAGAGGACCGGGGTGGACGTACCTCTGGTGTACCTATTGTAGCGCCAGCTGCATCGTAGGGTAGCTATGTACGGAATGGATAACCGCTGAAAGCATCTAAGCGGGAAGCCAACCTCAAAACTAGGCTTCGTTATAGGATCGTGGAAGACTACCACGTTGATAGGCTGGGTGTGGAAGTGTGGTAACACATGAAGCTAACCAGTACTAATAATCCAATGCTTGAATTACAATACACAGCGAAAAGTTTTAACTGTAATGTTATAAAAAGTTTGTGGCGGTCATAGCGGAGTGAAAAAACCCGATCCCATTTCGAACTCGGTCGTGAAGGCCTCCAGCGCCGATGGTACTTAGTCTTAAGGCTTGGGAGAGTAGGACGCCGCCTATTTTTTAATTAGCAATGCATATTTACAGATTGTCGTCTGAAATAATTTTTTTAGATTCATTATCTACCACTACAAAATTTTGATAAAATTTCAATACAGGTTTCGAATATCTATTTGTGATCCATTCAATCCTTTCATCATCGAACCATCTTTGTGCGTTTAACATATTATCAAAACAATATATACCTCCTGCAATATTTTTTTTAAGATCTGAAATATAGTTTTTTCTTATCAAACCAGGTGTGGTTTTGTAAATTGGAGCTGTCTCTAAAAATTTTTCCCTTAGTGTTTCTTCTGTTAAAGAAGAGTCTATTTTAAAAGTTACTTCGACAATGATCATTTAGTAAAAAGTGGTAGCCTCGGGCGGACTCGAACCGCCACGGGAATAAATCCCACTGGATTTTAAGTCCAGACTGTCTACCAATTCCAGCACGAGGCCATGTTAAAATTGTTAGTCGAATTTAGATGATTGCTTAAGTTTTTCAATACTTTTATCAATTTAAATAGTCTTGATTGTCTATGATATCATCATATTTATATTTACCAAAAATTAGACCAGAAAATAAATCATAGTTTTTATTTTCCAAGGAATAATTTGGTTTGAGTACATTTTTATTTTTATTTTCTAAAATTTTTTTGTAATTGTTAGGTAAATCATCTTCAATACCTCTTACTTCATTTATTGATAACGGACTTAACTGGATGTTAAAATCTCTAAAGGCTTTTAGCCTTACTTCTTCACCAATTAGATAACACAAAAGCCCTGAACCTTGAGAGTTGTTTAAATAAGCGCTAAAACCATAAAAAGATAAAGGTTTACTATCTATACTTTTTTTAAAAACTCCCTCATCGCTATCCCAAATATATTTACTCTTAGGAAAAAGCTGAAAACTGCTAAATTCAATATTTTTATTGAGTAAGATCCCATCACTAAATAACGTATAAACATTCTCTGAGTTTTCATAAGAGTTGAAAACTTCTAGGAAGTTATTATTAACAATATTTTTGTTAAGATTTTGATATGTTTTTGAAAATAAATCTGCAGTTAACTCAAAAGATAAACTATTTACATTAATAGAGGGTTGTTCCAGATGATATATTATTAAATTAATTATATCCTCTTTGGTTTTAAAGCTCATTCCCAGTGTATATTTTATTGGATTATATAATTCTGAAAATTCCTCAAAATTTAATTTTTCATAATCATCTTGGCTTAATAATATAAATGTATCTAAATCTAAGGGAAATATATTTCCAATAACTTCAACTTCATTGTCATTATAAAAATTTAAAACTTTATTAGGTACCTGAGTTTGATTTAAACTTAACTTAGCTAAATCTCTAAATTCGCCAAATATAATATCAAATTCATTAGCATTTTGATTAACTTCGCTAATTGTAAATTCTATATCATTTATTAACGAATACTCACCGAGTACATAATATAAATAATATTTATAATCTATGTAATTATTTTCGATAAGCCCGATATTCAACTCTTTTTTAATTAAACACTCATTAGCAATAGAATTTTTTTGAAAAATGAATAATAAAAAAAAAGTTAAGAGGACTTTTGAATTGTTGAGAAATTTCACTAATTTAGTTGGATTTAAACATTTCTTTATAAACACGTTCTTCAATTTTATGATCGTTATCAAATAATAAAGGTATTTCCATACCCTCTGACATCTCTATTTCAACAGAAATAACATCCTTAGCTTCAATATGATCAGCATGAACTACTATCGGTCTTTTTGATGGATTGTTATTAATTATTTTAATCTTTGCATTATCTTTTAATAAACCTCCACGCCAATGTCTTGGGCTATATGCACTTACAGCAGTAAGTGCTACAACATTACTACCAAGTGGAATAATCGGTCCAGAGGCAGAGTAATTATACCCCGTACTACCTGCTGCTGTTGACAATATTACACCATCACAAACAAGCTCTTCTATTCTTACTTCATTATCAATCATAATTTGAATTTTTGCAGCCTGATATTTTTCTCTACGAATACTGATTTCATTAATAGCAATAGCTTTAATTTCTTGACCTGTGGGATTTAAAGTTTTCATAACTAGAGGCCTTAATTTTGTTAATTGAGCATTATTTAACCTTTCTTCTAACCCATCAAGTTTGTAATCATTCATTAAGAATCCGACAGATCCAAAATTCATACCGTAAATTGGCTTGTTAAGTTTCATATAATTATGAAGTGATTTTAATATAAAGCCATCCCCTCCAAGCGCTACGATGAAATCTGCCTCTTCAGGTTCATGATTACCATATTTTTTAATAAGTTTCTCTTGAGCTTCAATATTTTTTTCAAGAGGAAAAGAAACAAAACATATTTTCATTTACTAACCCCCAGTCTCATTCATATAACGATTAACATATCCCTCAAAATTGTCTTTTTGAATTTCAAAGTTATGTGCTTTTGGTTTAATTGACATTGCATATTCTATTAAAGCAATAATATCATTTTTTGTTTGATTTCTTAGGGCAAATTTTAAATCTACAAAATCATTCTGTCCTAAACACATATATAATTTACCAGTACATGTAAGTCTTACTCTATTGCAAGTATCACAAAAGTTATGAGAAATAGCAGATATAATACCAATTTTTGATTTATGATTTGAATACTCATAGTATCTAGAGGGGCCGTTAGTTCGGTACTTAGAGGGAATTAAATTTAATTTATTTACTAAATCCTCTTCAAATTTCTTCATTGATAAATATTGATTAAATCTCTTTTCTCCAATATCACCAATGGGCATTATCTCAATTAATGAAATATCAAAATGATTTTTTTTACACCAATCTAAAATATCAAATATTTCTTTGTCATTAAAATTTTGAGTTAAAACAGTATTTATTTTAACCTTTATACCCTCTTGTTTAGCTGCCTCTATCCCATTTAAAACTTTACTTAGATCTCCCCATTTAGTTATTTTACTAAAACTTTTAGGATTTAAACTATCAAGAGAAACATTTATTCTTTCAACGCCATTGTTTTTTAGAATTGATGCATATCTTGATAAATTCGTACCATTTGTCGTTAGAGTATGCTCTGAAATCCTTCCCTGATTTTTTAGATTATTTAAATGTTCTATAATTGAAACAATGTTTTTTCTTACTAGTGGCTCACCTCCTGTTAATCGAAATTTTTTTACACCCAACTCATTAAAAATATCTGTTAGTTTAATAATTTCTTCAATTGATAAAACTTCTTGTCTAGGTAAGAAGGTCACATCCTCAGCCATACAATAAGTGCACCTTAAATCACATCTGTCAGTGACAGATATTCTTAAGTAATCAATTTTTCTTTTAAAATTATCAGTCAGCATTTACGTGTACCTTTAAATCAATGGTATTTAAATCTATAACTTTTTTTCCTACGTTCTCAAAGTTAATAGTGATTTTACCATTTATACAAGATTGAACTTGCCCCAGGCCCCAATCTGGTTGAGATGGGCACTCCACAATTGTACCTGGTATAAAATCGCTAAAATTAAAGTTATTTTCCATTATTACTCTTGTTAAGTAGAAACAAATATTTACTATTTACTATAGAATCAAATGGATAAAAAAGAAAATTTAAACAAACTTAAATCTGTCATCAGTAATATAGAAAAATCATATGGAAAAGGTTCTATAATGATGCTTGGAAAGAAAGATATTGATGCAAATATTGATGTATACTCAACTGGCTCTCTTGGTCTAGACATAGCTTTAGGAATAGGTGGTTTACCGAAAGGAAGAGTCATAGAAGTTTATGGTCCAGAAAGTTCAGGTAAAACAACTCTAACATTACATATAATCGCTGAAGCTCAAAAAGTTGGAGGAACTTGCGCTTTTATTGATGCTGAGCATGCTTTAGACCCAGGTTATGCAAAAAAACTTGGAGTGAATATTGATGAGTTATTGATATCTCAACCTGATACTGGTGAACAGGCTTTAGAGATCTCAGATACTCTTGTAAAATCTGAAGGTATAGATTTATTAGTTATAGACTCAGTGGCAGCTTTAGTTCCCAGAGCAGAGTTAGAGGGTGAAATGGGCGACTCATTACCTGGACTTCAGGCAAGGCTAATGAGCCAAGCGCTTAGAAAACTAACTAGCTCGATTTCAAAGACAAATACAATGGTTGTTTTTATTAATCAACTGAGAATGAAAATAGGAGTAATGTTTGGAAGCCCTGAAGTCACCACTGGAGGTAACGCTTTGAAGTTTTACTCTTCCGTAAGACTAGATATTAGAAGGATTGGCGCAATAAAAGATAAAGATAATATCATTGGAAACCAAACGAGAGTGAAGGTCGTCAAAAATAAAATGGCCCCTCCTTTTAAAATGGTTGAATTTGATATTATGTATGGTGAAGGAATTTCTAAAATTGGCGAAATTATAGATTTAGGTGTTCAAGCTGATATTATAGATAAGTCTGGAGCGTGGTATTCTTACAAAGACGAAAAAATTGGTCAAGGTAGAGAAAATACAAAACAGTTTTTAAAGGATAATCCAGAGTTATTGAGTGAAATAGAAAGTAGAATAAGATCAAATTCCGACACTGTTGAAGAGCTGATGATTGATCCACCTCCTTCTACATCAGAAGAAATCGTCGAAAAAAACTCTAAAGAATAATATTAAATTTCAGTTAAATTAATCTATATTCCATGAATATGAACTCAAATGAAGTCCGCAATGCGTTTATTGATTATTTTAAAAATAATGATCATAAGCATGTCAAATCTGGATCATTAGTGCCGGAAAATGACCCCTCTCTAATGTTTGCTAATTCAGGAATGGTTCAATTTAAAAATGTTTTTACAGGTATGGAGCAGTTAGATTTCAAAAGAGCCACGACTTCTCAAAAATGTGTTCGTGCAGGAGGAAAACATAATGATTTAGAGAATGTTGGATTTACAACTCGACATCATACTTTCTTCGAGATGTTAGGAAATTTTTCTTTTGGAGATTACTTTAAAGAGCAAGCAATTCTATACGCTTGGAACTTAATCACTAAAGAATTTAAAATTAATGAAAATAAATTATTAGTTACAATATATCATGACGATGAGGTCGCAGAAAAATTTTGGAAAAAAATAGCTAATTTACCTGACAATAAGATAATTAAAATTTCAAGCTCTGATAATTTTTGGTCAATGGGTGACACAGGACCTTGCGGACCATGCTCGGAGATATTTTATGATCATGGTGATAAATACTTTGGTGGCCCCCCTGGTTCAGTTGACGAAGATGGTGATCGTTTCATTGAAATATGGAATTTAGTTTTTATGCAATATGAACAGGTAGACAAAAATACCAGATTAGATTTACCAAAACCATGTGTAGACACTGGTATGGGTCTTGAGAGAATAACAGCATTATTAAATGGTAGTAATGACAATTATAGTTCTGATTTGTTTTCAAATATTATTGATATTACTCAAGAATTTATACAAAAAAAAATATCCGAAGAAAATAAATCTAGTTTTAGAGTCATAGCAGATCACTTACGAGCTTCCTCTTTTTTAATAGCTGACGGGGTTTTGCCTTCAAATGAGGGACGAGGTTATGTACTAAGACGAATATTAAGAAGAGGAATCAGACATGCATATACATTAGGTTCCTCAGAACCATTATTTCACAAAATTTTTAATGAATTGAAAAATTTAATGGGCGATTTCTTCCAAGAACTTAACTCGGGAGCTGAAACTATTAAGGAAACACTCTACAATGAGGAAATAAAATTTAGAGAAACTTTAAGTAAAGGCCTAGAGATACTTGGACAAGAAATACCTAATATTAAAAATAATAAATTAGATGGCAAAATCGCATTTAAATTATACGACACCTTTGGATTTCCCCTTGATCTAACACAAGACTATCTAAGATCAAAGGATATTGATGTTGATTTAGAGTCTTTTGATGCATCAATGAAGCTACAAAAAGAGGAAGCTAGATCTTCATGGAAGGGTAGTGGTGATGGAAATACTGAAAAGCTATGGTTTGATATTGCAAGAAAAACGAAACCAACAGTATTTAAAGGATACGATGAGACTACTTTAAAGGCAAATGTAACTGCTTTAGTCTTAGACTCAGAAGTAGTTGACGAATTAAGCGATAAAATAAAAAAATCAGCAATTATCACAGATGAGTCATGTTTTTATGCAGAGTCTGGTGGGCAAGTTGGAGATAAAGGCATAATTTCCACAGAAAATGCAGAATTTAAAGTGACAGATACTAGAAAAACTCCTCAAGGCATTTTTATCCATTTTGGTAATGTAATTTCAGGCAATTTTAAAATAGGAAATGAAGTTAAACTTAAAATAGATAGTAGTTTAAGGGAATTAATTAAAAAAAATCATTCTGCTACACATTTGCTTCATGCAGCATTAAGGAATAACTTAGGACTACATGTAGCTCAGCGCGGATCTTTAGTTAATGAAAATAAATTACGTTTTGATTTCAGTCATAATAAACAAATATCATCAAAGCAAATAGATACTATTCAAAAAGAGGTAACAAATATAATTTCTAATACTTGTGAAACACAAATTGATATTAAGTCTCAAGAAGAGGCAATAAAACTAGGGGCTATGGCTTTGTTTGGAGAAAAATATGGTGAAGAGGTAAGAGTTGTTACACTGGGAAAAGATAATAATAAACCATATTCAATTGAGCTATGTGGGGGAACGCATGTATCAAATGTTAAGGATATAGAGAAATTTTATATTATAAGTGAAGAGTCTGTCTCATCAGGAGTAAGGAGAATAGAGGCTTGCACTGGTAATAAGGTAGATGAATTTATTAGTAATAAACTAAAAGAGGATCAATTACTTGAAAAAAAACTTGATGATAAAATCATTAGCTTAATCTCACAAATAAACAAATTAAATGGAAAAATAAGTTTTAGTGAGGAAAATAAAAACCTTTATATAAAGAAGTTGGAAAATTATTTAGATAATTTAAAAAATAAATCAATACTCTCAAATGAGGAGAATAATAAAATAGAAGAAACAAATATAAATGGAATTAATTTTGTATCTCAATTAATAGAAAACTTGCCTCCTAAAGAACTCAGATCAATTTTTGATAAATTTAAATTAGAAAAATCTAAATCTATTTTGGCTTGTATTACCACAAATGAAGATAAGGTATCCATTATAGTTGGGTTAACTAGCGATTTAATAGATACTTATGATGCCAGAGTACTAATAAAAAGTACTTTTAATATACTCGGATCAAAAGGTGGTGGGGGAAGAATTGACTTCGCTCAAGCTGGTGGCAACAAAAAAGATCAATTAAATCAAGCTTTTTTAAGTATTAAAAATCAGATTTAATTTAATTTAGTTTGAAGATTTTTATCAAGACAATTTAAAAAATCTTCAGTATTCATCCACGGCGAATTTTTGTCTACAAGTATTGCTAAGTCCTTAGTCATTTGACCAGACTCAACAGTTTCAATACAGGTTTCTTCAAGTGCCTTTGAAAACTTAATAAGTTCATCGTTGCCATCGAACTCACCTCTAAAATTTAAACCTTTTGTCCAAGCAAATATTGATGCTATAGGATTTGTTGAAGTTTTTTCTCCTTTTTGATGCAGTCTATAATGTCTAGTTACAGTTCCATGAGCAGCCTCAGCTTCAATTGTTTTCCCATCGGGTGTCATTAAAACACTAGACATCATACCCAAAGAACCAAACCCCTGTGCAACTGCATCTGACTGAACGTCTCCGTCATAATTCTTGCAAGCCCAAATAAAGTTACCTGACCATTTCATTGAAGACGCAACTAAATCATCAATAAGACGGTGTTCGTAAACTATTTGGTTATTTTCAAAATCAGTTCTAAATTCTTTCTGAAAAATTTCATTAAATATCTCTTTAAATCTTCCATCGTATTTTTTTAAAATAGTATCTTTTGTTGAGAGGTATACAGGCCATTTTAATTTTAATCCATAATTAAAACAAGCTCTTGCAAAACCTCTAATTGACTCGTCTACATTATACATAGAGAGGGCAACACCCTGATTTTGAAATTGAAAAACCTCTTTTTCCTCTACTTTTCCCTCTTCATCAACATATTTCATAAAGAGTTTCCCTGGTTTGTCGATCTTCATTTCTGTAGCCTTATATTGATCACCAAATGCATGCCTACCAACAACAATAGGGGCATCCCATGTCCTTACAATTCTTGGAATATTTTTACATATAATTGGTTGTCTAAAAACAGTTCCATCTAAAATATTTCTTATAGTTCCATTTGGAGAACGCCACATTTTTTTTAGCTTAAATTCCGATACTCTATTATCGTCAGGAGTGATCGTTGCACATTTTATACCAACACCAAATTTTTTAATTGCTTTTGCAGCCTCAACTGTAATTTCATCATTTGTTTGATCTCTATTTTGTACAGATAAGTCGTAATATTTTAGATTTATATCAAGATATGGTAGAATGAGCTTTTGTTTAATAAAATCCCATATAATCCTAGTCATTTCATCGCCATCTAATTCGACCACAGGATTTTTTACTGAAACTTTTGCCATTTATATAGAGATATTGATTGTATAACAGATTAAATTAATAAAAAAAATCTATTTTATTGATCAAATTATACAATTCAGATATTAATTCCATCTTATGTACTTCAGGTTTCATAAAGAAATTTCAGCTGCGCTGATTATACTATTTTTATTAGTAATTTTTTTTTATTTTATATATAAACCTTTATTTCTAATTTTTTTAATATTACTAATTTTTACATTCTATTTTTTTAGAGATCCTGAAAGAGTCGTTCCATTAGGTGATGATATTTTAGTTAGCCCAGCAGATGGATTAATTACAAATATTAGTGAGTACAAAGAGGGAAAAAAAAGTTATACCAAAGTTTCAATTTTTTTGAGTGTGTTTAATGTTCATATCCAAAGATTGCCTCTTTCAGGTCAAATTACAAAAATTGATTATATTGAGGGTAAATTTATCAATGCAACTTTAGATAAAGCAAGTGAAGAAAATGAAAGATTAAGATTAACTCTTAAATCTGGATCTAACGTTATTTACATAACACAAATTGCTGGTTTAATTGCCAGAAGAATAATTTGTTATCTTAAAACTAATGAGAGAGTAAACCAAGGTGAGAGATATGGAATTATCAAGTTTGGAAGCAGAGTAGATATTGAATTTCCCAATTCATATAATTTAATGGTAAGCATTGGTCAGCAATGTATCGGTGGTGAAACTATCATTGCAAGAGATTTTAAAAATAACAAAAATATACAATCTAGAGAATATAAAAAGATTTAGACATTTAGATGACCGAACATCCGCTCACTAAATTTATACCTAATTTAATTACACTAATGTCACTTATTGCAGGTATTTCCTCAATAAAATTCTCTATTCAAAGCAATTATAAAATTGCTGTGCTTATGATAATGCTAGCAGCCTTCTTCGATTTCTTTGATGGATGGATGGCTAGAAAATTAAAAAAATCATCCCAATTTGGAGCTGAATTAGACTCTTTATCAGATTTTATTAGTTTTGGATTAGCTCCATCTTTGCTTATAAATTTAAGTTTTACAAATGAGCTAGGAAGAATTGGATGGGTTATAAGTCTTTTTTACATTATTTGTGCAGCTCTTAGACTTGCTCGTTTCAATATTGAAAATATGAGAGAGCAAAGCAAAGTATTTTATGGCATACCCTCACCAGCTGCCGCAGGTATTATAATGATTCCGCTTTATTTAAATTTTATTGAACAAATACAATTTACTATCAACTATCCTATTGTAAGTGCCTTATTAATTATATTTGCGGGTGCTATGATGATTAGTAGAGTTCCGACTCCCTCTGTGAAAAATCTAAAGGTAAAAACTCTATATTTTAGACTTATGATTATATTTACAGTTATTATATTAATATTTTTAATAAGTTATTTTTGGCAAACAACTCTTTTAGTTGCTCTTATTTATTTATTATTTTCTTTATTGAGTTTGTTTACCTATTTTACCAAATTTTTTAGAGGAGTTAGTTAAGTATTTTGATTTAAGCATCAAAGCTGATGGAGTTACAAGTAAAGTCAATAAAGTAGAAAAAAGAAGTCCAAAAACAATTGCTCTCGATAAATCTACCCACCACTGCGTGTCAGGGGAGTTATAACTATATTCAAAGTTTACAAAATCAATATTTAATTTTAAAGCCATGGGAAGCAAACCAAGGACCGTAGTAGTTGTAGTCAATAAAACAGGTCTTAGTCTTTGTGCACCTGTCATTAAAATGGCATCTCTAGCATCATTTGTCTTTTTTATTAATCTATCGAAGGTATCAATTAAAACTATATTGTTGTTTACAACTATGCCTGCTAACGAGATAACACCTATCCCGCTCATGACTATTCCAAATGGTTGTTTTGTAATTAAGAGCCCTAATACAACACCCACCGTTGACATAATTACAGCAAATAAAATTAATAAGGTGCTACTAAAACTATTAAATTGGGTCAAAAGAATTAAACCCATTAAAAATACAGCTATCAAAAAAGCTTTTTGTAGAAAAGCTTTAGACTTCTGCTGACTTTCATCCTCTCCCTTAAATTCTATTTTTACTCTAGGGTCAATATTTGCTGAATTAAATTCAGGTATATCTAAACCAAAGTTATTTGGAATATTGAAT
>CACBUI010000014.1 GCA_902542505.1 uncultured Alphaproteobacteria bacterium | reverse complement strand
TCAAATATCTTAAGAATTGATTTAATTAACAAATCGTTTGTACTTAGTCAACATTCTAAAACCAATCATATTTTAATTGATAAAAATGGCGTTAATTTTAATTGTAAGATTGAAAAAAAAATAAATGAAATAGCACAAATTTTGTTACCAATATTGATGATAAAAAAAAAATTCTATATCGGTCAAATTGGGCAAAGCTTAGACGGTAAAATTGCACTCTTAAACGGCAATTCTCATTACATTAATGATAAAAATAGTATTTCATACCTTCATAGTCTTCGTTCGGTGTGTGATGCAGTTATAGTTGGTGTAAATACAATAAAAAAAGATAATCCCTTGCTCACTACAAGAGCAATTAAGGGCTCAAATCCTCAGAGGATAATTATAGATCCGTCACTAAAATTAACAAATAACTATCAAATATTTAAAGATGGTTTTTCAAATATCATATTTACACACTCTAATATTAAAAAGAATTTAAATAATACACAAATTTATAAATTACCTGAAAGAAATTTCACAAATCTTATATACAAACATATAAATAATTTAGGTTTTAAGCTCGTATTAGTAGAAGGTGGTTCTAAAACTATATCTAAATTTCTTGAGAATAAATTATTAGATATTATGCAATTTATAATTGCACCTACAATTATTGGTTCTGGTATTAATTCTATAAATATAAAACCTATAACAAATTTAAAAAAAGTTATTAGAACAAAAAATAAAATTTATAAATTTGGCGAAGAAATAATAGTAAGCTTAGAGTTTTAAAGCTAAAAAATCTTTATTTCTTAGAAAAAATTTTGATTTATTTTTTTTAATATTTTCCCTTCTAAAATCTAACCACCTATCTAATGATATCTTATTTTTTTCAAGTACATTTTCACAAAAATCTAAAAACATATTTTGAAATTTTTTATTCTTTGATACATCCCAACTCGAGTCAAAAACAAATGTTTTGTGTGACTTAGAAAACAATTTATTAATTATTTGACTACAGTTTTTACCAACTGCTTTTTGCCCAATACCTTTATCTGACTCCTGATCTTTATTAAATAGATTTAAAACGTAATGATCTTCTTTATGTTTTGGGTGGAATTTAAAAAATCCATCATAATTAATCGAAAAATATATAACTTTTGTATTTAGATTTTGTTTTTTAAATTCTAAATACCAATTTTTTGGCATTATATCTAAATACGCAGATCCTGTAATAATATCGTATTTTTTGAATTCAAAATTTTTAATATTTTTGATTAAATCAAATTTTTTATAATTTATATTTATAATTTTATTCTTATTATTTGTTTTTTTCTTAAATTCTTTAATTGACTCAAATGATATGTCTATCATATCCCATGATTGCCTTTTTTTAAGTTTAGGGTACAGATATCTATAGTTAGAACCTGTTCCACAACCTAAATCAGCGATAGACAATATTTTGTAGTCTTGAAAATATCTATTAATTTTTTCTACGATTTTTTTATTTCTTGAAACTTTGTCAATTTTCTCTCGAAGAAATAGCCAATCATTATTAAATTTATGCATCTTTAATTATCTTGATAAAAAGATCTCCAGATTGTATTGGTGTTAAAAATTTTCTCTTATTTTGTGATAATTTTTTTGATAAATCTGAATTAAATGCATTTTTAGTGATTAATTTTGATAAACTTTTTTCTTTGAAATTATTTAAGTAGATAATTCCATCCTTTTTTAGAGTACTCATAATTGTTTTAGTTTTATATGTAATAATCATTTTTTTGAGTTGAAGGGCATTAGCAAGTGACATACCAAAACCTTCATATTTACTTACTGAGACATAGAAGTCACACTTAGAATATAGTTTTGATAATAAATTAGTCGATACATTACTATGAAACTTAACTTTATTACTTAATTTATAATTACTTATAATTTTTAGTAATCTATTATAGTACTTACTCTCTCTAGTTATATCTCCTACAATATTTAATTTTATTTTATCCATGTATCTTAATTCGTTTAATAGATAATGATAATTTTTTCTCTCAATAATACTTCCTACAGATAGTAAATTTATATTTTTATCCCTTTTATATTTATATTTTTTTAATTTTTCTATTCCAGGCTCTACAACTTGAATTTTTCGCTTATTAATTTTAAATTTTTCAAAAATTAGTTGTTTTGTATCATTTGAAGTGACAATTATTTTTTTCGTTTTCTTATATAATTTTTTAGCGTTCTTAAGAAAAAATTGACTTTGATTGCCATTAAATTCTAGATAAAGAGGGTGGTGTATAAGAGCTATTACTACAAATCTATCTAAAGAGTTTATTATACTACCAATACACTCAAAAACTAATCCATCAATAATTAGTACTGCATTATCAGGTAATTTTTCTAAAGTTTTTTTTAGATTTTTTAAGTCATTTTCTTTAGGAAAGGGAAAGCTGTTAGCTAGTTTGATAGCATTTAAATTAAATTTAATTTTTTTTGCTCTTCTTAATATATTTTTTTCATAAATGTAACCGCCTGTTTTTGTATTAATATCACCCGGATAAAAAAAATAATAAGATTTATTGTGTATTACTGATCTCTTGTTCATAAGAAGCCCAAGCTACATTTGATTCAGTTAAAATAATTTTAATTTTATGCAACTTGTTAAAATCTTCTATGTAATCTTTTTGTAATTTAGCGCATATTCTATCAAAAATATCTTTTGCAAGAAATTCCGTAGAGGTAATTATATTTTTAAATTCTTCAATTTCGTCTAAATTTTTATAACTATAAAATTTTAATACGTCAGAGAGAATTTCTGTTACAACCCCGAGATCCATAATAATGTTATATTTGTTAATCTCTTTTGCATAAAACTCAGCATCAACTATGTAGGTCGCTCCATGCATATTCTGTGCTGGTCCAAAAACCTCACCTGGGAGAGAATGTGCAATTAAAATATTATTTCGAACAGTAATTGAATACATTTTAATACTTTATAGCATGCATTATGCTATCTGGATTATTTAATATTGAAATATAATCTTTCTCTAGATCCTTAAAGTCACTTTCAGTGTTTATTAATTTAAGAAGTTGGTTATTAGATAAAGCATAAATTGCTAAATTCAATCTCTTTTTATAATCATATTTTTTTGATAAATACTTTGGAATATTTGAAACTTGAGAACCAATAATCTTTAATCTCTTTGAGTGAAAATTACCTCCTAAATTTATATGACCTTTTTTATTTCCATACCAACTAGCCTCAATAAATTTACCCTCTAAATTTAATTTTTTTAGTGATTGGTTTAATACATCATAATTAGATGTTGTATTAATTATAACATCTAAATCTTTAATTTTTTTAAAATTAATAAATTTTAGTCCTAAAATATTAGCAAATTTCTTCTTTTTAATATTTATGTCAGTAATAAAGACATTTTTAAATTTTAGTAATTTATAATAGTATGCAGTTAAAATACCAACAGAGCCCATCCCTACTATCAATATTTTGTTATTTAATTTTGCTTGAGTATCCCAAAAGATATTAATAGCTGTTTCCATATTTGCTGTTAGTAAATATTTTCGAATATCACCATTACCTTTCAAAATATTCACATTATTTATATCAATCTTAAATAGTGACTGATGAGGGTAAAGACAGAATGTATTTTTATTTAAATATTTTTTTGGTCCTTCAACTATTTTACCAACATTAATGTAACCGTATTTAATTGGAAAAGAAAAAGATCCCTCTTGAAAAGGAGATTTCATTATATCGAATTGATCTTTACTAATACTACCAGATGCTACTAATCTCTCAGTACCTTTACTAATTCCTGAATAAAGAGTTTTTACAAGAACAGTTTTAGAGTTTTTTTTATAGCTTAGTATTTTTTTCTTAATAATTGCTTTATTTTCATTCTTAAGCCATAGAGAATAAGTTTCCATAATAATTATATAAATGTTAAATATCACTTATGCTATCAAAGTTTTGGTCCGATTTAACATCAGCAGATATTAGTAAATTAGGTAAAAATAAAATACTTATTCTCCCATTTTCATCTGTAGAACAACATGGAGAACACCTTCCATCAGGTACTGATAAATTGATATTAGATGGAATTTTAAATACTTTTATTATGAAATATCCCAAACTTAATAAATATTTAATTCTACCAAACATCTCAATAGGTTCAGCGAGTGAGCATAATAGCTTTGAGGGCACTCTATCTTCGAACTCTACAAATTATATAGATTATATTATCAGCATAGTTGGTGAGTTATGTATTCGTAGATATAAAAAATTTATCTTTTTAAATAGTCATGGCGGACAAATTAGTCACTTAGATATAGCTGCTAAAGAAATTAAAAGTAGATATAAAGCTGTCGATATTGTTAAGGCACATTATTTTTTATTTAAAGGTTTTGAAAAAATTATTCCAAAAAAGGAATTACTTTATGGATATCATGGAGGTGAATTTGAAACATCAATAATGCTCCACCTTTATCCAGAATTGATAAAATTAAATAAAATTAAAAGAAACAAACTCTCATCTGACTTTAAATCAAAAAAAATAATTTCTTATGAAAGAACAATTAAAAGAGCTTGGAATACAAAAGATTTGTCCAAGACAGGTATAATTGGCAATCCTACAAAATCCTCTGCAGATAAAGGAAAAAGAATTCTAGATCTTACATCAAGAACTTTAAAAAAAATAATTGATGAAATGAAGTAGTGGAGGCCCACCCCGGAATCGAACCGAGCTACAAGGATTTGCAGTCCTCTGCATAACCAATCTGCCAGCGGGCCATAAAACTTAGCATAACACTTTTATTGATATTTGTAATCGGGATTAGTGCCAGATGTGTATTCTATACCATCAATTACTACTTTTGGCCAAGTACCAATTCCAATAAGTTTGGGTCTTGACTCCAGATAATCTAAAATACCTTGAATCTTTTCAAAATCGCTCATAAATTTTTTTAACTTTGGAAAGTTATCTAAAATTTTATCATCTAATAGCAATGCTAGTGAAACATGATGATAAACATTAAAGTCACAATAAAATGCTCTTTCTCCTAAAAAAAAATTACCTTCATATTTACTTAATAACTTTTCAAAATTTGTAAAAGCTTTGGGTAAAATTTCATCTAAAAGATTTTTTTTATTCTTTAAGTGCATTTCACCAACCCAAACATTTATTGTTGGATTTAAAGGAAAAAATAAATCATGGGCAGACTCAAATATAGAGTCAGCATAAGCCACCATTTCCTCATTATTGGGGATATTGTTTGTAAGCTTAGCTATATATCTTGAGATAGTATTGCTTTGCCATATTTCAATTTTCTCATCTATAACAAGCAAAGGTAATTTATGAAAAATCACCTCTTTTTTGACATCACCCCATGGTTTTTTAAAATAATCCCATGCCATTTCATATGAATATTCGATACCCGCAGTATGTAGCATCATCCTTGGAGCCTCACACAAAGCTCTAAGATTGAAATAGATTAACTGTAGTTTAGACATAAAGTTTATATTAATATTTTTATATTATAAATATTTGACATGAAAACTAAAAATTATTTATCTGAAGCACAAAATTTTCTGAAAAGAAATACACAAGTAAAATCATTCGATATTGTAATGCATGACTGTAATGGTGTAGGTCGTGGAAAAATAATTAGAAGAAATGAGTTATTAAATTTGTATAAGTCAGGAAGGCAATTTCCTCTTTCATTACTTGGAATGGATATTACTGGTGAGGATACACCTGAAACAGGATTGATTTTAGAGCAAGGTGATGGTGACATAAAAGCTTGGCCTATACCATCATCACTTAAGTTATTGCATAACAGCAAACCACCAAGAGGTGAGTTATTCATGAACATGTATGATATTGATGGAAAAAAATTGTTAACAGATCCAAGAAATATTTTGGAAAATAAAATTCAAGATTTTAAAAAAAAAGGAATTAATTTTTATGCAGCATTTGAACTGGAATTTTTTCTTGTTTCAAATGAATTGGATGAGTATGGAAAACTCAAACCAGCAAAATCTATACTTGGAAAAAGAGCATCAATTAAAAAGACAGATGTATATTCAGTAGATCATCTCCATGGTATGTTACCTTTAATTGATGATATTTATGAAGCTACAAAACTTGCAAAAATAGATGCTGAAACTATTATTTCAGAGTACGCACCCGGTCAATACGAATTAACATTAAAACATCAAAAATCGTTACTAAAAGCTGCTGATGATATTTTAAGGCTAAAAAGAATTATAAGAGCACAAGCAAGAAAGCATGGAGTCACTGCATGCTTTATGGCAAAACCTATGGAAAATATTTCTGGTTCTGGAATGCATTTTCATATTTCACTATATGATCCAAAAGAAAAAAATATTTTTGCCGAAAGAAATAATGAAAAAATAAATAAAAATCTTAATTATGCACTTGGGGGTCTTTCAAAAACCATGGGTGAAAGTATGTTGATATTCGCACCAAATGCTAATAGTTGGAGGAGGTTTGTTTCAGGGTCTTATGCACCAACAAAGCCTAATTGGGGAATAGATAACAGATCAGTTGCTTTTCGAATACCAAGTAGTAATAAAAATAATAGAAGGATAGAACATAGAGTCTCTGGAGTTGATGCAAACCCATATTTAGTAGCCTTAACTATAATTTCAGCAATTGAATTAGGAATTCAAAATAAAATTTCTCCAGATAAACAAACAACCGGAAATGCTTATTTAAAGAAAAATAATCAAAAATACAAAATTCCTTCTGACTGGAATTCATCAATTATGCTATCTAAGAAATCCTCTTTTTTAAAACAAACTTTAGGCCCAGAATTACATAAGGCGTTTATAGCCATTAAGGAAATGGAATATCATAAATTTGCTAGTACTATATCAGAATTAGATATTGATTTATATTTAGATGCTATTTAACTTTATCTAGAAAATCATTAAGCTCTTTTTTTTCCATTTTAATAAGATGTTTATCTTCAGGGTATACACCACTATTAAATTCATCAACAAACATCTTAAAACCTTTTATTCTTAATTCTTGTAATTCTCTCTCTTTAATTTCTAAATCTACATATTTTTTTGCATGTCGAGGATAATGACCAACGTTTGTACCAAGTATATCATTACAAAATAAATATTGTGTATCACACACATCACCACAACCCATACCCATAGTTATCATTTTAGTATTCTTTGTTATAAATTCTGCAAGCTCAACTGGTACCACCTCAACTTCTACGCAAGCCGCTCCAGCATTTTCGAGATCTTTTACTTTTTGATATACTTTAAAAGCTTCGTTTGATGTTTTTCCTATAGCTCTGTAATTAGTCCATGTTGCAATATTTGGGACTAATCCAACGTGTGCAGTTACAGGTATTCCCTCTTTTGCCATAGCTTCAATAAAGTTAATAGAGTGTGAACAATAAATAGCATCTGCTCCCATTTCCATTATTTCAAAACTTTTTTTTATTGCCTCTTGAGGAGAACTCACCAACCCATGTTTAAGACCAACAGATAAAAATGCTGTTGGAGCAACTTTTCTTACATCCTTGAAATGATGATCGGGTTCACAGGAAATTATTTCAATTCCTGCTTTATAGGCAGCTTCTGCCTCTTTTGCTGTATCTATGTGAGTTTGAGGCCACTTCTTTTTACCTTTTTGACTCCATAAATCAAAAACGGTAGTTCTTTTAGCCATTGTTATTAGATGGAACGGCTACTTGTAATTCATATGAAGGGTTTTTTGCTTGTTTTAAAATAGTAGGGATGATTTCAGAGTATGCTCCCCATAAACCTTTTTTTGCAGGAGGCATCTGATCTTTAACTAATTGGTGCAGTTTAGGCAAATTATGCGATGGCACTGTAGGAAACATATGATGTTCAATATGATATTCCATCTGCCAATATAAAAAACTGAAGATCGGGTTTAAATGCATTGTCCTAGTACTATATCTATGATCTTTGATATTATCTTTAAGCCCAGTGTGTTGAGTTAATCCAAAAAGTCTTTTGAGTGTTATCCCATAAAAGTTTGGAAGTAAAAAATATAAAACCGGCAACCAAGACTGAAAAGCAATTGACATTAAAATTAATAATATCCAAATACCAACATGTAATCTTGAAGAGTTTATGCATTTTTGATGTTCTCTTTCAGGAATTACTTGTTTCATTACTTCTGTTTTTTTGCCTAAAGCATGAAGAATAGTCTCGTATTGAGTTGTTTTTTTAAAATTAATTATGTCAAAGAAAGGTATGAATAAACTGAAAAAGTAAAAAACATCAGTTGGTCTTCTAATTGCTATTTCAAAATCAAGAGGATCATCAAAGTAAGTATAACCATGATGACGAAAATGTGACCATCTCCATCTTACTGGTTCAAATCCATTCATATAACTTCCAATTTGATAAAAAAAGTTATTCCAATAGTTCGTTTTAAAAGCTGTTTTATGTCCTGTTTCGTGCCAAATAGGATCTGCGCAATTCCATATATTTCCATAAATTAAAAAAAATAATAAAGACCACCAAGTCCCCCATGTCATATAAGCTAAAACACCGAATACAATTAAAGACCCAAAGAAAATAAACATGTGTTTAAAACCTTGATAATCCGACTTCTTAAGAAGCTTTACAAATTCTTCTTTATCAACGTCACAATGATGCCATTTGTCTAAGTCAACTTTCATTTACACAAAAATACCATAAACTAAAAAAAAATAAATAAGGTCAGACAAATGATCCTATTGCACCAGCTATGGCAAGAATCAAGCCCAATCTAGACAAAGACCCAGAATTTTTAATATATTTTTGATTTGGGGATAGGCTTTTACTAGCTGATACATATAAATGCATATTTATGAATATAGCTGTTATTAAAATTAAGCTAGCTCCAAATAATTTCATATGAAAAGCCCAACCTAAATTAAATGAGCCGTATATTGCAAATAGCAAAATTATTCCAGTAACCCACATTGTGATGATAGCCAACAAAGATAAAAATGCTAAAACCTTAAAACCTTTAGCCAAATGAGGCTCAGGAACTTTACCTTCTTTTTTATATATAGATTGTATAACAGCACTACCAATACCACCTCCTCCAGCAATAAACAGAGATATAAGATGAAGAAACTTACAAATGTATATAATCATACAAAAAAAATATCATAATTTAATATTTATGAGTTAATATATTTTTAAAAGTTGATTAAAAAAAAGATTGTCACGATAGTCGGTGCTGGCGTCATTGGCGCTGGATGGGCTGCTAGAATGCTAGCATGTGGTCTAATAGTTAATGCTTATGACCCAAGTGTTAAGGCAAGAAAGCAACTGTTATCAAATACCAAAACAGCTTTAAAGAGCCTTCAAAGATTAGGTTTAAATAAAAATGCAAAACTTAGTAATTTGAAAATTTATTCTGATCTCAGAGAGTCTCTTCATTCAACCACCTTTGTCCAAGAAAATGCTCCAGAGAATGAAAAATTAAAGAAGAAACTTCTTAAAGATATAGATAAATTATTGCCAAAAAATATAATTATTGCGTCTAGTTCCTCAGGACTTTTACCTACAAGAATTCAATCTTTATGTAATTATCCAGAAAGAGTTTGTATAGGACATCCATTTAACCCTGTATATTTATTACCTCTTGTCGAGTTGGTATCAGGAAAGCAAACAAAGAATAACACAATTACCAGAGCTAAGAAGTTTTACGAGGGAATAGGAATGAAACCTTTGATTGTAAAAAAAGAAATTGAGGGTTATATATCTGATCGCTTACAGGAAGCTCTTTGGAGAGAGGCACTTCACATAATTAAAGATGGCATTGCTTCAACTCAAGATGTTGACGATGCGATTGTTTATGGACCTGGATTACGATGGTCTTTTATGGGTGTTTGTCTAACTTTTCATCTTGCAGGAGGGCAAACTGGTATGAAACACATGTTAGAGCAGTTTGGACCTGCTCTTAAATTACCTTGGACTAAATTAAAGGCGCCAAAACTTGATGCAAAGCTAAAAAAATTAATGATTTCAGGCACAAAAAAACAGGCAGGAAAATACACTATAAAAGATCTAGAGGTGCAAAGAGATATTTTTTTGATTGAAATCATGAAAACTTTGAATAAATATCAAAGTAATAATTTTCCTAATTGGAATAAAACATTTAATAAATTTTAATATGAGCGAAAATCTTTCAATTAAAACAATCGATAAAAATAACAAGTCTATTTTGGTCGATTGGAGTGATGGTTTTAAAAGTAAATATAATTTCTTATGGTTGAGAGATAATTGTCCCTCTGAAGTGCATCCAACAGCTCGTGAACGAACTTTTAATTTGCTTGATGTATCTGAAGATATTCACCCTAAAAATTACTCTCTAAATAGTGAAGGTAATCTTGAGATTGAATGGAGTGAGGGAGGACATAAAAGTGTTTATGAGAGAGATTGGTTGAGACATAATTGTTATTCTTTAAAACACAGTCGAGAGTACGTTTCACCATATAGGATTTGGGATAAATCCATGCAAGATAGATTTACTGATATTCAAATAGATTACAGCGAAATAATTAGTAGTGATGATGGTTTAAAAAAGTGGTTACAGCAACTACATTTTTTTGGTATTTCAATTGTTAAAAATGCTCCAACAGATGTAAATTCTGGTTTTGATATCCTGAAAAATATAAGTCACACTCGAGAAACTTTTTTTAAAACACCATTCGAGGTCATTGATATACCTAACCCTAATAATTCAGCTTATACTGCTGCAGGTCTAAGAAATCATATTGATTTACCATATTATGAGATAGCTCCAGGATATCAGTTTCTTCACTGCTTAATAAATAATGCTACTGGGGGTGAGTCAGTTGCTGTAGATGGTTTTAAGGTAATTGATTATTTAAAAAATAATCACCCAGATGATTATGACGTACTACTTAATACGTCTGTAAAATTTGTAAATAGAGACTACACAACTAATACAATTAGAGTAATGCATAAACCTATAATAACTCTTGATCACAATAATGATTATAATGATATTAGGTTCAGCGTTGCCTATATGGGAGTTATGGACTGCCATCCTGATCAAATGGATCATTTTTACTCAGCATACAGAAAGCTTTTAAGCTTTCTTCATGACCAGAGGTTTGAAATTAACTTTCGTATGCAAGCCGGAGATATTTTTAGTTTTAATAATCGAAGAGTGTTACATGGTAGAAAAGAATATGATGCCAATTCTGGAGAAAGGCACCTTCAAGGTTATTATATGGATAGAGATGAAATATTGGGTCGCTTAAATTATATTGAAAATTTAAATCCTTAAATTTAATAAAAATTAAAATAAAAAATTCAAGAGTTGTTCAAAGATTACAGTAGTATAAATACAAAAAATTTATTGGGGTTATTTATGTCAAAGGGTAAAAGAAGCAATAGATAATGAGAAAAAATTAGTTAAGTAATGTCTTAAATTACTTACTTTGGTGGCTTCATCTTTTTAACCTCTATCCTTAAACCTATCCTCTAGGTGATTCTATCTTATCAAATAAATTGGATTTTGTATTTTTTAATTTGTGAATATTATGAAAACTTTATTTTACACAATGTTCATTGTCCCAAAATTTATTAACTTTTGGCATTATTAATGGCAGTTTGGCAATAACAGTAGGTCCAAATTTTTCTATATCTCCAGTTGCAAGAACGTAATTACCCATATTAATTTCGTTGAAAACTTTAATGTAGTATGAACCTGGTTCGTAAGTTACTGTACTTTTAAAATCTTCACCGATTTGCGGTCCTATCCAATACCATTTTTTACCATAGGGCTCATACCATTCCCACCACTCAAAATTTTGACCATCAACTTCCTCGATGACACTTAACTCAAGGTCTTTACCTTCTAAAATACTAAATGAGAACTTTCTAAATGTATTACAATCATCAATTTTTGGAACAGTAATACCAACATAAAAATTAAATTTCTGATCAGAATTTATTAAGTAATAATGTGGATCACCATTTAATTTAGAGTATATTGCTTTTGATATTTCTGGTTTTTCTATTAGATATGCCTCATTAGGTTTATTTGGGTTTGAGTCATTAATTACAGGTTGATGAGCATAGGATAATGAACAAAAGGTAATTAAAATAAAAACACTAAAAAATTTCATAGTTTAATTTACACTATTATTTTATATGAGGCGAATATGATCTATGAAAAACAATTAATTTTGTTATAAATCAAACTTTATCATGAATTTTGAACAAGCAAGATCAAATATGGTTCTTAATCAACTAAGAGCTAATCGTATTAAAAACTCGTCTTTAATTGAAAAAATTGAATTATTTCCAAGAGAAAACTTGTATCCAAAACCTTATAAACATTTAGCTTATTCTGATAAAATTATATTTTTAGATGATGGTCGCTTTATTCTACCTCCTTTAACATCATTTCATTTATTACAAGCTTTGGGAGAGATTGATGATGAGAGTATTTTAGAAATTGGTTCTGGATTTGGTACATCAACATCTATTATAAATAAATTTTCCTCTAATATTGACTGCATAGAGTCTTCTATGCAAATGATTGAAGTTTTCAAAAATAGTATGAAAGAAGGTTTGTTCAATGCCTCTTTATTAGATTTAACGATAAAGGAATTTTTCAATAACAAAAAGCCAAATATTAAAAAATACCAAAAGATTATTATTAATGGTTCACTTGATGAAGAGCCCATAAATATAATTAAAAATGCATCTGATAATGCAGAGATAGTTTGTATAATTGATAACCAAGATTTTAAACATAAGATTGTTAAATATATAAAAGTAGGAGGCAAATCGAATAAGTTTGTTATAGATGAAGCTTCTTCTTCTTATATTTATAAATATGTTCAATCCGAACCATTTGTTTTTTAGCAAATGGATGAATTTCAAAATAAAAAAGAATATGAAAATGAAATTTATCAGCTTTGGTTAGACAAAGAATGTTTTAAACCTAAATACAAATTTGATAAAAACTTTTCTATTTGTATACCTCCCCCAAATGTAACAGGGTCGTTGCATATGGGACATGCACTTAATAACACTATTCAGGATATTTTAACAAGATATCACCGAATGAATGGATTTAATACTCTTTGGCAACCTGGAACAGACCATGCAGGCATAGCGACACAAATGGTTGTGGAAAGAAACTTAGCTGAGAAAAATATTTATCGTAAAGATCTCACAAGAGAAGAGTTCATTGAAAAAATATGGGAGTGGAAAGAATATTCGGGTTCCACAATCATAAATCAATTAAAAAGGCTTGGTAGTTCATGTGATTGGTCAAGGGAAAGATTTACGATGGATGACGGATTGTCATCTGCAGTTAGAAAGGTTTTTGTTAAATTATATACAGAGGGGTTGATATATAAAGATCAAGCTCTTGTTAATTGGGATACCAAATTTAAAACAGCTATTTCTGATTTAGAAGTTGTTCCTACGGATGTAAGCACCCAAATTTACTATATAAAATATCTAAGCTCTAATTCTGAGAGTATAACTGTTGCAACAGTTAGGCCAGAAACAATTTTTGGTGATGTTGCTATAGCAGTTAACCCCAATGACAGTAGATATACTTCGTTAAAAAAAGAAACTTTTACTATTCCTTTAACATCAAGATCTATTCCACTTATATTTGATGAATATTCTGATCCGGAAATGGGAAGTGGTGCAGTTAAAATTACCCCAGCACACGATTTTAACGATTTTGAAATCGGTAAAAGGCACAACTTAGAACTATTAAATATTCTAAACGAGGACGGATCATTGAACGAAAATTGTCCAAAAGAATTTCAGGGTTTAGATCGATTTGAGGCAAGAAAAAAAGTTGTTCAGTTGCTAAAAGAAAAAGGTTTTTTAGAAAAAATTGAAGATTATAAGACTACAATACCATATGGTGATCGCTCGAACACTGTTGTCGAACCTTTTTTAACTCATCAGTGGTTTTGTAATGCTGAAGAATTAGCAAAACAGGCAATGAAAGTTGTAAAAGACGGTGATACAAAATTTTTTCCCTCAAATTGGGAGAAAACATACTTTCAATGGATGGAAAATATAAGACCATGGTGTATTTCTCGACAAATATGGTGGGGACATCAAATTCCAGTTTGGTATGGTCCTGATGGAAAAGAATTTTGTGCAGAAACTGAAGAAGAAGCGAAAAATTTAGCTGTAGACTTTTATAAAGCGGATAAAATAATTTTAAAAAGAGATCAAGACGTCTTAGACACATGGTTCTCCTCAGCCCTTTGGCCTTTCTCTACATTGGGATGGCCCAACAAAGAACAAACAATAGATACATTTTACCCTAATTCTGTACTAGTTACGGGTTTTGATATCATCTTTTTCTGGGTTGCCCGCATGATGATGATGGGTAATAAATTTATGTCAGAAACACCTTTTAAAACTGTTTATGTTCATGCTCTCGTTCGTGATGAAAAAGGTCAAAAAATGTCAAAATCAAAAGGTAATGTCATAGATCCTTTAGAAATAATTGACAAGTATGGTGCAGATACACTTCGCTTTACTCTAACATCATTAAATACACCTGGAAGGGATGTAAGATTAAGTGAGCAACGCATAGCTGGTTATAGAAACTTCGTTACTAAAATCACCAATGCCTATAAGTTTGCTGAATTTAAAGGAATTTATCCATTTACAGATAATGGCAAAATTAACCCTAACCATATTTTTAATATTTGGATTATAAATGAGTTTCAAGAGTTATATAAAAAAGTTCAAGAAAATTATGAGAAATACTATTTTCATGAAGTAGCTAATCAACTATATCATTTTACATGGCATACTTTTTGTGACTGGTATATTGAACTTTCTAAAAATCTTTTAGACGACAATCAATTTAGAGATGAAACCAAACAAACTTTCCATTTAGTATTTAATTCTTTATTGCAACTTTTACATCCAGTGATTCCTTTTATCACTGAAAAATTGTGGGGTAAAAATAATAAAGATATCTTGATGAGTCATCAGTGGGACTATGTTGATCTAAAAACAGAGAGTGAACATGTATCTAAAACAAAATTATTTATTGATTTTATAGAGGAATACAGGTCAATAGAAAAACTTTTTGAAATCAAAAAAGAAGATACTGTAGAAATTTTTTCTAAAAACCAATTAATTCAAACAATTTTAGAAGATAATAAAAAAACATTTGAATTTTTAACAAGAAAAAAACTTTCATCATCCCATAAAGACAATAGTGTTACTTTACCTTTTAAAGAGTTTGATTTTGAAATTTCCACTAGCCAAATTGATAAATCTAAAATCAAAGAAAAACTTCAAGAAAATAAAAGCTCTTTGGAAAAAGAAAAAAATAAGATGGATAAAAATTTATCAAATGAAAATTTTGTATCAAAAGCTCCAAAAGATCTCATTGATCAAAATAAAGAGAGACAAAGTTCAATTAATATGGAATTGTCTAAAATTGATAGTATATTAATTAATATTCAATAATGGTTGATAAAAGCAAATTACCAAGTAGACATGTTTCTGTAGGTCCTAAAAGTGCACCACACAGAGCTTTTTATTATGCTATGGGCATTACCGAAGAACAGATTAAACAACCTTTTGTCGGTGTAGTAACCACATGGAATGAGTCTGCCCCTTGCAATATTTCACTTTCTCGCCAAGCTCAATCAGCCAAAAAAGGTGTGTGGGATGCAAAAGGTACACCAAGAGAATTTACCACCATTACTGTTACTGATGGTATTGCTATGGGTCATGAGGGAATGAAATCTTCTTTAACTAGTAGGGAGATTATAGCTGACTCAACTGAACTTTCTGTAAGAGGGCACTGTTATGATGCCTTAGTTGGTTTAGCTGGGTGTGATAAATCTTTGCCAGGTTTAATGATGGCAATGCTAAGACTTAATGTGCCATCTGTATTTATGTACGGTGGATCTATATTACCAGGTGTTTATAAGGATAAGGACGTAACAATAGTAGATGTTTTTGAAGCTGTTGGAAAACATTCAACAGGAAAGATTTCAGACCAAGAACTCCATGACATTGAGTGTGTTGCCTGTCCATCTGCTGGATCCTGTGGCGGACAGTTTACCGCAAATACCATGGCATGCGTTTCAGAGACTATTGGTTTAGCTCTTCCAGGTTCTGCTATGACACCAGCTCCTTATGAAAGTAGAGATAAATATGCTTATGAAAGTGGAAAAGTAGTTATGGAATTAATTGAAAAAAACTTGAGACCTAGGGATATTGTTACAAAACAATCACTAATAAATGCGGCTGTGGTTGTTTCAGCATCAGGTGGATCAACCAACGCAGGTTTACATCTACCTGCTATGGCTCATGAAGCTGGTATTGAATTTACTTTGGAAGATGTCTGTAATATTTTCCAATCAACACCTTATATAGGTAATTTAGCCCCGGGGGGGAAGTATGTAGCTAAAGATTTATATGAAGTTGGTGGCGTTCCTGTTCTAATTAAAGCACTCATTGATGGCGGGTTGATTGATGGATCATGCATGACTGTTACTGGAAAAACGTTAGCTGAAAATGTAAAAGATGTGGAGTTACCAAAAAATCAAGATGTTGTTTATCCTGTAAGTAGCCCAATTACTAAAACAGGTGGCGTGGTAGGTTTGAAAGGTTCACTTGCTCCTGATGGTGCGATTGTAAAAATAGCTGGACTTAAAAAGTTACAGTTCAAAGGAAAGGCAATTTGCTTTGATAGAGAAGAACATGCTTTAGACGCTGTCTTAAATGGTAAAATTAAACCTGGTCATGTTGTGATTATAAGATACGAGGGCCCAAAAGGAGGGCCAGGTATGAGAGAAATGCTATCTACCACTAGTGCCCTTTATGGACAAGATCTTGGCGAAGAGGTAGCTTTAATTACTGACGGAAGGTTCTCTGGAGGTACACGAGGTTTTTGTATCGGCCATGTAGGTCCAGAGGCTTATGATTGTGGGCCTATAGCGTTAGTTGAAGATGGTGATGAAATAGAAATTGATGCAGAGAAAAATATACTAAATTTGAATGTAGACGAAAAAACGTTATCCGATAGAAAAACTAAATGGGTTAATAAAGAACCAGAGTTTATGTCAGGTACTTTATGGAAATATATGAAAACTGTTGGACCTGCAAACCTAGGGGCAGTTACACACCCTGGTGGTAAATTAGAAAAAAAGA
>CACBUI010000013.1 GCA_902542505.1 uncultured Alphaproteobacteria bacterium | reverse complement strand
TTGATCCTGTTTTGCAGGCAAATCAAATTTTATTAGACCATGCTAAAAAATATGATGCTGATACTGAAATTGGAAAACAAATAACAATTCCTTTACCATCTGTAAACTTCGGAAGAGTTACAGCCAATATGGCAAGGCAAGTTATTTACTCCAGAGTAAGAGAAGCTGAAAAAAGAAGACAGTTTAATGATTTTAAAGATCGTGTCGGAGAAGTTTTGTCGGGTATTGTAAAAAGAATTGAGTTTGGAAATATTATTGTTGATCTTGGTAAAGCTGAGGGATTTTTAAGAAAAGATGAACTCATTCCAAGAGAGAATTTTAAAAATGGTGATCGTATTAGAGCTTACTTTTTTGATATAAAAGAAGAGGCCAAAGGACATCAAATTTTTCTTTCAAGAACTCACCCTCAGTTTATGGCAAAATTATTTGAACAAGAAGTACCTGAAATATATGAGGGTCAAATAGAAATTTTATCTGTTGCAAGAGACCCTGGTAGTAGAGGAAAGATTACAGTTCGTGCAAACGATAAGTCTATCGATCCAGTTGGGGCATGCGTAGGTATGAGAGGATCTAGAGTTCAGGCTATTGTTAATGAATTACAAGGTGAAAAAATTGATATCGTAAATTGGTCAGAGCTAAAGTCAATGTATGTTCAAAATGCCATTGCGCCCGCACAAGTTGCAAAGGTTAATGAATTTGAAGACTCAAATAGAGTAGAGATAGTCTTACCTGAGGATCAGTTAAGTATTGCTATTGGTAGAAGAGGTCAAAATGTAAAATTAGCCTCAATACTTACCAATCTTGAAATTGACATACTAACTGAAAAAGAAGATGCAGAAAGAAGACAAGAGGAATTTAAAAAAATCACATCTCTTTTCGCTGAAAAACTTGATCTAGAAGATATGATTGCACAATTATTAGCGGTCGAGGGATATACAAGTATTGAAAAAATCGCTAATGCTTCAATCCAAGATATAGAAAAAATTGAAGGATTTGATAATGAGCTTGCTGCTGAGATATATGCTCGTGCAACGCAGTATATGGAAAACGAGAAGGTAGAACTTGAGAAATTAATTCAATCTTCAAAACTAGATGATTATGTAAAAGGAATTTCAGAGTTTGATAATAAAATTTTAGCTACATTGATTGAGAACAATATCTTTTCACGTCAAGACCTCGCAGATTTAGCTACTGATGAATTAGTGGGCAGAGACGGCATACTACAAAAAAGAGTTGAAAAATCTGCTGCAGAAAAAATTATAATGGATGCTAGGGAGATTTATCTTAATAGCTAATTTTGAATGACAAAAGAGACAAAGAACACAAATACATCTTCGGCTAAACCTACCACACCTACATCTACAACATCCGCACCTCCCAGAAAAAAACTAACTCTCAATACAACAGCATTTCAAAAAAAACTTTCCTCTATTTCAGTTAACAATCTCTTAGATGAAGAACCAGACTATGAAAAAATGCCTAGTCTTGCAAAAACAAAAAGAAATAGAGAAAAACAAAAAACAAAATTTAAACCAAATTTAACTAGCTCTCAAAAAATTGTTCGTGAGGTTGACATACCTGTAAAAATTTCTGTGCAGGAATTAGCAAGTAGAATGTCCGAAAAAACAGGTGATGTTGTAAAAGCTCTTATGAAAAGTGGAATTATGGCTACGGCTAATCAATATATAGATGGAGATACAGCTGAGCTTATAGTTACAGAATTAGGACATACACCGAAAAGAGAAGAGGCGATCAGTTTAAAAGATGAAATCGCAAATCATCAAAAAACAAAAATATCCAAAATTTCACCTAGGCCTCCAATTGTAACTGTAATGGGCCATGTTGATCACGGTAAAACATCTTTGTTGGATGCACTAAGAAATACAAATGTAACTTCAAAAGAGTCTGGTGGAATTACTCAACATATTGGTGCGTATCAAATTCAACATAAAAACAATCCTATTACTTTTTTAGATACACCTGGTCACGCAGCCTTCTCAAATATTCGCTCTAGGGGAGCCAATTTAACAGATCTTGTTGTATTAGTAGTTGCTGCTAACGATAGTGTTAAACCTCAAACAATTGAAGCGATTTCACATGCTAAAGCAGCAAAAGTTCCTATTGTTCTCGCAATTAATAAAATGGACTTACCAGATGTTGACCCAAGTATTGTTAGAAATGATTTGTTAACTCACGAGGTAGTTGTAGAAAGCTACAGCGGAGATGTATTAGAAACTGAAATATCTGCAATTAAAAAAACAAATCTAGAAAAATTATTAGATAACATTTTATTACAAGTAGAAATCCTAGATCTTAATGTCGAACATAACAAACTCGCTGAGGCAATTGTAGTTGAGTCCAAAATTGAAACGGGAAAAGGACCTGTTGCAACTGTGATAGTAAAAAATGGAACCTTTAAAGAAGGTGATCATTTTACATGTGGTTCATCTTATGGAAGAGTTAGAGCTTTACTCGATGAAAATGGTAGTAGGATTAAATCAGCTAGTCCTGGAATGCCGATTGAAGTATTAGGTTTTGACTCAGTGCCACAAGCAGGTGATACAGTTTATGTTATGCCAAATGAGGATATCGCAAAAGATATTACAGAAAAAGTAAAAGAACAAAAAAAATTAGAAAATACAGAAGCAGTTAAAAAATCATCACTAGAAGAAATGATGGCTAATGTATCAAAGGGAGATATGAAAAAACTTCCAATCATCGTCAAAGCAGATGTTCAAGGATCTCTTGAAGCAATAGTTTCCTCACTGGAAAAAGTCGGTAATGAAGAAGTTAAAATAAATGTCGTCCATAATGCTATTGGTGCAATTAATGAAAGTGATGTGAGTTTAGCGAGTTCCGCACAAGGTTTAGTAATTGGTTTTAATATCAGAGCTATCCCACAAGCCCGAACAATCGCAAAACGTGATAAAGTAGATATACGATATTATTCAATTATTTATGAATTAATTGATGATATGAAAAAAATGCTCTCTGGTCTTCTCACTCCAGACACTAAAGAGGAAATTATTGGTCATGCCGAGGTTCGCGATACTTTCAAATCCTCAAAGTTTGGTACAATTGCAGGCTGCTTTGTTACTGACGGTATAGTCCAAAATTCTGCTAAAATCAGGCTTGTTAGAGAAGGTAAAATCATACACGAAGGAGAAGTTGGAACCCTTAAGCGTTTTAAAGATGATGTCAAAGAGGTTAGAGAAAACTATGAGTGTGGTATTTCATTCAAAGATTATTCAGATATTTTGGAAAAAGATGAAATTGAATTTTACGTAACTAAGGAAGTTCAAAAAGAATTATAGTGTGGATAACAAGCCAAGTTTTCGAACCAAAAAAGTTGAACTTTCAATTAAAAGACTTGTATCCGAATACCTAGTAACCCAAAAAGATTATCTTTTAAAATTTCCAACTGTTCGTTTCGAAATAACTGAAGTTAGAGTAAGCAAAGATCTAAGATTTGCAAAAATTTATCTTATTCATAATATTTCAGAGGAGGATTTTAAAGAATTTAATAAACTTTATCTAAGAGAAATACAAAGTTTAATCGCAAGAACTCTTACAAGTAAATATACTCCAAAAATATCTTTAATTTTTGATGAATCTTTTCAAGAGTCTTTAAAAGTACAATCACTTCTAGATAAATTATAGATCTTGGTAAAAGAAAACTTTCACAGTGATGGATGGTTATTAATAAATAAACCACAGGGCATAGAGTCATTTGGAGTTATTAGAAAATTAAAATTTCGTTATTCGTTTAAAAAAATTGGCTTTGCTGGAACTCTTGACCCTTTAGCTTCTGGTTTATTATTAGTAGGTATTAATAAAGCTACGAAGAAAATACCAAAAATACATCAAGAAAAAAAAAGTTATGAGGTTGAGATACGATTTGGTGCTTCAACAAATACTTTAGACTCAGAGGGTAGATTCTTTAAAATGGAGTTGTCCTCGCATAATATAAATGAAAGAGTTTCACATTTAAAAAAGTTCATAGGAACATATCAACAAAAAATACCAGACTTTTCTGCGCATAAATTAAATGGTAAAAATTTTTATGAACTCGCTAGAGATAGTAAAGCTATAGAAGATCGTTATAAAAAAGTATCAGTTCAAAGTTTAAAAATTCTATCTTCTAATAGCTCAAAAATGAGAGTTGAGTTGAATTGCCATTCAGGGTTTTATGTGAGGGCATTCGCAGAAGAATTTGCAAATTCCCTAGGTGATATAGCTTATGCAAGTATGATTAAAAGATTGAAAATAGGGACTTTTGATATAAATCAAGCCATTCCTTATGAAAAAATCCTTGATTTCTCAAGTATAAATGATTTACATACCAATCTGATTACCATTTGAACTGGGCGACATCCTGGTCAGATGATGTTTACTTTGAAAGGAGTATTGATGTCGGAAATACAAATAAACGATATAGCTCGTGCTGATAATGACACTGGTTCGCCAGAGTCCCAAATTTTTTTTCTCACAAAGAAAATTAATCTGTTAACAGAACATATCAAAATCCATAAGAAAGATTTTCATTCTCGAAGAGGTCTGCTGATGATGGTTGGTAAAAGAAATAGATTGATGGCGTATTTAAAGAAGAGGAATGTAGGAAAGTACACAGAAGTAGCAGATAAACTAAAGCTAAGAAAAAAATAATTTTTAATTAGCTATTAAGAAAGAGGAAGATGAAAATAGAACATAAATTTGAGTTGGGTAACCAACAAATTACATTAGAAACAAATCGAATAGCAAAACAAGCAGATGCATCTGTGGTTGTAACCTGTGGTGAAACAATGGTTATGGCTAACATTTGTGCAGCAAAAACACAAAAACCTGATATTGATTTTTTCCCATTAACAGTTAACTATCAGGAAAAATATTACGCCTCAGGTAAAATACCCGGGGGGTTTTTTAAGAGAGAAGCAAGACCGACTGAAAGAGAAACATTAACAAGTCGTTTAATTGATAGACCTATTAGACCCTTATTTCACAAAAACTTTAAAAATGAAACACAAGTAACATTAACTGTACTATCTTACGACAGCGTTGTTGATCCTGATATTGTTGCTATGTATGCAACTGGCGCAGCATTGGCTATTTCAGGACTTCCTGTGGCAGGTACTTTGGGTTCCGCTAGAGTTGGATATATAGATGGAAAGCTAGTTGCAAATCCATCTATTCAGGATATGGAAAACTCTGAACTAGATCTTGTTGTGGCTGGAACAGAAGAGGGTGTCTTAATGGTGGAGTCTGAAGCCCAAGAACTTTCTGAGAACACCATGCTAGAGGCAGTAATTTTTGGACATGATTTTTATCAGACATTTATTAAAGAAGTTCAAAACTTTGCAAGCAAAACAGAAATTAAGACTTTTGAAGTCCCAAGCCTACCTGATTTTTATGAAGGTTTACAAAAAGACATTGAAAGTAAAATTTCAGATCCTATTCGTGAAGCATATGGTTTAGTTGATAAGCAAGAGCGAAGTCAAAAACTTACAGAAATCAGATCTTCTATTGTTGATAATGTTGAAGATGATCAGATTTTAGCCGCTACAACAATCATTAAAGATATAGAAAAAGACGTAGTTCGAGGCGATATCATCAAAAATAAAAGCCGTATTGATGGTAGAAAATTAGATGAAGTAAGACAAATTACATGTGAATTAGACATTCTTCCTCGAGCCCATGGTTCAAGTCTCTTTACTCGTGGAGAAACTCAAGCATTAGTTGTTACCACATTAGGAACGGGCGATGATGAGCAAATGATTGACTCTCTTGACCCTATGCATAAACAACATTTTATGTTGCATTATAATTTTCCTCCTTACTCTGTAGGAGAAGTAGGAAGAGTAGGAGCAACTGGTAGAAGAGAAATTGGTCATGGAAAACTAGCATGGCGTGCAGTTCACCCAATGTTACCAAAAAAAGAGGATTTCCCATACACACTAAGATTAGTATCTGAGATAACTGAATCCAATGGTTCTAGTTCTATGGCTACAGTATGTGGCTCATCCCTTGCTTTGATGGCAGCGGGTGTGCCAATTAAAAAACATATTGGTGGTATAGCGATGGGTCTAATCAAAGAGGGCGAGGACTTTGTAGTGCTTAGCGATATCTTAGGTGATGAAGATCATTTAGGTGATATGGACTTCAAAGTTGCTGGTACTATGGATGGTATTACTTCTCTTCAAATGGATATTAAGATTACCAGTATTACTAAAGAGATTATGGAAATTGCTTTAAATCAAGCATCAGGTGGAAGAAAACATATTATTGGTGTTATGTCGGACGCCTTACCAGAAGCTAGAACAAAATTTTCTAAGCATGCTCCTCAAGTAATCTCTATCACTATTGATAAAGCTAAAATTAAAGATGTTATTGGCTCAGGTGGTAAGGTAATTAAAAACATAGTCGAAGTCTCTGGGGCAAAGCTAGAAGTCAACGATGATGGAATTGTAAAAATTGCTTCCAGTAATGAAGAGTCAATTAACAAAGCTAAGCAAATGGTTGAAGACATTGTTGCGGAGCCAGAAGTTGGCAAAGTTTATACTGGTAAAGTTGTTAAAATTGTTGAGTTTGGAGCCTTTGTAAACTTTATGGGTGCCAGAGACGGATTACTTCATGTCTCACAAATTTCACAAAAAAGAGTCGAGAATGTCTCTGATGTTTTATCTGAGGGTCAAGAAGTTCAAGTCAAAGTACTTGATGTTGATCGTGCGGGCAAAGTAAAGCTTAGCATGAAAGAAGTTTAATCTAAATACTTCTCTAAATAATTATAAAAAATCAAGGGGCTTTTGCCCCTGATCTTAAACTATAGCTCTTGAACACTCATTCCTACGTTGTTATATCCGTTATCTACGTAAAGTATTTCACCTGTTACACCTTTAGACAGATCACTCATTAAGTAAACAGATGACTTACCAATATCTTCTAATGTTAATGGCTTTTTAATAGGAGAATTTTCAATTGTATAATTATAAATTTTTCTTGATTTGTTTATAACGGCACCTGCTAAAGTTCTCATGGGCCCAGCTGAAATTGCATTAACTCTAATTCCTCTGTCACCCATATCAACAGCAAGATACTTTATAGATGTTTCCAATGCAGCCTTTGCAACTCCCATTACATTATAACTTTGCATATATCTTGTGGACCCATAATAAGTAAGAGCCATGATAGATGCACCATCATTCATCTTTGGCGAAAGCATCCTCACCATTTCAGTCAATGAGTATGCAGAAATATGTAGTGTTTTAAGAAAATTTTCTCTAGTGGTATTTAAATATTTACCCGATAGTTCATTTTTATCTGAATAGGCAACCGCGTGAACAAAAAAGTCAATATTTCCTTTAACGCCATTACAAACATTTTCAAGTGAAGATGTTTCAGATACTTCACAAGGCATAATTCCTAAGCAGTTAATTTTCTCAGATAGGGGCTCAACTCTTTTTTTTATTGAATCATTTTGATATGTCAAATACATACTTGCGCCTTCATCACTCAAGGACTTTGCAATGCCCCATGCAATCGAATGATCGTTGGCTATACCTACAACCAATCCTTTTTTGCCCTCTAAAATTTTACTCATTAAAGCTAGTTAGATAGATAGATGCATTTGTTCCACCAAAACCAAAACTATTCGAAAGTACAGAATTGATTTTGATATCATTTTTATTTTCTAAGAGAATGTTCATTCCTTCAGCTTTTTCATCTAAGTTTGTAATGTTGGCCGACTCAACCATAAAATCATTTTCCATCATTAAAAGAGAGTAAACGGCTTCTTGTACACCAGTTGCTCCGAGTGAATGACCAGTTAGTGATTTTGTAGAACTGGTTGGAGGAACCTTATCTCCAAAAACCTCTTTTATACCTTGTAATTCAATCATGTCTCCGACAGGTGTTGATGTTCCATGAGCATTGATATAATCAACAGGTCTACCCTGTGTTGCCATCTGCATACACCTTACTGCCCCTTCTCCAGATGGTTGAACCATGTCATATCCATCTGAAGTCTGACCGAAACCTTGAATTTCTGCAACAATATTGGCCCCTCTTGCTTTTGCACTATCAAGGCTCTCAACTACTAAAACACCTGCACCTCCCCCAATGACAAACCCATCTCTTGAGGAGTCGTAAGCTCGAGAAGCAACCTCAGGTGTTTCATTATATTTACTTGATAAAGCACCCATAGCATCAAATAAAATTGACATTGTCCAATGTGTTTCTTCGCCACCACCAGCAAATACAATCTCTTGTTGCCCATGTCTAATGAGATCGTAAGCATTGCCAATGCAGTGCAAACTTGTCGAACAAGCTGAACTAATGGAGTAATTTACACCTTTAATTTTAAAAGGAGTTGCTAAAGTAGCAGAATTTCCTGATGCCATTGTTCTAGTAACCATATAAGGTCCAATTTTTTTAACACCTTTTTCTCTCGCTATATCAAATGCTTGTTGTAGTTGATACGTTGAAGGCCCACCTGACCCCATCACTAACCCGGTATTAACATTAGATATAAGTTCCTCATCAAGACCTGAATGTTCAATTGCCTCTTTCATTGCAATATAATTATATGCTGCGCCTTCCCCCATAAAACGCAAAATTTTTCGATCTACATTTTCTTCAATATTTATTTTAGGTTTTCCATGTACATGACTTCTCATTCCAAGCTCTTCATATTCCTTGCAATGACTAATCCCAGATTTCACATCTCTTAAGCTCTGTAAAACTTCTTTTTTATTATCTCCTATACAAGAAACAATACCGTATCCAGTAACGACAACTCTTTTATTACTCATTGAATAAACCCACTCTTAAATCATTGGCGTGGTAAATTATTTTTTCTTTGTGAATTATCTGTCCATCTCCATACCCTATTGATAAACCTTTTTTATTTAAAGATTTTTTTAAACTAACTTTATATTTTATTAATTCTTTGTCCGGTTTTATTTCTTCAACAAACTTTATTTCCCCAACACCCAAAGCACGACCTTTTCCAGGATACCCAAGCCAACCTAGATAAAAACCCAACATTTGCCATAAAGCGTCAAGACCCAAACATCCTGGCATTATAGGATCACCTAAGAAATGACATTTAAAGAACCATAAATCTGCATTTATATCCAGTTCAGCAGTTATCTCTCCTTTTCCATGTACCCCGCCATCTTTATTGACATTAGTGATGCGATCAAACATAAGCATAGGAGGTGCTGGTAGTTGGGCATTTCCCTCTCCAAATAAATTTCCTTTCCCACACTCAATGATTTCTTCATAACTATAACTAGATTGAGGTGTAAATGTATTCATCTTAATGAGGACAATCTTTAATACTTAATTGTAGTTTGTTTATGTCTGAAGTCAAAAGGTCTATTAAATTGATTTCACTTTTCAATTGAGTTTTTATTTTGGCAAGAGCAAATATAATTTTCATACAAGCAAAACTAGTAACAAATCCTGCAACTGGACCTATCATTGCGCTGTTAAGACAACGGTGATTCTGATCGGCTTTAGGAAATAGACACTCAAAACATGATGGATTATTTTCTTCATTGTTTTGTGCAAAGTATATTCCCTCTGAAGAGTTTATTGATATAGATACAAATGAGATTTTATTAGCTTTAGAATATTTTGAAGAAAAAATTTTGTTCTGATGATTATCCGTGCAATCAAATATTAAATCAAAATTATTATTTGGATTTTTTTTTATGAAAGACTCAAAATTTATAGAATGCTCTTTTATTATTGTTGAGTCATTTATATTTTTAAGTTTATGTCTTGAAGTGTTTGATTTAGATTTACCAACATCATCTTTATCATAATTAATTTGACGATGTATATTTGACTTCTCTATAATATCATAATCAACAAGATGAATTTCACCAACTCCAGCTCGAACAAGATATTGTGATGCAACAGTTCCTAGAGCACCTAAGCCGATTATACAAATTTTTTTTTTGGAGATATTTTTTTGCCCCTCCTCATTAATCCCAGGAACTAAAATTTGTCTTCCAAACTCTTCAATCAGTTTTTCACTTTGTTCCTGTTGATCCAAAACCACCACTCCCCCTCTCGCTTTCACTTAAATCTCTTACCAGTTCAAAATTAACCTTTTCATATTTTGACACAACCATTTGTGCAATCCTCATTTTATCTTCAATTTCAAACATTTTTGATCCATGATTTATTAAAATCACTTTTATTTCCCCTCGATAGTCAGCATCTATAGTTCCTGGGCTGTTTAGAACAGTAATAAAGTTTTTTGCAGCTAGCCCACTTCGAGGTCTTATTTGAACCTCTAATCCATTTGGAATTTCAAAAAATAATCCAGTTCCAATTAGTTTTGTTTCTTTTGGTAGTATACTAACTTTTCCATTTGGCAAGAATGCTCTTATATCCATTCCTGCACTAGATGATGTCTCATAAGTTGGTAGAATAACTTTATCATTTATCTTTTTTACTTTTATACAAACCACTCTAATTCTCTCTATTGCTAATGTATTTTATAATTTTATTTGCAAAAATTGTTTTACTTACATTTCCTAGATTTAAAAAGTCACCTGATCTTCCAATTAAAATACCATTATTGTATTTTGAATTAAAAATTTTATCTCCCGTTGTTGGAAAGTTCAAAACTAGATAATCACAATTTTTGGAAAGCAATTTTTTTTTTGCATTTTGAAATACATCATTTGTTTCATAAGCAAATCCGACTGTAATCTTAGGTTTATATTTTCCAAATGACATTGATCTTAAAATATCAGGATTATTAATTAATTTTAAAGACATTCCATTTTTTTTCTTAATTTTCAGTTTATTATATTTTTTAGCTTTATAATCACTAATTGCAGCATTAAAAATTCCTAAGTCGATAGACTTATATTTTTTTGCTTCTTTTAACATTTCATCTGCTGTTGGTGTGAAGATAAACTTAACATTTTTTGAAACTATTTGTTTTGTTTGAAGATATCCGTGTAAACAAGTAACTTTATAATTAAATTTTAATAGGCTTTTTATTAAAGCTATGCCTTGCCGACCTGATGACTCATTTGATATATATCTTACTGGATCTATATACTCTCGAGTGCACCCAATAGTTATTAATGCGTGTTTCAATTACTTAAGTTGACTAATTATTTCACTAGGATTAACTAATCGACCACTACCATACTCACCACAAGCTAAAGATCCATCATCCGGGCCGATAAAATGATGTCCAATTTTCTTTAAATAGTCCACATTGTCTTGAATAATTTGATTAGCCCACATTTCTTTATTCATTGAAGGTGCGAAATATATAGGTTTGTTTGCAGCAATCATACATGTCAGAGCTAGGTCATCACAAAAACCTTTTGCAAATTTTGAAATTATATTAGCTGTCGCAGGGTAAACAATAATATGAGTATTATCTCGCGCTAATTTTATATGACCAATTTTTTTTTCCATATCCAAATCAAAGAGCTCTGAATACACTGGCTTATTGGAAATTGTTTCAAGTAGTAGTTTAGAAATAAATTCATAAGTGTTTTTTGTTGCAATAACTTCATATTCAATGGCTTTTTTTTGGCACTCACGAATTAGATCTAAAGATTTATAACAGCCAACACTACCCGTTATTATTATTAAAATTTTCATTTTTTCTGCACTATATATATGCTGTTAGCTCCAGAAATGAAATCAATAGTTTTAATATGAGAAAAACCTGAATTTATGAGCTCTTTAAGAAGGTTATTTTGATTAGGAAAAGAAATAATACTGTCAGCTAAGTATTTATAACTATGTCTATCATTTGAGATGATGCTACCAGTAAAAGGTAAAACATATTTTAAAAAGTTTTTGTATGGACTTTTTAATAAATCTCTTTTTGGAATACCAAATTCCATAATAAAAAAATAACCATTTTTTTTAAGACATCTATAAATCTCAGAAAAACCATTTTTTCGATTATTAAAATTTCTTACTCCGTAGGTACATGTTATAATTTGAAAAAAATTTTTTTTATAAGGCAAATTTTCTGCATAACCAACTTCGTAATTAATTTTTTTAGAACTATTTTTTTTTCTAGATATATTGTGCATTTCGGAAACAGGATCTAAAGCATAAAGATTTTTTGAAATAGGAAGCAAATTAAAAATATCCCCACTACCGCTAGCAATATCTAAAATTTTCTCATTATCGGTATGTTTTGATAATACAAGGTCAACAAAATATTTTTTCCAAAGCCTATGTATGCCAAGACTCATAATATCGTTCATTAAATCATATTTTGCATGTGATACATTTTCAAAAATATCTGTAATATTATAATGATTTGAATTATTTTTAGTTATCATGCCTGAACTACCTGAAGTAGAAACCACAATAAGATATTTAAAGTCAAAAGTTAAAGGAAAAAAAATTATTTCTATCAATAGGTCACAAAAAAAACTAAGGAAAAATTTAAACTTTCAAGATCTTGAGCAAATATCACAGAAAAAAATTATATCTGTTGAACGTTTTGCAAAATACATAATCATAGGATTAGAAAATGATAATTACGTAATTATTCATTTGGGAATGAGCGGTCGATTAAAGTTTTATTTAAACGAGAATTATAAAAAAGAAAAACATGACCATGTTGTTTTACAATTCAAAGAATTTAAAATTATTTATAATGATCCTCGTAGGTTTGGCATGTTTTTTAGGCTTAAAGATTCAAAAGAAGTTAAATTTTTTTTTAATAACTACGGCACTGATTTACTAATTAACAAGGTTAATTTAGATGAGGTGTATAACAAATTTATAAAGAAAAAAATCTCTTTGAAACAAGCTCTCCTAGATCAAAGTTTAATTGTGGGTATTGGAAACATATACGCTAATGAAGCTCTTTTTCATTCAAAGTTAAATCCTCAAAGGCTAACTTACACTCTTAAAAAAGCAGAAATATCTCAATTATTAAGCTCTTGTAAATTTGTATTGAAACTATCTTTAAAAAATGGTGGCTCTTCAATAAATGATTATAAATCCCCAGATGGAACCCTAGGAAGTTTTCAAAGTTTATTTAAGGTCTATCAAAAGAAACATGTAATATACAAAAAAAAGACTTATAAAATAAAAAAAATCATCCAAAATGGGCGTTCGACTTTTTTTTCGCCTGCTTTACAAAAATAAAAAAATGTGTATAAGTTATTAACGCTTTTAGACGAACAACCTGTTAATAATAATTTTATATGCCACAACATAAATCAGCAAAAAAAAGACTTCGACAGTCTGATAGAAAAAAAACAGTTAACAAAGCTGTAAAATCAAATGTTTCAACTCAGCTAAAGGCAATTGATAAACTCATCAAAGATAAAAAGGTAGAGGAATCAATGGTGAAACTAAAAGTAGTTATGTCTGTATTGCATAAATCTACTAAAAAGAAAATCATGCACCTCAACAAGGCATCTAGAACTATCTCAAAACTCCAAAAAGATATAACCGCAATTTCAAAATAATTTTTTTTTTCAAGCTATTTTTTTAAAAAAAAACTTTTTTTTTATTCCTCTTTTTTAACTTTTCATGCTTAAATAGATCATCTTTTAGAGGAAGGAATTAAGTTAGTGGAAGACGAACAGCATCAAGGTGGCATAGATGTGTCTTGGTCTAAGATCACATCTGAACTAAAAAAATCACTTGATAAAGATACCTTCCAAAATTGGATTAAGCCAATCTATTTCGAGTCACATATCGATACCTCTCTCACCCTTTCAGTCCCAACGAGATTTCTTCGTGATTGGATAATCAAAAATTATGCTTCTGTTATCAAAAAAGCTTATATGGACCAAGGTAATAGCATCGATAAATTGGCTATACTCGTCAAAGAAAATAATAATCGAATTATTCCTGGCACAGAAGTCATCTATGAAGATAAAGATGATGACGAAGACACATATTATGATGATATTTCTGCACCATTAGATCCAAAATTTACTTTTGATAATTTTATTGTCGGTAAACCCAACGAGCTAGCATACGCAGCAGCTCAACGTGTAGCACAATCAGAAGTTGTAAGCTTCAATCCATTATTTTTGTATGGAGGTGTTGGATTAGGAAAAACACATTTAATGCATGCAGTTGCCTGGAATATAAAAAAAAGAAATCCTAAAAAAAATGTTGTCTATTTAACTGCTGAGAAATTTATGTATCAGTTTATTAAGGCTTTAAGATTTAAAAATATTATGAGTTTTAAAGAACAATTCAGATCAGTAGATGTTCTTATGATCGATGATGTGCAATTTATTATTGGTAAAGATAACACACAGGAAGAGTTCTTTCATACTTTTAATACTTTAATCGACAAAAAAAGACAAATTATTATTTCAGCTGATAAATCCCCTGCTGACCTTGATGGATTGGAGGACAGATTAAAGTCCAGATTAGGCTGGGGATTAGTAGCTGATATACATCCTTTAACTTATGAATTACGATTAGGCATTCTGCAGGCTAAAGCTGAGCAAAAATCATTAAATCTAAAACAAGAGGTAATGGAATTTTTAGCAAATAAGATCACTAATAATGTCAGAGAAATGGAAGGCGCCTTGAATAGATTAGCAGTTCATGCTTCAATTCAGGACTCAGAAATATCTGTTGACCTCGTAAAAGATGTTTTAAAAGATTTACTGAGGACTAATTCAAGAAAAATTACAATTGATGAAATTCAAAAGAAAGTTGTTGAGCATTACAACATCAAGCTTTCAGATATGCATTCACCGAGAAGATCAAGGTCTGTGGCGCGTCCAAGACAAGTTGCGATGTATTTAGCAAAGTCAATCACCACAAGATCTTTACCAGAAATTGGTAGAAAATTCGGTGGCAGAGATCATACTACTGTTATTCATGCTATTAAAACTATCGAAGAAATTATGGTAAATGATCCTAACCTAGCAGAAGATATTGAACTTTTGACTAGAATATTGCAAACTTCTTAAATGGATTTTAGAGTAAGTCGAGAGGCTTTTTTAAGAGTCTTAACCCACGTTAGTTCAATTGTTGACAGTAGATCTACAATTCCAATTCTTTCTAACATTTATATAAAATGTGATAATAACCAAATAGAAATTAGATCGACAGATATGGATATTTCCATCAGAGAATTCTTATCAACCGACTCTTCAAAAAATGGCGAAGCAACTGTAAATTCAAGAATTTTAACTGATATAATTCGTAAGACAAAAAAAAACTCTATTGTAAAATGTAAATTAGAGGGAAATAGATTAATAATAAATTCTGATAACTCAGTCTTTGAGTTAAATGCATTAACTGCAGATGAATTCCCGAAATTTGTTCCTTTAGAACAGACAAACTCATTCGAACTAACAATCTCTCAGATTAAAAGGCTTTTTAATAAAACTAAATTTGCAATATCTGCTGAAGAGACGAGATACTACCTTAATGGTATATACTTCCATACTGTTACTAACGGACCAAAGTCAACTTTGAGGTGTGTTGCTACTGATGGCCATAGACTTGCTAAAACAGAGCTAGATCTAACAAATGTCATAAATATATCTGGAATTATAATCCCAAGAAAATTTATACTTCAATTAGACCGTATTTTAGGTGATTTTGAAGGTAAGGTTAAAATAATATGTACTGACACTCAAGTGAGCCTAGAAGCAGATAATTTCATTATGATCAGTAAACTAATAGATGGAACATTTCCAGATTATGAAAAAGTCATACCTGTATCAAATGACAAATTATTACAAGTTGAGGCAGAGCCTTTTTTTAATGCAATTGATAGGGTTTCAACTGTTAATCAAGACAAAACACCAACAGTTAAGTTACAATTTGAAAATAATAGCATCAAGATAATGGCCACAAGCACTGACAGTAACAAAGGCGATGAAGAGGTTGCAGCAAATTACGCTGCAGATGGTCTTGAAATACTTTTTAATTCAAAATATATATTGGATTTACAAGATGTTGTTGAAGGAGACACTTTGATTTTAGAGTTACTAAATCAATCATCACCAGTAATAGTAAAGGACCCTAAAGATACAACAAGTTTATTTATTTTAATGCCTATGAGAGTTTAATTGCCCCCACCATTAAAGGGTATACAGCTATCGAACTATAGAAATTTCATCAACAAAAAAGAAATTTTTAACTTTGATCATACTTTGTTTAAAGGAAAGAATGCTGTTGGCAAAACAAACCTATTAGAGTCTATAAGTTTTTTAAGTCCTGGCACAGGTTTTAGAAAAGATGTGATACAAAATTTTATTTTTAAAAAACAGGAAAAGTTAGAAGCTTCTATAACCTTTGATTTTATACACGAGGATTTAGAAAATCATTTAACTATTATATTGAGTAATAAAGATGAAAGATGGACAAAACAATATTTTTTAAACGATAAAAAAATACAACAGCAAAAACTTTTAGATATTTTTCAATTATTTTGGCTAACAGAAACAGATAAAGTTTATTTTATCAAGGACGCCCAGTATCAAAGAAATACTATAAATCGAATTATTTGTTATTTTGATTCAAAGTTATTTGGTTTTCTAAGCAAATATACAATTTTAAGAAGAGAAAAAAGAAGAATATTACAATCTTCTCAAGATATTTCATGGCTAGTTTCACTGGATAAACAACTGATTGACATAGGCAGAGCAATTATTGAGATTAAAAAAAAATTCCTTTCTGAATACCAAAATTTCCTATCAAGTAACAATAAACTATTTTTTGACTTTGAAATTAAGCCAAGTTTTGGCCTTATAGAGACAGAGAGTTTTTTAGAAAAATTTCAAAAAGATCTCTCTGATGAGAATCAATGGCCAAATGATCATAAACTTCAATCACAACATGATCCAAAAAAATCAGTTTTTGAAATTTCACACAATCAAAAAAATATTTCTCAGCTATCTTCAGCTCAATCTAAAATGTTAATATTAAGCCTTCTTCTTAGTTGTGCAAAATTTCTAAATCGTAACAAGATTTCTATTTTTTTAATTGATGAAATATTTGATAACTTTGATATGATGAATGTTGACAAAGTTATTCAATACTGTGCAGAAAATAAATTTCAGACTTTCTTTTCAACCACTGATAACTTCACACTTCAAGGGAATATAGATAACTTAGATATTAAAGAAATATTTTAATGACAGATCAATATACAGCATCCTCGATAAAAGTTTTAAAAGGCTTAGAGGCAGTCAGAAAAAGACCAGGTATGTACATTGGTGATACCGATGATGGCACAGGTTTGCATCACATGGTTTACGAGGTACTTGATAACTCTATTGACGAGGCTTTAGGAGGTTATTGTGACAGTATTCAATTAATAATTAATAAAGATGGGTCAGCTACAATATCAGACAATGGTAGAGGTATTCCAGTTGACCAGCACAAAACTGAAAAAGTCCCAGCAGCTGAGGTAATCATGACCCAACTACATGCAGGTGGTAAATTTGACCAAAATAGCTATAAA
>CACBUI010000012.1 GCA_902542505.1 uncultured Alphaproteobacteria bacterium | reverse complement strand
TTGTTTCATACTCATACATATCAGATTTTGTCTCAATTAAGGTGTAATTCTTATGTATCATGAAATCCTTTAGAAGTGTTGATATATCAGATTTTTTAGTATTTTGATCGATTAGAACAAAAAAATGGTCTATCTCACTCGATATTTTTTGTGCTTTTTTATAGCCATATTTTTCTATTTTACCTTGTTTAGATCTTTGCCCTGCTGTATCGAAAATTTCAAACCGATTACTATTAATTATAAATTCATTTGACAGAATATCCCTTGTAGTACCTTTGATATTTGTTACAATTGCTCTATCTTTATCAATAATTTTGTTAAATAGAGTCGACTTACCTACATTTACTTGACCTACCAACATAATTCTACATATATTTTTTTGTTCTATTTTTGTTCTATTTTTATGTAATAAATTATTACAATTAGTGAAAAATTTTCTTATCTTTTTCTTTATTTGATTAAAATTAAAGTCCTCGTCGTCAACAAAGTCAATCGATGCAGTAATTTCTGAGAATAAATTTATAACTTCTTCCCTGAGAGGAACAAGACCGCTGACAATATCTCCCTCAAAAAGTAGTTTTTTGTTATATTCTAATCCTGAAAAGCTTTCATTGGAAATTATTCCATTAATAGCCTTAGCTTGTTTGAGAGAATTTTTGCTATTTAGAACAGACCTGTAAGAAAACTCTCCATTTTTTGCCAATCGTAAGCCAGGAACTTTTAGATCCTTTAATAACTGCTCAAATTGACTAGCTATTAGTGGTGATCCGTGTAAAAAAATTTCACAGACATCCTCTCCAGTAAATGATTTGGGAGATTTAAAATATACCACACTGCATTCATCCAATATGGACTCATTTTTTTGATAAATTTTAACTATTCGGATTAGAGAGTGATCTTTAGAAAAATTTTTTTTTGTAATTTTCTTTAAGATATTCAAAACATCATCTCCAGAAATTCTATAACCAATAACTGGGGCCTTCACTAAAGGAGTAAAGTTTGAATATATTGTTCCTGAATTAAACAAAACTTGGTTATTATAAGTTTATAATTATTCTAGTCCACCTATGAAAAGAACAAAAAAAATAATCAATTGATATTAACAAAACCAAATCACATTAAAATTTATGGTCATAGAGGGGCTAGGGGGGACCTACCAGAAAATACTTTAGAGAGTTTTAAGTATTTGTTTGAAAATAAAATTAGCGCTTACGAAACAGATATTTTACTAACCAAAGACTTGATTCCAGTAGTTTATCACGATTTTAGATTAAACCCGGCGCTCACAAAAGATAGCAAAGGTAATTGGATTGAGAATGATGATATTAAAATTTTCGATTTAAATTATGATCAGTTATCAAAATTTAAAATTGGATCAATTGATAAAAAATCTAAATATGGGAGAAGATTTGATAATCAAAAAAGTTTAGGTGAAGTAAATATCCCTAAGTTATCTGATTTACTTAAATTAACATCAAATAATATTTCAGATGATTTAATAATTAATTTAGAAATTAAATCAACACCTGTTGAGGACAATTTAACACCCCCTCCAAATGTAATGGCAAATTTAATAATTGATGAGGTCAATAAAACAAAATTAAAAAATAAAGTAATCTACTCGTCTTTTGATTGGAGAGTTTTAAGAGAAATAAAAAACATAGACTCCAAGATCTCAAGAGGCTATTTAACATCTGAGCTTAAAGGAAAAATCTATGATAAATCACCTTGGTTGGACTTCATGCCCTTATACGACAGCGATAGCAGGGAGTTACCCAGGTTGATCAAAACATTAGGCGGGGAGGCATGGCATCCTAAACGTAAAGATATAGATAAAGACATGGTTAGAATTTCTCATGAGGAAGGTCTTCCAGTAAACGTTTGGACTGTTAATGAAAAATATGAGATGTTGAGAATGATTGAATACGGCGTTGATGGAATAATTACTGATTATCCTTTAAGGTTAAAAAAGCTTTGTGAAAAAGAGGGTGTAGATTGGTTTTAATTTTCAAATTGGTTTATTATCAAAGATAATTAAAACAAGTAAAGTTGGTCACAACAGTATTTTTTTGACAAATAAATATATTTTTTTTATAAGAAAAGTGTGAGAAAAATATTAATACTACTTCTAATAATTCCTTCAATTACTTATGGACTAACTTTTAAAGATGGAAAGCAGGTTGATGAAACTCAACCTAATTCCGACTCTCAAACATCAGCTAGCGTACAGACAAGTAAGAGTGAAAATAAAATGTTCAAACCTTTTGACTGTCGTAAACTAGAGACTGAACACTTAAGAATAAATAATCGTAACGATTGCTTTATTATTCATGAATTGAGTAATAAATATAATGTAAAATCACATGATGTAGATCCAAATACTTGGAATAGACCTCTACTTTTAAGATATATTAGCAATAAAGATGGAGAAAAAATTATTGCTCATACATGGAATAATGTAGTCAAATGGGGTGAGAGTTCAAATAAGCAGCCTTTATCACACTTAGTAGTTATAGATATACCTAATTTAAATAAACTTTTTGAAACCAATATAAATCAAATATCTTCAAAACTTTATAATCTACCCCTCACAGCCAGGAGGATTGATACGTTCGATGCAGACAATGATGGTGATGAAGAAATAATTTATTTATCGAACAAAGAGGATGGAAGGAATAGAAATAGCAGTTGGAAAGATGTTAATTATATATTTGATTTAAATGACAATAGTCTCTCAAAGTTTGGTTCTTCACATTTTTCTCACGACTTAATGTACACTGATTTTGATAAAGATGGATATTTTGAGGTAATTGATTATTTTTATGACCCGGGTGGTCAAATTGAAGTTTGTAATTTAAAAACAAATAAATGCAAGAAGACTAAAAATTCCAGTCAGTTTATTGATATTGGCTTTAACCATATCCTGCAATCAAAAGATGAAACAATTTTATTTGGAGGATGCCCAAATTTAGGAGATACATCTTTCTGTTGGTCAAAGATTGATTATCAAAATGACAAACTTACTTTTGAGAAATTAGACAGTTTTGAACTTAAATCTAAGCCAAAGGATGAAGCTAAATTTTTAATTTGGACTGGCGATGTTCAAAAAAAACCAGGTTACTGGGTAAAAGACACCAATAAAAGGGAATTTAAACTAGCTGATAGAGCTTGGATGTCTGCATCAATTGATTTTAATAATGATGGCTATATAGATAGTTTAGGAATTGAAAAAGAAGTTGTATGTAAAAGAAAAGACACATCAAAACCTTTTAGCCGAAGTAAGGGTGATTGCAAAGATGAGGCCTATTTACATGTATTTAAGAATCTAAAAAATAAAAAATTTGAAAAACATCAAGTTATACCAACTTCCATTAACGATGCATTTAGGATAGAAAAAGCCGATATAAACAAAGATGGTACATTGGATGTGTATGGATTTAAACAGGGTTACTACAATCCATGGATGGCTTGCAAATACCCTCAATTAAAATCTATATATTTGAATATAAAGAATGAATACTTTGAACACGCCACAAGTAAATTTATCAATGAAAATTTTGGCCTATATGGATGCGAGAGGGCTTCAAACTTTTTTGAGAAAGACAATCAGTATTATCGTTTATTTATAACGATACCTAATGAAGAGTCAGAGATAGCTTATGTTGGTATTGAAAATTATACTGGGAAACTATCAGCAAGTGAAAAAGAAGAAGTAAATACTGATCAACTAAATGCTCTAGATGATTTATTAGATTTAGATTAATCTATTGATTCATGCTGCTGAAGAACTCTTCGTTAGTTTTACAGTCTTTCATCTTATCTAGAAGGAACTCCATAGCATCCACAGTGCCCATTGATGACAAAATTTTCCTTAAAATAAAGACTTTTTGAAGGTCACCCGCATCTAATAACAAGTCTTCTTTTCTTGTGCCTGACTTTTGAACATCGATTGCAGGATATGTTCTTTTATCAGATAATTTTCTATCAAGGACGATTTCTGAATTACCAGTACCTTTAAATTCCTCAAAAATTACTTCATCCATTCTGCTACCTGTTTCTATTAGCGCAGTTGCAATAATAGTTAATGAACCACCTTCTTCTATATTTCTAGCAGCTCCAAAAAATCTTTTTGGTCTTTGTAATGCATTTGCATCTACACCACCTGTTAAAACTTTACCACTTGATGGCACGACTGTGTTATATGCTCTACCTAATCTTGTGATAGAGTCTAAAAGAATTACTACATCATATTTATTTTCAGCTAGTCTTTTAGCTTTCTCAATAACCATTTCTGCGACTTGAACATGTCTTGCAGCTGGCTCATCAAATGTTGAACTAATTACCTCACCTTTAACAGATCGTTGCATATCTGTAACTTCCTCCGGTCTTTCGTCTATTAATAGAACCATTAAATAGACATCAGGAAAATTTTCTGCAATTGATTTTGCAATTTTTTGTAAAATTACTGTTTTACCTGACCTTGGAGGTGCAACAATTAAAGATCTTTGACCAGCACCAACTGGTGCAATAATGTCTATAATTCTGGATGATAAATCTGTATCTGGTTTTTCCGTTTCTAGATTAAATTTCTTTTCAGGATAAAGAGGGGTCAAATTATCAAAATTGGTCTTGAATTTATTATTTTTTGCAATTTCAATGAAATTGACTTTGTTTGTTTCTACAAGAGCAAAGTATCTTTCACCATCTTTTGGAGGTCGGATAGGTCCCTCAAGTGTATCACCTTTTCTAAGACCATATTTCTTTATTTGATTTGGACTGACATATATATCATCTGGTCCTGGAAGATAATTAGAGTTTGCTGATCTCAAAAATCCAAAACCATCTTGCATTGTTTCTAAGACACCTTCGCCTATTATTTCTTCATTTTTTTCTGCGAATTTCTTCAAAACTGAAAAATATATGTCTTGCTTCTTTAAACCAGAGGCATTTTCTATTCCTAAAGACTCAGCATAGTCTAATAGTTCTTGAGGTTTTTTATCTTTTAGTTCGTTTAGATGCATATTGGAAATTACCTAGATAGTTAGATATATTGATTAGGTATATAACAAAAAATAAAGAGAAAATATATATTTTTATATATAGGTATGTTGTTGTATGTCGAATGACGGGGATTAACAACTTCTTATTTAAAAAAACCCATATTTAAGTACTTTTTTAGTTATTTAATAACAAATGTTGATAACTTAATATTTATAAATTAATGGTAATTTCGTTGTTTAAAACTCACAAATTTTATGAATAAGTCACTTAATCCACAATTAACTAAACAGGTTATTATTGGCACAAAAAGCCAATCTAGGAGAAAAATTTTTAAATTAATGAACCTAAAATTTCAGTACAGATCGCCCAATATAAATGAAAAAAAGGTAAAAGATTTAAATAATGATAAATATGATGCATTAAAAATTGCAAAAGCTAAAGCTGAATATCTTTCTAAAAAATATAGTAATAAAATTATTGTAACTTTTGATACAACAATCTTATTTAAAAAGAAAACTATTTATAAATGTGCCAGTCCCGAGTGTTGTAAAAGAACCCTTAAAGCGTTTAATGATAAATCTCACGATCTTTACACAGCCATGATTTTTATGATAAATAACAATCTAATAAAAAGCACTCTGACGAAAACAAAAATAATTTTTAAAAATACTAGAGTAAAAGATATCAATAATTACGTTGATAAGAACTTTAAACAAGTATCGAAGGCCGTAGGTTGTTATAACATAGAAGGAAAAGGAAATTTTTTCTTTAAAGATATATACAGCAGTTATTATAATATTATTGGAATAGATGTTATTAATTTTTTAAAAACACTAAGAAGTATCTAAATGAATAAAAAAAAAATAGGCATTGTAGCAAAAAAACTAAACCATTCATTATCCCCATTCATACATAATCATTGGGCAAAAAATAATAATAATAAATTTATTTATAGAAAATACGAGGTACAGGAAAAAAAAATAGATAAATTTTTCAATAATTATAGAAGAGATAAACAATTTGTTGGGTTTAATATTACTATACCATATAAAGAAATTTTTATTAATTTTTGTGATAAAGTCACAACGAGAGCAAATAAAATCGGTTCTGTAAATTTAATTTATAAAAAAAATAAAACAATTTTTGGAGATAACACAGATGTTATTGGTTTCAGTAAGACTTTTAATTCCTTAAAAATTAAAAATACAAAATCTGTATTATTAGTTGGTGCAGGGGGCGCCGCAAGAGCAATTTTATATTTTCTAAATAAAAAAAGTATTAAAAATATTGATATTTTTGCAACATCAATGAGAAGGGAAGAAAATCTTAAAAAAAAATTTAAATTTAATCGTTTCCTGATTAGATCAACTCGTCTCAGGAAGAGATATGATTTGATTATCAATGCATCCAGTGCAGGGATGACCAAAAAAAATAAAATCAACAGAAATATTTTGAATTTAGTTAAGAAAGCAAAGGGAGTAATTGATATAGTTTATAATCCAATTGAAACAGATCTGTTAAAAAAAGCTAAAAAACATGACATAAAATACTCAGGTGGATTGAAGATGCTTGTAGAACAAGCAAGACCATCTTACGAAATATGGTCAGGTAATAAAATAGGAATAGACAGCAAAATTTATCAAATGCTTATAAATAAAATATGATTAAAGTTGCAGTTACAGGAAATATAGGATCAGGTAAAACTGAATTTATTAAATTTATCTCTAAACTAGGTTTTTGTTGTATATCATCTGATGCTATAATTTCAAAATTATACAAAGATGACCTTACTAGAAAAATAATTTTAGAAAAATTAAAACTTAATGATCATAATTATAAACAAGAAATAATTAAAATGTTACAAAATGAAGAGTTCAACAGGAAACTTAAGAGAATAATATATCCTCTTCTATACTCCAAAAAAAAATTAGTAGCCCAGAAACATCAGTCTTATCAGCCAGTATTTTATGAAATTCCATTACTTTACGAAGAAAATTTGTTTAATAATTTTAATGTCACTGTATTCGTAAACACGGATACTACAAAGAGAAAAAATAGGGTTTTAAACAGAGGTGTCTCCGAAAATTATTTTAAATTAATGAACAATAAGCAGATCAAAGAGAATATAAAAAAGAATAAATCAACTTTTACAATAAACAATAATGGTTCAATCTTGAACTTACGTGTAAATATAATTAAATTATTAAATAAGCTATGAGAGAAATTATACTTGATATTGAAACCACAGGCTTAGAATTTAAAGAGGGACATCGTATTATTGAAATTGGTTGTATTGAACTTAACAAAAAAGAAGTCGGGGCAAACTATCATGAATATATAAATCCCTCTAAAACTCTTACTGAGGACAATATTAAAATACACGGAATAACAAATGAATATTTGAGAGATAAGCCGATTTTTGAAGAAATTGTAGACAGCTTCTTAGAATTTATTCAAGATAGTTTCATTGTCGCTCATAATGCATCTTTCGACATCGGTTTCTTAAACTTTGAGCTTGAGAAACTATCTAAGCCAAAAATATCGAAGGAGAGAGTTATAGACACAATTAAAATTGCGAGACAACGGTTTCCAGGGCAGCAAGTATCATTAGATGCACTTATAAAGAAATTAAAAATCAATACTCTTATAAATAGAGACCAACATGGTGCTTTAAAAGACGCTAAAATCTTGACTGATGTATATTTGGAATTACAAGGCATAAACCAAATTGGATTAGAATTAAGTATGGCAAAATCAGAAAAAATTAACTTAGCTAGTGAGCCGAATTACGCATCGATCGTATTAACAAAAGAAGAGACAGAAGCCCATAAAGAGTTTATAAAAAATAAAATACCTAATTCAAATTGGGCCAAAATGTTGAAAAATTATGAGTAGTGAATTTATAGATATTGTGCTTTTTGGGGCAATAGCGATATTTTTAGTGTATCGCCTAAGGAGCATTCTTGGATCTTCTGACGGAAAAATTGTGAATATTAGAACAAAAAAAAATCCTCAATCGAAGTTTAAACCTAAGATAGTTCCTAAGAATGATAATAACGAATTTTTAGAAGGTGCAAATAAAGCATATGAAATGATTGTCCAGGCTTATCAAAGTAACAGTATCGAAAAAGTCAAAGATTTACTTACACCTGAAGCAATGCAAGCGATGGAACAAGCAAAAGCACCCAAAGAAATAAAATTTTCAGAAGTAAAAAACAGTTCTATTTTAGATGATAGATCTGATGACCTAAGACTAGTTAAGTCTGTGAAGTTTGAAACCGAACATTACAATGTTGCAAATAACGAAATTCTGAATGTTGTCGAAGAATGGGGTTTTGAAAAAGATAAAAAATCCTCCGATCCTAATTGGAAGCTTTTTTCTATTAAACTTGTCTCATAAAATTAAATTTAATTTAAATAAACAGCAAAATAAAAAACCATTAGAAGAGCAACCTAACGAAAAAATTAGTATTTCAATCGGCGGTCCTATTGAGAAGAAAAAAAAGAGTGATAATTTAGATAAAAAAAATACAAAAATTAAAGAGACTTTTTCTAAACCAGTTCTTTTGGATAACAATCTTTATAAACAATTTAAAAATCAGCATTTTAGCAAAATCGATTTACATGGTCTTACAGTTGACCAAGCATACCAAAAATTAATCGAATATTTTTCAGTCAATTACAAGAAGAAAAACTTATTTCATATAGTGGTTACTGGCCTTGGTAATAAAACTAATGGAGAGGAATTTTTTACGGGAAAGATAAGAAGACAATTTCCTTTTTGGTTAGATACAGAAAAATTTCAGTTTATGATAAAATCATATTCGCCTTGTAAAATACAACATGGCGGTTTGGGTGCTTTTTATATTAAGCTCAAATCTAAAGAATAAATTTCTTTTCGTCGGTTGGTTTTATCTCTGATTTTACAGCATCTGTAACCCATTCTTTATTTACTACTTCAGTTTTTTGATCACTTAGGTTTGCATCAAAACTAATTCTCTCAAGAATTTTTTCAAACATTGTCTGTAATCGTCGTGCACCAATATTTTCTACTTCAGTATTGATTTGTTCAGTAAGAGTTGCTATTTCTTCTAAAGCCTCATCCTCAAACTTTAATTCAATATTCTCTGTTGCAAATAGTGACTTATATTGTTTGGTTAAGCTATTATCAGTTTCTTTTAAAATTCTAATAAAATCATCTTTTTTAAGAGCATTTAATCTTACTCTTACAGGTAACCTTCCTTGAAGTTCTGGGAGTAAATCACTCGGTTTGGATTGATGAAAAGCACCTGACGCAATAAATAAAATATGATTTGTTTCGATTGTTCCATATTTTGTGCTGACAACTGTACCCTCAATAAGTGGAAGTAAATCTCTTTGTACACCTTCTCTTGAAACATCCCCACCTCGTCTTTCACTGTTGGGCGCAATTTTGTCAATTTCATCTATAAAAACTATTCCACTTTCCTGGACACTTTTAATGGCATTTTGAACAACATTTTGTTTTTCAGCGATTTTCTCAATTTCTTCTTGAATAAGAGGTTCATAAGCTTCACCTATTTTAAGTTTTGTTTTCTTTTTATTTTTTAAACCTTTGCCAAATATATCATTCATATTAATCATTCCCATTTGAGCACCAGGCATTCCTGGTATGTCTAATGATTGAAATGGATTGGATTTTTGATCTAATGCTATTTCTATCTCTTTATCATTAAGTTGATTATCTCTCAGCATTAACCGAAATTTTTCCTTAGTTTCTTCACTTGGATTGTCACCAAGCAGTGCCTTTAAAACAATTTCTTCTGCATTTGTTTTGGCTTCATCAATGAAACGATCTCTTATTTTTTTCTTTTCTAAATTAATTGCAACTTCAATTAAATCCCTAATTATTTGTTCGACATCTCTTCCTACGTATCCAATTTCTGTGAATTTAGTTGCCTCAACTTTTATAAACGGCGATTGTGTTAGTTTAGCTAATTTTCTTGCAATCTCAGTTTTACCGCAACCTGTTGGTCCAATCATTAATATATTTTTTGGGATGATATCGTCTCTGAGAGTTTCATCTTTTACATTTAACCTCCTCCAACGATTTCTAAGGGCTATCGCGACTGCTTTTTTTGCATCATCTTGACCAATTACATATCGGTCAAGTTCTTCTTTAATAACTTTTGGTGTAAGGGATTGGCTATCCATTAAATTTTAATTTCTGAGATGTTTAGAGTATCATTTGTATAAATACAAAGCTCTGCTGCAACTTTAAGTGACTCTAATGCAATTTCTTTTGCAGATAAATTAGATTTCCTTTTTAGAGCTCTTGCTGCACTCAGAGCAAAGTTGCCACCTGATCCAATTGCAACAATACCTTCTTGGGGTTCCAGAACGTCACCGGTTCCACTGATAAGATATGTTTCACTTTTATCAGCCGCAATAATCATTGACTCCAATCTTCTAAGATACCTATCTGTTCTCCAATCTTTAGCTAGTTCGACACAAGCCCTCTTTAGATTATATGAAAATTCTTCGCATTTTTTCTCCAGTCTATCAAAAAGAGTTAATGCATCGGCGGTTGATCCAGCAAAACCAACTATAATTTGATCATTATGGAATGTTCTAATTTTATTAGCGTTTGACTTAATCACAGATGTACCTAAAGTTACTTGTCCGTCGGATGCTATAACAACACTCTCATTATCGCGAACGCAAACAACAGTTGTTGAGCGTATTATTGTTTTATTTTTATCCATTATTCCTATAAATATAGGTACTAAATAGCTGATTACAAATGCGTGAATTTACATTTAATAGAGATACAAAAGAAACAAAAATATCAATAAAAATTAACCTTGATGGCTCTGGAGTAAATAAAATTGATACTGGGATTGCTTTTTTTGATCATATGCTTCAACAAATAAGTACCCACAGTTTGATAGATTTAGAGTTAAAGTGTGATGGTGACCTAAAAGTAGATATGCACCATACAGTTGAAGATGTTGGCATTGCCTTAGGTGAGAGTATTAAAAACGCACTTGGTGATAAAAAAGGCATAACAAGATTTGCATACTCTTATGTTTCTTTTGATGAAACATTAACAAGATCAGTTATTGATTTGTGTAATCGCCCCTATTTTATTTGGAATGTAAAAACATCTTTAGAGAAAGTCGGCGAAATGGATCAAGAGTTATTTTCGGAATTTTTTAAATCTATTGTTACCGAGACAAGAATGAATTGCCATATCGAAACATTATATGGAAAAAATAATCATCATATTATTGAAAGTTGTTTTAAATCATTTGCATTATCCCTGAAAAAAGCAATATCTATTGATCCAAGAAAAACAAATATTCCGAGTTCTAAAGGGAAACTTTGAAAAAAAAAGTCATAGGACTTATTGACGGGCAATCTGGAAATATTGGATCGATCAATAAAGCAATCAAAGATATTATTAAAGGAAGACCATATCAATTAAAAATTATTAAAAGTCATTTCAATTATACTTCGTTTGATAAAATCATTTTGCCCGGACAAGGTGCTTATGCCACTCTTATGTCAAATTTGAAAAAATTAAAAATTATTCAACCATTAAAAAAATACTTAGAAAATAACTCTTCATATTTGGGTATTTGCGTTGGGATGCAAATTTTATCTGATCGGGGTTATGAAGAAAAAATCACAAGAGGCTTAGGGATTATTAGCGGAGATATTAAAAAATTTAGAAATAAAAAACTTATAATTCCTCATATGGGCTGGAATACTATTAACTTAAACAAAGATGACACTATTATTACAAATAGTTTTGAGAAGAAGGATTTTTATTTTGTTCATAGTTACATTTTCCAAAATATTAAAAAATCAGATGTTTTAGCTTTCACTCTTTATGGTCAAAAATTCCCTTCTATTGTAAAGAAAGGCAATATTTACGGAGTGCAATTTCATCCTGAAAAGAGCCACAAACACGGACTAAATTTGATAAAAAATTATATTTTGAAATCATGAATATATTCCCAGCAATTGATATAATAGATGGAAAATGTGTGAGATTAACAAAAGGTATCGCCGATGATAAAACAATCTATAAGCATTCTCCTCTGGATATGGCTAAAACATATCAAGATGCAGGTTTTAATACCATCCACGTTGTCGACTTAGATGCTACTTTAGGTAAAGGTAATAACAATCAGGTTCTCAGTCAGATTAGAAGAAAAATTGATATTAATATTGAAGTTGCTGGCGGTATAAGAAGTAAAGATGCTATTATTAATAAAATTAATGAAGGGTTCAATACCATTGTAATTGGAACCTTTGCAATAAAGAATATTGATGACGTTTTAAATTTTGACGACTCTTTAATTGAAAAACTATCCATTGCTTTGGATATAAAAGATAATCAAATTGCTTCTCATGGCTGGCAAGAAACAACCAATCAATCCTTAAAGCATATTATAGATAAATATAACAACAGACCCATTCATTCCTACTTTGTTACAGATGTTGCTAATGATGGAATGCTGTCTGGCTTAAATATGGAAACGTTTAATTCTATAAAAAAATTAACTGACAAGCATATTACTATCGGAGGAGGTGTTAAGGACCTTAACGATATTGAATTGAGTAGATCAAACGGGTTCAATAATGTTGTTGTAGGTAAAGCCATATACGAAAATAAAATATCGATAAATAGTTTGGTCCAGTTTAATGCTTAAGACAAGAATAATTCCATGCCTTGATGTTATTAAAAATAAAGTTGTTAAGGGTGTTAATTTTAAAAACATAAGAGTAATGGGTAACGCAGTTGAAATGGCAAAATATTACTCTTTATCAGGGGCTGATGAGCTTTGTATGCTTGATATAAATGCATCATATCAAAATAGAAAAACATTTATTAAAACTGTTGAATCAATAGCTAAGGTTATAAATATCCCTTTAACTGTGGGTGGAGGAGTTTCAGATTTGAGCGATATAACAGATTTGCTTAATGCAGGTGCAGATAAAGTATCAATTAATTCCGCAGCAGTAAAAAATCCAAAATTAATAAGACAAGCTTCATTGAGACATGGCTCTCAATGCATAGTCGTAGCAATCGATGGAAAAAGACATAAAAATAAAATGAAAGTTGTCATCAAAGGTGGAAGAGAAATTACCAAAAATGAACTTATTACATGGGCAAAACAAGTACAATCTCTCGGTGCTGGAGAAATATTAATGACTTCAATGGATACAGATGGTGTTCAAAATGGTTTTGATAGTAATATGCTAAAAAAAGTAACCAGTAATGTTGGTATTCCTGTAATTGCTAGTGGTGGTGTTGGAAGTCTTGAACATTTTTATTTAGGTTATTTGACAAAATCCACTGGTTTGTTAGCTGCGAGCGTATTTCACTCTAGAAAATATAAAATTAAAACTGTAAAAAAATATCTTAGTAGTAAAGGTGTTCCCGTCAGATTATGAGATATGATAAAGAAAATATTTTTGCAAAAATTTTAAAAGGTGAAATTCCTTGTGATAAAGTTTTTGAAAATGATTATGTATGAATGGGGATAATGAATGGTTTAGTTTTTTTGCTACAATGCCTATTTTTTTTTTATTCATTTAGATACTTCTTAGTGTTTTTAAAAAATTAATAACATCTATTCCAATAATATTATAATAACTGCTGTATATATCTTTAAAGAAAAAATTTCCTTTTCCTTCTATGTTATAACAACCTACGGCCTTCGATACTTGTTTAAAGTTCTTATCAACGTAATTATTGATATCTTTTACTCTAGTATTTTTAAAAATTATTTTTGTTTTCGTCAGAGTGCTTTTTATTAGATTGTTATTTATCATAAAAATCATGGCTGTGTAAAGATCGTGAGATTTATCATTAAACGCTTTAAGGGTTCTTTTACAACACTCGGGACTGGCACATTTATAAATAGTTTTCTTTTTAAATAAGATTGTTGTATCAAAAGTTACAATAATTTTATTACTATATTTTTTAGAAAGATATTCAGCTTTAGCTTTTGCAATTTTTAATGCATCATATTTATCATTATTTAAATCTTTTACCTTTTTTTCATTTATATTGGGCGATCTGTACTGAAATTTTAGGTTCATTAATTTAAAAATTTTTCTCCTAGATTGGCTTTTTGTGCCAATAATAACCTGTTTAGTTAATTGTGGATTAAGTGACTTATTCATAAAATTTGTGAGTTTTAAACAACGAAATTACCATTAATTTATAAATATTAAGTTATCAACATTTGTTATTAAATAACTAAAAAAGTACTTAAATATGGGTTTTTTTAAATAAGAAGTTGTTAATCCCCGTCATTCGACATACAACAACATACCTATATATAAAAATATATATTTTCTCTTTATTTTTTGTTATATACCTAATCAATATATCTAACTATCTAGGTAATTTCCAATATGCATCTAAACGAACTAAAAGATAAAAAACCTCAAGAACTATTAGACTATGCTGAGTCTTTAGGAATAGAAAATGCCTCTGGTTTAAAGAAGCAAGACATATATTTTTCAGTTTTGAAGAAATTCGCAGAAAAAAATGAAGAAATAATAGGCGAAGGTGTCTTAGAAACAATGCAAGATGGTTTTGGATTTTTGAGATCAGCAAACTCTAATTATCTTCCAGGACCAGATGATATATATGTCAGTCCAAATCAAATAAAGAAATATGGTCTTAGAAAAGGTGATACACTTGAGGGACCTATCCGACCTCCAAAAGATGGTGAAAGATACTTTGCTCTTGTAGAAACAAACAAAGTCAATTTCATTGAAATTGCAAAAAATAATAAATTCAAGACCAATTTTGATAATTTGACCCCTCTTTATCCTGAAAAGAAATTTAATCTAGAAACGGAAAAACCAGATACAGATTTATCATCCAGAATTATAGACATTATTGCACCAGTTGGTGCTGGTCAAAGATCTTTAATTGTTGCACCTCCAAGGTCAGGTAAAACAGTAATTTTACAAAAAATTGCAAAATCAATTGCAGAAAATTTTCCTGATGTCTATTTAATGGTTCTATTAATAGACGAAAGACCGGAGGAAGTTACAGATATGCAACGATCTGTTAAAGGTGAGGTAATTAGTTCAACATTTGATGAGCCAGCTGCAAGACATGTTCAAGTCGCAGAAATGGTTATTGAGAAAGCTAAAAGACTAGCTGAAAATAAATATGATGTAGTAATTCTTTTAGACTCTATCACAAGATTAGGTAGAGCATATAACACAGTCGTGCCATCAAGTGGTAAAGTTTTAACAGGTGGTGTAGATGCAAATGCATTACAAAGACCAAAAAGATTTTTTGGAGCTGCTAGAAATATAGAAGAAGGTGGTTCATTAACTATTATTGCAACTGCGCTAATAGAAACAGGTAGCAGAATGGATGAAGTAATTTTTGAGGAATTTAAAGGTACTGGTAATTCAGAAATCGTCCTTGATAGAAAATTATCTGATAAAAGAACATATCCTGCAATCGATGTTCAAAAGTCAGGCACAAGAAAAGAAGACTTGTTATTAGATGCGGGTGACCTTCAAAAAGTCTTTATTTTAAGGAAAATTTTGTCATCAATGGGCACTGTGGATGCTATGGAGTTCCTTCTAGATAAGATGAAAGACTGTAAAACTAACGAAGAGTTCTTCAGCAGCATGAATCAATAGATTAATCTAAATCTAATAAATCATCTAGAGCATTTAGTTGATCAGTATTTACTTCTTCTTTTTCACTTGCTGATAGTTTCCCAGTATAATTTTCAATACCAACATAAGCTATCTCTGACTCTTCATTAGGTATCGTTATAAATAAACGATAATACTGATTGTCTTTCTCAAAAAAGTTTGAAGCCCTCTCGCATCCATATAGGCCAAAATTTTCATTGATAAATTTACTTGTGGCGTGTTCAAAGTATTCATTCTTTATATTCAAATATATAGATTTTAATTGAGGGTATTTGCAAGCCATCCATGGATTGTAGTAACCCTGTTTAAATCCATACACATCCAATGTACCATCTTTGTTTATATCGGCTTTTTCTATCCTAAATGCATCGTTAATGGAAGTTGGTATAACTTGATGTTTTTCAAATTTTTTATTTTTTAGATTCTTAAATACATGTAAATAGGCCTCATCTTTGCAATCACCCTTACTTCGGCTAAAAGGTTTTGATGTGTCTTTTCTTTTACATACAACTTCTTTTTCAATTCCTAAACTATCTATATAGCCATCATTATTAAAATCAATTGATGCAGACATCCAAGCTCTATCAGCTAGTTTAAATTCCCTTTTATTGGTGTCTTTTACCCAGTAACCTGGTTTTTTTTGAACATCGCCAGTCCAAATTAAAAATTTAGCTTCATCCTTTGGCTTAGATTTAAGTTCAAAACTGTCTAATTTCTCAAAAGTAAGTTTGTCATTTTGATAATCAATCTTTGACCAACAGAAAGATGTATCTCCTAAATTTGGGCATCCTCCAAATAAAATTGTTTCATCTTTTGATTGCAGGATATGGTTAAAGCCAATATCAATAAACTGACTGGAATTTTTAGTCTTCTTGCATTTATTTGTTTTTAAATTACAAACTTCAATTTGACCACCCGGGTCATAAAAATAATCAATTACCTCAAAATATCCATCTTTATCAAAATCAGTGTACATTAAGTCGTGAGAAAAATGTGAAGAACCAAACTTTGAGAGACTATTGTCATTTAAATCAAATATATAATTAACATCTTTCCAACTGCTATTTCTATTCCTTCCATCCTCTTTGTTCGATAAATAAATTATTTCTTCATCACCATCATTGTCTGCATCGAACGTATCAATCCTCCTGGCTGTGAGGGGTAGATTATAAAGTTTTGAAGATATTTGATTTATATTGGTTTCAAAAAGTTTATTTAAATTAGGTATATCTATAACTACTAAGTGTGATAAAGGCTGCTTATTTGAACTCTCACCCCATTTGACTACATTATTCCATGTATGAGCAATAATTTTTTCTCCATCTTTATTGCTAATATATCTTAAAAGTAGAGGTCTATTCCAAGTATTTGGATCTACATCATGTGATTTTACATTATATTTATTACTCAATTCATGAATAATAAAGCAATCGTTACGATTATTTATTCTTAAGTGTTCAGTCTCTAGTTTACGACAGTCAAAAGGTTTGAACATTTTATTTTCACTCTTACTTGTCTGTACGCTAGCTGATGTTTGAGAGTCGGAATTAGGTTGAGTTTCATCAACCTGCTTTCCATCTTTAAAAGTTAGTCCATAAGTAATTGAAGGAATTATTAGAAGTAGTATTAATATTTTTCTCACACTTTTCTTATAAAAAAAATATATTTATTTGTCAAAAAAATACTGTTGTGACCAACTTTACTTGTTTTAATTATCTTTGATAATAAACCAATTTGAAAATTAAAACCAATCTACACCCTCTTTTTCACAAAGCTTTTTTAACCTTAAAGGATAATCAGTAATTATTCCATCAACGCCGTATTCAATCATTCTCAACATCTCATATTTTTCATTAACAGTCCAAACGTTTACTGGAAGACCTTCCTCATGAGAAATTCTAACCATGTCTTTATCTATATCTTTACGTTTAGGATGCCATGCCTCCCCGCCTAATGTTTTGATCAACCTGGGTAACTCCCTGCTATCGCTGTCGTATAAGGGCATGAAGTCCAACCAAGGTGATTTATCATAGATTTTTCCTTTAAGCTCAGATGTTAAATAGCCTCTTGAGATCTTGGAGTCTATGTTTTTTATTTCTCTTAAAACTCTCCAATCAAAAGACGAGTAGATTACTTTATTTTTTAATTTTGTTTTATTGACCTCATCAATTATTAAATTTGCCATTACATTTGGAGGGGGTGTTAAATTGTCCTCAACAGGTGTTGATTTAATTTCTAAATTAATTATTAAATCATCTGAAATATTATTTGATGTTAATTTAAGTAAATCAGATAACTTAGGGATATTTACTTCACCTAAACTTTTTTGATTATCAAATCTTCTCCCATATTTAGATTTTTTATCAATTGATCCAATTTTAAATTTTGATAACTGATCATAATTTAAATCGAAAATTTTAATATCATCATTCTCAATCCAATTACCTTTGCTATCTTTTGTGAGCGCCGGGTTTAATCTAAAATCGTGATAAACTACTGGAATCAAGTCTTTGGTTAGTAAAATATCTGTTTCGTAAGCGCTAATTTTATTTTCAAACAAATACTTAAAACTCTCTAAAGTATTTTCTGGTAGGTCCCCCCTAGCCCCTCTATGACCATAAATTTTAATGTGATTTGGTTTTGTTAATATCAATTGATTATTTTTTTTGTTCTTTTCATAGGTGGACTAGAATAATTATAAACTTATAATAACCAAGTTTTGTTTAATTCAGGAACAATATATTCAAACTTTACTCCTTTAGTGAAGGCCCCAGTTATTGGTTATAGAATTTCTGGAGATGATGTTTTGAATATCTTAAAGAAAATTACAAAAAAAAATTTTTCTAAAGATCACTCTCTAATCCGAATAGTTAAAATTTATCAAAAAAATGAGTCCATATTGGATGAATGCAGTGTGGTATATTTTAAATCTCCCAAATCATTTACTGGAGAGGATGTCTGTGAAATTTTTTTACACGGATCACCACTAATAGCTAGTCAATTTGAGCAGTTATTAAAGGATCTAAAAGTTCCTGGCTTACGATTGGCAAAAAATGGAGAGTTTTCTTACAGGTCTGTTCTAAATAGCAAAAATTCTCTCAAACAAGCTAAGGCTATTAATGGAATAATTTCCAATGAAAGCTTTTCAGGATTAGAATATAACAAAAAACTACTTTTTGAGGGAGATATTGTCAGCGGTCTTGTTCCTCTCAGGGAAGAAGTTATAAATTTATTCTCAGAAATTACTGCATCGATTGACTTTGTTGACGACGAGGACTTTAATTTTAATCAAATAAAGAAAAAGATAAGAAAATTTTTCACTAATTGTAATAATTTATTACATAAAAATAGAACAAAAATAGAACAAAAAAATATATGTAGAATTATGTTGGTAGGTCAAGTAAATGTAGGTAAGTCGACTCTATTTAACAAAATTATTGATAAAGATAGAGCAATTGTAACAAATATCAAAGGTACTACAAGGGATATTCTGTCAAATGAATTTATAATTAATAGTAATCGGTTTGAAATTTTCGATACAGCAGGGCAAAGATCTAAACAAGGTAAAATAGAAAAATATGGCTATAAAAAAGCACAAAAAATATCGAGTGAGATAGACCATTTTTTTGTTCTAATCGATCAAAATACTAAAAAATCTGATATATCAACACTTCTAAAGGATTTCATGATACATAAGAATTACACCTTAATTGAGACAAAATCTGATATGTATGAGTATGAAACAA
>CACBUI010000011.1 GCA_902542505.1 uncultured Alphaproteobacteria bacterium | reverse complement strand
AAAAATTTTGTTCCATATCTATTGGTATTTTAGCTTAAGTTTTTTAAATACGTGGGCTATTTATTATGTAATAGCCCACATAAGAGATTTTTATCTAAATGGAGGTGCGTATAGAATACCGCCATCTTTATAAAGAGCGTTTAATCCTCTTGCAATATTGATAGGAGTATTAACACCGATGTGCTTTTCAAAGCTCTCAGAGTAGTTACCTACTTGTCTGATAATGTTTGCTGCCCAATCATCACTTAAGCCCAACCAAGCACCATAACCAGCTTTAACACCAAGAAGTCTTTGGGTTTCTGGATCTGGGGAATTAGCAATCATGTCATCAACGTTTCCTGAAGTAATTCCTTTTTCCTCAGCAATAATCATTGCATTTAAAGACCATCTAACAACATCAGCCCACTCGCTATCATTTCCTCTTACTGATGGACCTAAAGGCTCTTTAGATACAATCTCAGGTAAGACAATGTGTGCAGATGGATCTGGATAACCTGCTCTACTTGCGTATAAACCTGATGCATCAGTTGTGTAAATATCACATCTACCTGCTAAATATGCAGCGTCAGCTTCAGCATTAGTTTCAACTGGGATGGATTCATAGGACATTCCGTTTGCACTAAAATAGTCAGCTAGGTTCATTTCAGTTGTAGTTCCAACTTGAATACAAACTGAAGCTCCATCAAGCTCAGTAGCACTTGATACACCAAGATCTTTTCTAACCATGAAACCTTGTCCGTCGTAATAGTTTACGCCGACAAATTCTAATCCTAATTCAACATCTCTTTGTAATGTCCATGTTGTATTTCTAGAGAGCATATCAACTTCACCAGATTGTAATGAAGTAAATCTTACTTTCGAAGTTAGTGGTACATATTCAACTTTTGAAGCATCACCGAAAACCGCAGCAGCAACTGCACGGCATACATCAACGTCAATTCCTTCCCATACACCTGCATCATTTGGATTTCCAAAACCAGCAAGTCCTGTGTTAGAACCACATATTAAGTTGCCTCTTTCTTTAACAACATCTAGTGTTCCAGCGTTTGCTGTCGCCAAACCTAATGTTAGTATCATAGAAGCAAATAATGTTTTAATTATCGTCATCGTTTCCTCCTTATATATATAAGTTCGCGCAGTATAGACCTATCTGGAGTGAAACTAAAATATAAAAATACTAAGAATTTCAAGTGTTTTTTGGATAAATTTAGGAGAAATATTAATCTTTTACTTAATCTTGATTAAACAAGTCCCTAGTAAAAATCTTGTCTTGTACATCATCTAGCTCAGAATGTCTTCTATTGCAAAGAATTAAATCAGCATCTTTTTTGAATAATTCTAAATCTTGATAAACCTCTGAATTGAAAAATAGTTTGTCTTTGATTAGAGGTTCGTAGACTATTACTCTTATACCTTTAGCTTTAACTCTTTTCATAATGCCTTGCATACTTGACTCTCTAATATTATCTGACCCCTCTTTCATAATGAGTTTATAAACACCAACAGTTTTAGGTTTTAATTTTGCAATCTCTAAACCAATGAAATCTTTTCGCATTGAATTTGACTCTATAATTGCCTCCATAATTTTTTGGGGGACTTTATCGAAGTTTGCTAATAATTGTTTTGTATCTTTTGGTAAACAGTATCCCCCGTATCCAAATGAGGGATTATTGTAAAAATCTCCTATCCTAGGATCTAGACTTACAGCCTTTATGATTTCTTTTGTATTTAAATTTCTAGACATTGCGAAAGAGTCTAATTCATTAAAAAATGTAACTCTCATGGCTAAGTAAGCATTAGAAAATAATTTTGATGACTCTGCTTCTGTTAGATTTGTGAAGACTGTTTGAACATCTTTATCAAGCGATGCATCTTTTAAAAGTTTTGCAAACTCTTTTCCTTTTTTAGAATGTGAGCCTATTACAATTCTTGAAGGATAAAGACTATCCTTTAAAGCTCTTCCCTCTCTTAAAAATTCAGGCACAAAAATAATTTCAAGGTCAGGGAATTTCTTTTGCATTTTATTCACATAACCAACTGGAACTGTAGATCGAATAATTACTGTTGGATTTGATTTAGAACTTTGAATATTTTCTAATGATTGTTCTATTGAGGAGGTATTAAATTTATTTGTTTCAATATCATAATTTGTTGGTGTAGCTATGATAACAAAGTCAAAATTATTAATTTCAGCAGGAAAACTCTCTGTTGATTTTAAATTTAATTTTTTAGAAGATAAGTATTCAGATACATCTTTATCCTCTATAGGCGAAATACCATTTATCAGATTATTAGATTTTGAGACATCTAAATCGAAGCAAGTAACTTCATTATGTTGTGATAAAAGAACAGCGTTTGCAGTACCTACATAACCAAGCCCTATTACTAATATTTTCAACATTTTTAAATTATTATAAATTTACTATTGAACAATGACTTTTTTATTAAATAAATTTTCTAATGCGACACATAGGCTAAAAAATAAAGAGGAAATTTTAGTGTTTTTATCTTAAAAAACTTAGAGATTTATGTAGTTATTGGTATATTGTATACCAGTTTTTTTTGAAAGGATCCATAGTTAGATGTCAGATATTGAGATTGCAAGAGCTGCTAAAAAAATTCACATAAGAGATGTTGCTGCTAAAGTAAATATTCCAGAGGAAAATCTTATTCCTTATGGTCATGATGCAGCTAAAATAAATTTTGATTTTATTGAAAAAAGTAAGTCTAACCCTGATGGAAAATTAATATTAGTAACCGCAATTAATCCAACACCAGCTGGTGAAGGCAAAACAACCACGTCTGTTGGCTTGAATGATGGTCTTAATAAAATTGGAAAAAAATCTATAGTTTGCCTGAGAGAGCCCAGTCTTGGTCCGTGTTTCGGCATGAAGGGTGGAGCTGCTGGAGGCGGATATGCTCAAGTTGTGCCTATGGAAGAAATTAATCTTCACTTCACTGGTGATTTTCATGCAATAACTGCTGCTCATAATTTATTGTCTTCATTGATTGATAATCATATTTATTGGGGAAATGAATTACAAATAGATCAAAGAAGAATTACATGGGGTCGAGTTGTTGATTTAGGTGATAGATCTCTTAGAAAAGTGAATGTCAATCTTGGCGGTGTTTCAAATGGATTTCCAAGAGAAGATAAATTCGACATAACAGTTGCAAGTGAAATCATGGCTATTTTTTGTTTAGCTAATGATATAAACGATCTGCAAAAAAGAATTGGTGATATTATAATCGCATATAAAAGAGATAAATCTCCAATATACGCTCGTGATGTAAAAGCTGATGGTCCAATGACTGTTTTATTGAAAAATGCCTTAATGCCAAATTTAGTTCAAACACTTGAAAATAATCCAGCGATTATCCACGGTGGTCCTTTTGCAAACATTGCTCATGGTTGTAATACAGTAATTGCGACAAAAACAGGTTTAAAACTTGCTGATTATGTAGTAACTGAAGCTGGATTTGGCGCAGACTTAGGTGCTGAAAAATTCTTAGATATTAAATGTCGAAAAGCAGGATTAACACCAAGTGTAGTTGTCATTGTTGCAACTGTGAGAGCATTGAAATCACACGGTGGTGTAGAAAAAGCAGATCTTAATAATGAAAATGTAGCCGCCGTTGAAAAAGGTTTCGAAAATTTACAACGCCATATCGAAAATATCCAATCTTTTGGACTTCAACCAATTGTCGCTATTAATAGTTTTACCTTAGATACTGAAGCTGAAGGTAAAGTTATTTCAAATGGTTGTGAAAAATTGGGAGTAAAGGCAATTCTTTGCTCGCACTGGGCAAATGGTGGTGATGGCACTTTAGAATTGGCTGAAGAGGTAGTAAAAATTAGTGAGTCAAGTGATGCGTCTAAATTTAAGTTTATGTATGAGGATAATGTATCTTTAGAGGAAAAAATTCGCTCAGTTGCACAAAAAATATACAGAGCCGATGATATTGTGATAGATAAATCTGTTAGCGATCAACTTAAAGGATTTGAAGAAAACGGTTATGGAAATCTTCCTATTTGTATCGCTAAAACACAATATAGTTTTTCTACAAACCCTTCTTTAAGGGGTGCTCCAAATGGATTTACTGTTCCAGTGAGAGAAGTAAGGCTTTCAGCCGGAGCGGGATTTATAGTTGTTGTGACAGGTCAAATTATGACAATGCCAGGACTTCCAAAAGTCCCCAGTGCTAATTCTATTATGTTAGATGAAAAAGGTTTAATTCAAGGACTTTTTTAGTTTATCAATTTAATTCTATATATCCATTTTATGGGATATATTATTATGATGTACTCTAAAACAACTAATGGCGTTACAGTTACAGTAACACCTTATTTTTTAGATGATCAATCTTCCCCTCAAGAGAGTCATTTTGTTTGGGCATATCAAGTTAACATCACAAATTCAGGAAACTCCTCAATTAAACTAAAACATAGAAATTGGTTAATTATCGATGCAAACGGCAAAGTAATTAATGTACAAGGTGAAGGAGTTGTTGGTGAATTCCCTACAATTCAGCCTGGTGAGTCATTTGAATACACTAGTGGAACTCCTCTGAAAACTAATAATGGTATTATGCAAGGTTTTTATTTGGTCTCTCAAGATAATGGAGAAAAATTAAAGATAGATATTCCTACATTTTCATTAGATAGTCCTTACAATAAAAAAAACGTTCATTAAAAAAACGTCAAATGTTCAATCTTAAACCTATAGCATTGGTAAGCGGTACAGTTATATGTGCTGTTGGTTTTTTTCTATTTATACCTTTAATAGCTGAAATTTTATATAAGACAGAGTCATGGCAATCATATGCTGTGCCAATATTGCTTTATTTAATTGTAGGTGGTTCACTTGTAATAACGAATAGGAATGTAGATTTAAAAATATCTCCCAAAGAAGCTTTCATTATGACTGTATTGTCATGGCTATTATTGACTTTTTTATGTGCAATACCTTTTTTGTACACTGAGGTAGATTTAGGTATAGTTGACGCACTATTTGAATCTATGAGCGGTGTGACAACAACTGGAGCAACTACTCTAAATGACATAGAATTACTACCTAAAGGCATTCTAATATGGAGGGCTTTTTTACAGTGGCTAGGTGGTATTGGTATTGTTGTAATAGCTTTAATTATATTGCCTTTTCTTAGAGTCGGAGGGATGCAACTATTTCACCTTGAGGGAGATGATCCTTATGACAAGTCTCTTCCAAAAATATCATCTGTTGTAAAAAAAATTTTCATCATTTACATTACGCTCACAGTCACTCTAATTTTTCTTTATTACATATCTGGAATGGAGCCGTTTGATGCAATTTCTCATAGTTTTACTACTATTTCTACAGGTGGTTTCTCTACGTACGATAATTCTTTTGCTTTTTTTAACAATGATAAAATACTTTTAGTAGCAATTATTTTTATGATACTTGGAAGCCTTCCTTTTCTCGTCCTTGTGCAAACTTCCAAAAAAAATTTATTTGCAATCTTTAAAGATCATCAAATAAGAGTTTTTATATTAGTATTGACGACAGCAATTATTCTAATTTTTTATTTTGCCAATGATTTCATAGAAGGAAATTATTTTAATAAAATAATATCAGTGTCATTTAATACAATTTCTATAATCTCAGGTACTGGTTATGTTAGTGAAAATTTTGAAAATTGGGGTAATTATGCATCAGTTTTGTTTCTTATTCTGATGTTTATTGGAGGTTGTGCTGGATCAACAACTGGTGGTTTAAAAGTTTTTAGGTTTCAAATTTTATTTAAGTATATAAATTTACACCTAAAAAAAATGCTAAAACCTCACTCGATAATTGCAAGTCGATTTAATGGAAAAAAAATTAATGAAACAACTTATGAATCTGTTATGAGTTTTTTCTTTCTGTATATACTAACTTTTTTTACTTCTGCTTTATTACTATCTTTTAGTGGGCTTGATTTTTTAACATGTATATCAGCTTCTGCATCAACAATATCTAATGTCGGCCCGGGGCTAGGACCTATCATAGGACCAGAAGGAAATTATGGAGCGCTAGATAGTTATTCAAAGATAATATTAATTGCAACAATGTTTCTAGGAAGATTGGAGTTACTTACTATCTTCGTTCTTCTTCTACCTTCTTTTTGGAAGGACTAATTACATCACAGACACTTTTTGATTAATACTTTTTAGACTGTTAGATATTATGTTCATATTTAAATTTTCTGTATCTTTGATTGAAAAGCTACCTTGAATATCTCCATACTCTAATGAGTTAATTTTGTATAATTTTCTTTTATTAAGAACTTCATTAGTTTCTAAAAATTCAATACTTAATTTTATTTCAAATCTGTAGTATTCATCTTCTTTGATTTTATTTATCTCAATAGATGTCACATTAATATCTAAATTACCCTCAAAACCGTCAATTTTTACATTGTTTTGAAACCAATCATTTACCAATTTTTTTGTAATTTCTACTTCAGGTCCCTCTTGAGTATTTGTAAAATTTAAATTTTTTGATACAGCGTTAAATTTAACGTTCTCGAAACTTATATTTTCGGTTTTAACTAACTGCTCACTATTCATTTCGCATCCAATAAATAAAACAAATAATAATAAAACTAAATACTTAACCATTTAAGAATACCTTTTTGTGCAATTAATCTGTTTCTTGCTTGAGTGAGCACAATAGATTTTTTTCCTTTTATTACATCTTCAGTAACCTCTGATCCGATCTTTGCTGGAAGACAATGCATAAATACAGATTTTTCACCTGTCATGGAAATAATTTTATTATTGACTTGAAATTTACTTAATAAACTCTCTTTATCTTCTTTGTCATTCATAGATGTAAATACATCAGTCATAATACAATCTGCCTTAGATATAATGTCTTGATTTATTTCAAAATGAAAATCAATATTTGTATTTAGGTTAAATTTATCTTTATTTTGTAAATATATTTTTTCATTTGTTAAAACATCTACCTTAGTATTTTTTGTAAAGACTATGACTTCTAGAAGACTGAAGAGAACATTATTCATGTCACCCATCCAAACAATATTTAAATTATCAATAGATCCAAAGTTTTCTTTTAATGTGTACATATCTGAAATTGCTTGGCACGGGTGTGATAAATCAGACAATGCATTAATTATAGGTTTTTTAAAATATTTGTGTGCTAATTCTAATTTTTTATGGTCATTTGTTCTAAAAATTAAATAGTCAAGATAACAGGACATAATTTCAAATGTATCCTCATATGACTCAAATCTATTTAAATTAAGTTCTTCAAGTCTTACGTCAATATAATTTCCATTTAATTGATTGATACCTACTTGAAATGAAAGTCTAGTCCTAGTAGAATTTTTTTCAAAAATTAAACCTATATTTTTATCGGTGAGATTGTTTTCACTTTGAAAGTTTAAATCATCTACAAATTTTAAAATATTTTCAAAATCATTTTGATTTAAGTCTGAAATATTTAAAAGTTTTTTCATAATAAATATTGATCTATATATAATTAATACCTAATTATAAATTTAAATTAAGAATTTATAAATCTTATGTTTTCTCTATATATATTGAATGACTTGGGAATGCAAAATTTAAACCTATAGTCTCAACACTATGCTTTATTTTCATCGCTAAATCTTCTTTAATTTCAAGGTATTTATCCCAATCTTTAGTAGATGTAAAACAAATTATCAGTATATCTATAGAACTATCATTAAATTTTTCTACTCTTACAAATGATTTATAATTTTCATCAACCATAAAACTATCATTTTCTTTTAAATACGCAGATATGATTTCCGTTAGTTTCTTTATTTGATCTAATGTTGAATTATATTCTAGGCCAATAGTCCAATTAATTCTTCTGTAATTTCTTTTGGTGTAATTTAAGATTGGAGCCTCAGCAAAAATATAATTTGGAATAGTTATTGGTGTAGAGTCAAATTTTCTAATTAAAGTAGACCTGAAACCTATATGTTCAACTGTGCCTTCAGTATGACCCGGCACACTTATTACATCTCCTAATTGAAAAGGTTTTTCTAGTAAAATCATAATTCCAGAAATTAAATTTTTAAATAAATCCTGAGCGCCTAAAGCTACTGCAACTCCAAAAAGTCCTAAACCAGCAATTACAGGACCAATTTTTATTCCCCAAAGCTCTAAGACCGCAACAATACCTAAAAAAATTATAAGATATTTTAATGAGCGAGTTATCCACGATACTAAAGCTTTAGTTAACAAATCTTCTAATTTCCTTATTAAAAAAGAAAGTGGGACTAAAGATTGATGAAGAAGCCAAAATATAAAAATAGTCGATAATGTGCTATTAATTTTATGAAAATAAAAACCTAATGTAGATTGTAGGTCAAAGTATAATGTTATAGTTAAAAAAACTAAGACTATTGGAAGTAATCTTAAAGGAGGTAAAAGTGCATCAAAAATCTTATCGTCAATAGAGTTAGATGTTTTTTTTACTACAACTTTTATTTTGTTTAAAATAATCTTAGCAAAAAGACCTCTAATTAATAATGAAAAAATAAATAATATAAAAATAATTACCATATCTATAATTTTTATACCTAAGACTCTGTCATTGAGTGAGGTGTTAAATAGTTCACTAAAAGAAATTAAAAGATCCATTTTACATTAAATTAATAACATTATTGTATTGATTTAGTAAATATTTTAAATCGTATTTGTTCTCAATTAAAGAACGACTCTGTTTACCCATTTCTATTAATTGTTTTTTTTTTAATTTAGACATTTTAATTATTGCGCCTGATAGTGACTGAACTGACATTGGTTTACATTTATAACCATTAAAATTAGTACACAATTCTTCACAGCCTGGAACATTAGAGGTAATTAATGGTTTTCCAAGAGCTAGGCCTTCTAGTAAAAATCTTGATTTACCCTCCCTGTATGATGGCAAAACAACACAATCCATATTGTTAATTTCGCTAGATATATTTTTTTTAAAACTTTTAAATTTAATATGTTTAGCTTTTTTAATTTTTTGAAAAAGATCTATGGATATTGAATTTTTATTATTTTTATTGAAATCACCAATTAAAAAAAACTTTAATTTTTTATTAGTTTTGGATGCAATTGATGAAGCTTCATAAAATTCTTGAATGCCTTTATCCTTAATTAGTCGAGCAACTAGTAAAAAATTAATACAATATGAATTAAATTTATATTTTGGTGAAAATTTATTTAAATTGATACCAGATCCAGGCAAAAGAATAATTTTTTTTGGATCTAATTTATATTTATCCTTAAAAATCTTTTTATCTTTGTAATTTTGAACAAAAACACAATGTGCTCTTTTAAAAAAATTTTTATAAAAATAATTGTATATCTTATTCACAAAACTTTTGTTAATGAAGTAAGATCCTAGACCTGTAATATTTGGACAAAATTTAAAATTCAAGAATAGCAGTAATATTGATGAGTAAATATTTGGTTTTGATGTAAATGAAAAAACAAAATCCGGTCTTATTTTCAAAAATAAATATGACAAATGTATTAGAGCAAAAAGCTCTTTTAATATGTTTAAAGAATTTTCATTTATATACCATTTATATAATTTTAAATTATGTTTCTTAAATTTTTTTGAATATCCGTCCTCTTTTGCGATCATGAAAACATCAAATTTATTTGAATGAGTCAGATTATCAATTAAATCCTTCCTAAAATTTGCAAAATTCCAGTAAAGATTAGAAATTAGTAAAATTTTTTTTTTACGCATTTTTTCTTAACCAATCAGATAATATTAATATATTCCAAATTGATACATACGAGATAGTATTGTTATTGAAAAAACTATCTTTCAAAATTTGAATTTTTTTTAGATCAAAAAATTCATAGTTTTTTAAAAAATTAGGATCTAATTGTTCGTAACACCAATCTTTTAATTCATTTTTTAAAATAAAATCCAAGGACACTGCAAAACCCATCTTGGGTCTTTGAAACAAATGATTACTTAAATTCTTTTGAAGTATTTTTTTTAAAACTATTTTGCCAGAATTTTTATTAAATTTTAAATCATGGGGCATTTTCCATGCTATATTGAAAAGATTATGATCAAGAAACGGCGCTCTAGACTCAAGGGAATTTTGCATTGTTGATCTATCTACTTTGACTAAAATATCACCAGGTAAGTAATTAACGCTATCAAAATACATCATATAATCTTCAATTTTTTCAAATTTGTGTATAGTTTCATCTTTAATAGATAAATTGAGTAACCCCTCTCTTAATACATGAGTTAAATTAAGTGTTCTTAAACTTATTTCGAAGACTTCCTCTAAGCTCCTAAATTTAATTAAATTTAAAAATTTCAAAACTTTTAGTGAAAAATTTGGAACTTTTTTGTTAATTAATATGGTATTTTCAAGTATTTTAAACATATAGTCCCAAAAATTCATTGGTAATTTGGATAGTATGTCTGAGAAAATTACTCTTAATTTATAAGGTATAAAACTTAATATTCGAAACTTTTTAATAAAAAAATATCTGTTATAGCCCCCAAAAATTTCATCACCTCCGTCACCTGTAAGAACAACTTTTAAACCTTTTTCTCTTGTAAGATTTGATAAAAATAGAGTTGGTATTTGTGAAGAGTCAGAATAAGGCTCATCATAGATATCATTAATTTTTGGTACAATTTGTTTAATATCACTATTTTTAATTTTAAAAATGTGAAGGTTTAGATTAATTTCTTTAGCAATTTCATAAGCATAATATGATTCATCAAATTGATTATTTTCAAAACTTATAGTAAATGAGCGAAGATTTGATTTTTTGTATCTAGATGCAAACAAATTCACAATTGTAGAGTCAATACCTCCTGAAAAAAATGTTCCAACTTCTACATCTGCTACAAGTTGATTTTTAATAGTTTTATTTAACTGTTCAGTAATTTCCTCTTCTGCAATATTATTACTATTATACTTAGAATTAAGACTATTTATTATTTGATCATAAGTATGCCAGTATTTAATAGTTTCAGACAATTCTACTTTATTCTTTGAGATATCAAATTTAAGACAAGTACCAGGTTGGATATTTTTGATTTTAGAATAAACTGACCTATCTGATTTTATATAGCTAAAATTTAACTGATGATATATAGAATTAATATCTAAACTTTTATCAATATCTTTTATTTTTTTTAAAGATTTAATTTCAGAAGAAAAATATAATGAAGAGTTTATATGAGAATAGTAACAAGGTTTCTCACCAAACCTATCTCTTCCTAAATAAAAAATTTTATATTTGATATCATATAAAGCAAAAACAAACATGCCAGTTAAATTAAATAAAGTTTTTTCAATACCAAGTTCTTGAAAGCACTCTATTAGAGTTTCTGTATCAGAGGCACCCCTCCAATTTTTTGATTCATTAAAATATTTTCTTCTTAATTCTAGGTGATTATAAATCTCACCATTGTAAATAATCACCATAGAACCATTTGATGATATCATTGGTTGACTACCCTTATCGCTTAAATCTAATATTGATAAGCGTTTATGACCAAAATAAATATTTTGATTGATATCAACATATACACCCTCACTATCTGGTCCTCTGTGATTTATTTCCTGCATCATTTTATATAAATCTGTTTGTGACAATTTATTATCAAATTGAATAAATCCGCATATCCCACACATTTTATCTAATCTCTCTCATAAAATGTTTGTTATGAAGATTAATAAATGCAAGATTTGAAAATTTTTTACTTGTTAAATAAGCTTGATTAGAAATTTTAGAATAAAGTTTTTTATCCAAAGATAATTCTTTAATTTTATTATACATTTTCTCATAGTTTTTGTTTTTAACTAAAAAACCATTTTTCTGGTTAATAATTAGCTCAGAAATACCATCTATGTCAAAAGCAATTACTGGAATAGAAAAGGATAAAGCTTCTAAAATTGAAGTAGGACATCCCTCTCCATAAGTAGATGGTAAAACGAATATTTTAGACTCTTTAAGATATTTAAAAATATTTTTTTTATATCCTATAATAGATATATTTTTCAAATTTAATTCACAAATTTTTTTTTTAATTTTATCCTTTTCTGGACCGTCTCCAATAAACATAAACTTTAAATTCGTACGAATGGAAAATTTATTAATTAGATTTAGATAATTGATGTGATTCTTTCTTTTAGAAAAATTTGCAACAGTAATAATGTATTTTCTTTTGTTTAATGTACTTAAATCTTTTTTATTTTTAAACTCGATACCATTGTATATCAACTTTATTTTATTTTTAGGTATTTTAAGATCTTTAACATATGTACTTAAAGCCTTCTTAGAATTAGAAATATAAAAGTCAATTAAAAATGATAATTTTTTTTCTAAAAATATTACTATTCTATCTTTCAAAAGGGACTTATTTAAATTGCACCTTACCGCATTTGTTATTTTTAAATTTTTAAACAAAAACTTTATCATACGGAAATAAATTGAAACTTTAAATCCACATGTATAAAGGTGATTAATTTTATTTTTTTTTATATATTTGATTAGACAGAAATATTTAAATAATAATATATTTGATTTGGTTAAACATACTGGAGATATTTTCATATTTTTAAAATATTCGTATAAAGGGCCACTATTATTTAAACTTGAAAAAAAATATTCTATATTAGAATTAGAAGCCATTGAAAGCTTTGCTAAGTTAATTTCTGCTCCGCCTATATTTCCATCACTAAATATTACTAAAACTCTCATTTAAAAAAGGTTTAATGAACTCTTAATCTTATAATTATCTACTTAATATTAAGAATTAAATACATTTAAGTAATTAATGCTGAAAACTATTCATTTTCAATGAAAAAAATATAAAAAAATATAACCTACTTTTTATAAATCATAAAAAAATGTCATTTAAAATATTAAATCTTTTAACAGATCGAATATCAATGATTATTAGTCATTCAAAAGACTACCCGAAGACTATATTTAACCACTACTTAAACACATTTTTATATGTGCTATTTCAAGTCTTATTAATTCCTATTTTTCTAAATACTTTTGAAAGTGATAAATTTGCTTTTTTATTTTTTTTAATTGGGATGATCAACTTCTCCTCTATAGGCATAGGTTGGCTTAGCTCAGGATTATTAAAAAGTTTTGGCGAGAATTACTCAAATAAAAATTATAAAAATGTTTACTCTATTTATAAAATATCAATTTTATTAACTATAATTTATAGTATTTTTTTTATTTTATGTTTTATTATTTCAATTTTATTTATCGATAAATTTAATATAAACAAAAATGACTTTTATTTGTCAATATTTTTTGTTTCTTTGGCTATAATATTGAAGTTGCTCACTAATCCAGATATTCAATTTTTGAATTCGTTAGAAAAGCAATCCACTCCGTTAAAAATAGATAACATTAGATTAATATTAATAATTTCTGGTGTGATCATATTAAAAGATTATTTTTCAAATGTTTATGAAGTTTTATTTTTATTAACAACATCAATATTAATTAATTTTTTTTATTTGAAAGTGAAAACTCATAAATTCAATATTTTTAAATTCAAATCAAAAATAAATATTATTAAAGATTTTCAAACTTTACTTGGTACCAGATCTATCAAATATGGTATAGTAGGATTTTTTATAATTATCTTACAATCAGATTTAATCATATTAGGGTATTTATCAAGCCCAGATGTAATAAAAAAATATATTATTGTTTGGAAGATCCCAGAATTGATATTTCTGCTTTTATTAAAAATACCTGCTTCTTTAGAACCAACTATAATTAAACTTGCTGCAAAGAAAAAATATAAAGATATTGAAGAAATACATAAAAGTTTTTATTATTATTTCTTTGTAGTTATTTTTATTTCAATAGTAGTTTATTATTATATATCTGATTTTTTAATATACCTTTGGCTTGGGACCAATTTTAGTCTTAACTCAACTGAAACTATTTTATGTTGTATTAATGTTTTTTTCATTACTTCTGTAAGGTGGAATCTAGCTTTTTTACATGCACTCGCAAAATTAGATTTTTTAATAAAAATCTTACTTCTAGAAATAATATTAAAAATATCGTTAATCATTATTTTTATTGAAAAATTTAGTTATATGACTCCAATATATGCCTCAACTACTTGTCATATACTTTTATTTTTTTGGATATATTCTAATGCTCGCAAAAAAATTTTTTTATAAATAATGTCTCTTACTTTAGCAATACAATTAGGTCACAACTCAACAATAGCTATTTCAAATGACTTAAAAATATTAGGCTCTTTAAGCCAAGAAAAAATTGATAATATAAAAAACTCAAGCAGTTTTCCAGATGGGGCCATTAAAAATTTATGTAGTTATTTAGATATATCAAAGTCTGATATTACAGAAATACTTATTTGTGGTGAGCAAATTTACCCGCCAAACCCATATGATTATAAAATAATAAATAATAAAACAGTTGATAAAAATTTTTTTATATTTATATCAAAAAAATTACTCAAACAATTTAAATTTAATAAGATATATGAGATATTGAGAAACTACAGACAACAGAGTCTAAATAAAAATGGAAAATTATACCTAAAAGAAAAGTTAGATAATATTTCTTTAGGTCAAAAAAAAATTAAATTTATTAATCACCATAATTGTCATATGGCCTCAGCATTTTTTAGCAATAAGAGTATAAATTACAATGAAAAATATTTTATTATTACTATTGATGGTGCAGGAGATAAAGAGTCTTGCACTATAAGTATTTACAAAGATGGCAATATAAAAAAAATTGAAAGCACACCACAGATTACTTCACTTGGGAATTTTTATAGCGGTGTTACAAGATTTTTAGGGATGAAGCCTTTAGAACATGAATATAAAGTTATGGGTTTAGCGCCATATGCAAATGAAAAATATGCAGATGAAATTTATAATAAAATTTTTAAAGATATAATAAAAATTGATCCAAATAATTCTTTTAAGTTTATATCTAAAATTGATTGCTTTGATACATTTGATTTTTTAACAAAGACATGTTTAGGATATAGATTTGATAATATTGCAGCTGCAGCCCAGAAATTACTTGAAAACTTAATTATTAAGTTAATTAGTAATCTTTATAATGAATATAAAATTAAAAATTTTTGTTTTGGTGGTGGTGTTTTTATGAATGTGAAGCTTAATATGAAAATTCAAGAACAGGCGTTTATAAAGAATGCTTACTTTATGCCATCATGTGGGGATGAATCAAATCCAATGGGAGCAATATACTATCAAAAAAAATATATTGAAAAAAATAATATAGAGCCGTTAGAAAATCTTTATTTAGGCTTAAGTTACAACAATAATGAATTAGATATTTCATTAAAAAAATATGCAAAAAAATTTAGTCATAGATTTGAGGAAAATATTAATGATTATGTAGCCGAAAAACTTAAAGAGAATAGAATAATTGCAAGATTTTCTGGAAGAGGAGAGTTTGGAGCAAGGTCTTTGGGAAATAGAGCAATTCTAGCAAATCCAAGTAAAATTGAAAATTTTAATAAGATAAATAATTTTATTAAGTCTAGGGACTTTTGGATGCCATTTGCACCTACGATTTTATATGAATATGCTCATTTATATTTGAAAAATTTCAATAAAGTAAATACAAATTCTGATTGTATGATTACAGCTTTTGAGGGGTTAGATTTAGCAAAAAAAGATTTTGTAGCTGCTATTCACTCTTCTGATAATACGCTTAGACCTCAAGTTATAAAAAAAGAAACAAATAAAAATTATTATAATTTAATAAAAAAATTTCATAAACTTACAGGTATACCTGGACTATTAAACACAAGCTTTAATCTTCACGGTTATCCAATGGTATCTAATGTCGAACAAGCTTTATATGCTTTTGAAAACTCAGACTTAGAATATTTAATTATAGAAAACTATATATTAAAAAAGAAATAAAAATTTAAAGATTACTTTGTGCCCATATTTGAATTGAAACTAGCTTCGATATAATTTCAGTATTACCATATTGGTTATTTTTATAATCATTCCATAGTTTTTGAGCATAAGATTTATTTAAATACCCATCCAAATCATCAAAATTATAAAATAAATTATCTATCTCACTAGACCAATATTTTTTAAATAAATTTTGCTCTTTAATTTCATATCCTAACCCCCTTTTTTTATTAGAAGGTTTGTAATCAATTTTATATTTTTTTAAATTTTCATTTAAAACTTTTTTTATAAGCATTTTTTTATTAATTTTAAAATAATTATTTTCAAAAATCTTTTTTTTCCAATTAAAAAGTAGGAAATTATCTAGTACATTTTGATTTAAAAAAGGTGCTCTTACTTCAACTGAATTTAACATTCCTGACAAGTCAGGCATGTGAGTAAGTGAGTGTTGATGAAAAATAAATAATTGTGATGTATAATGTTCATCAATATAGTTGTTTGGAGATAATAGTTTATTCCAATACATTATCTCATCAGGTAAATAATTTTTATAGATATTATTTATTAGTGGTTCTTTGACATTGTTAATATTTTTAGCAATTGACGATTTTATTTTACCAACATTTTCACCAAGAAATAAAAATTTATTAGATATTCGTGACAATGGTTTTGATAAAAACTTGAAATTTTTATTTATTAAATATGTAAAAATAGTCTTATTTATATCTTTATATCCTATAAAAATTTCGTCAGCCCCATTACCTGTTATAGCAACTTTATAACCATCACTACGAATTTTTTCAAATAAATCTGAATATAGTAATCCTGGAACTAAGGCTATGGGTTCACCACAGTTTAAAATTAATCTTTTATATCTGTCAAAAGAATTTTCATAATCAAAATAAATTGTTTCATTTTCAATACCTATTATAGATGAAAAATTTTTAGAATTAATTATATCAGGATCATTTTCATCAATACCAATTGTGTAAGATTTAAAATCTAAATTATATTTTTTTTTTAAAATCAAAGAAATTAAAATGCTATCAATTCCACCAGATAAAAGCATTGAAATTTTAACATCAGATACTTTTGATAGATTAATACTTTCATATAGAGCTGTCTCATTATATTGAGATTTATAATTAAATTTTAAATATGGAATTTCTTCAATTTTATCGTTATTTAATTTTCTAATTATATAATGACCCGGTCTTAATTTATTTATTTGTTCATAAGCTGAATTCGGAGCTGAAATATTTCTTACATTTTTGGTCATAAATGATGTAAGTGACTCTAAATTTAGTTTTAAATTTTTATCTAATATTTTTTTTAAGGCATTTAATTCAGATGCAAATGAAAATATATTAATATCATTAAAATAGAAAAAAGGTTTTTCACCAACTGGGTCTCTAGCACAGAAAAGCTGATTATTTTTTTTGTCTAAAATAGCAAATGAAAACATACCATTTATTTTGTTTAAACATTCCTTGCCCCAATTTATATAAGAATTTAATAATACCTCAGTATCGCCCTCAGTTTCAAAAATATATCCATGGGAAATTAATTCTTTTCTCAGAGCTCTATAATTATAAATTTCTCCATTAAAAACAATTGTGTAATTATTTTTGACAAAAGGTTGAGTAGATTTTTCTGTTGTGTCGATAATTGAAAGTCTATTATGTGCAAATCCTACTTTAAAATTATCATCCATCCAAATTTTTCTACCATCAGGCCCTCTATGATGTTGAAGATCAGTGAGTAAATTTAATTTTGAATTAATTTGTGTTTTACTATAGTTTAATGAAAAAATACCGCCAATACCGCACATTAAAGAGAATAATAATTTATATTAGATGGTTTTTTAGACTCAAAATAATCATAAAAATGCCAATTTATGTCGAATAAATTTCCACCTTTTTTTAACAATTTAATTAATTTAGTTTTACCGATTTTTTGGTCAATTATCTTATGATAAGAACCAACAATAAGAAAATCACTCTTAGATAAATCTTTAAAAGACTTTAATTTTAATCCATTATTTTTAGATAAGTCTCTATTATTAACTAAAGGATCATATATATCTATATTTTTAAACCCATTTTTTATTAAATTACTTATTAACAATATTATTTTTGAGTTTCTTGTATCTGCGCAATCACTTTTAAATGTAATACCAATAAATGTTATCTTTTTTCTAAAATTATTATTTAATATTTTTATGATTTTATTTTGAATAACTTTATGCATATTGTCATTAATTTTTCTCCCAGCATTTATAATTAATGGATTATGTTTCATAATTTTTGCTTTGTGCGATAAGTAGTATGGATCTACACCAATACAATGGCCGCCAACAAGTCCAGGTTTAAAATCAATAAAATTCCATTTTGTTCTAGCAGTCTTTAAAACATCATATGTTGAAATATTTAATTTATTACAAATTAAAGAAAGCTCATTCATCAAAGCAATATTAATATCTCTTTGGGTATTCTCTATAATTTTTGCAGCTTCAGCTACTTTTATACTTCTTGCAGAGTAAGTTCCTACATCAATTATATTATTATATAAATGTTTTAATTTTTTTAGTGTTGTCTTTGAGTCAGCAGATATTACTTTTGTAATACTTTCAAGCTTATGAATTTTATCACCAGGGTTTATCCTTTCTGGTGAGTAACCAATAAAAAAATCTTTTTTCCATTTTTTTTTTGAAATTTTTTCAATTAGAGGAATGCATATTTCCTCTGTTAAACCTGGATAAACTGTAGACTCAAATATGATAGTCGAATTTCTAAATTTTCTTTGGCCAACTAGTTTACAAGCTTTATACAAATACTCCAAATTAGGTTTATTTTTATTATTTATAGGTGTAGGTACAGCTATTATATAAAAATCAGAAAAATCCATATCATGAGGTATATATGAAAAATTTAAGTTTTTATGATTTATAATTTGTTTTTTACTAAACTGTCCTTCTATATCGTTACCTTTTTTCAGTGAGTTAATTTTATTTTGATCAATATCAAATCCAATAGTTTTATATTTTTTACTAAAAGCTAAAGCTAGAGGAAGACCTACATACCCTAATCCTAATATACAAATTTTTTTATTAAAACTCTCAGCCATAGTAGGATTTATACCAGCTAATAAATAGAGGTATTCCTTGATTAATAGTAATTTTTGGAGAGTATCCAAAATCCCTCTTTGCTTTTGATATATCAGCATGAGTTTTATGAACGTCACCTTTTTGCAATGGTAGATATATCTTTTGTGATTTAATGTTTAGATTTTTTTCAATAATTTTTACAAAGTCAGATAGTTTCTCACATTTCCCTCTACCTAAATTATAAATATTATGAAGATTAGATTTTTTACTTTGCTTGCTTGTTTTTAAAATTAGTTTTGAAATACCATAGACAATGTCGTCAACGTAAGTGAAGTCTCTAAGATGTTTACCTCTATTGAAAATTTGAATTGGCAATCCCTTTAAAATATTTCTCGTAAATTTAAATAGTGCCATATCTGGCCTACCATAAGGCCCATAAGCCGTAAAAAACCGTAAACCTGAACACTTCATTTTATATAAACTACTATAAGAGTTAGCTAATATTTCATTTGTTTTTTTAGTGGCAGCATAAAGACTTATCGGTTTATCAGTATTGGAAATTTCAGAAAATTTATTTTGCTTTAAACCTCCATACACACTTGAACTACTAGCATAAATGAAATGATCAACTCTAAATTTTTTACAACACATTAAAATATTAGAAAAACCATTTATGTTTGTTTCAATATACTCTAGGGGGTTTTTTAAAGAGTACCTTACACCGGCTTGGGCTGCTAAATTTACTACTATACCGGGTCTAATTTTTTGGAATAATACTTTTATTTTTTGATAGTTTTTAATATCAACTGTATAATGATTATAATTTTTAAACTTTTTTAAGATGCTTAATCTATCTTTTTTAAGTTTTGTATCGTAATAACTATTTAAAT